>JAKVBB010000005.1 GCA_022448215.1 Candidatus Altimarinota bacterium | reverse complement strand
CTATATTCTAGCAATGGTTGTACAAAAGTATTTACGATAGAGGCAAGTATTTTTTTTCATCCGTGAAAATGTTGGAGTGTATCACTAAAATTGATTCAAAAGTGAAATCCATGGCTTTCTCCGATGATAATTTTTCATTTTCTGTTCCAGAAGTTCAAAAAATTTTCCCAAGCATTTATGTGAATTACCTGATATTTTTTTGTTTTTCCTGAAATACTATACACAAAAAATTTTAAGAAATTTGTGATAATATCAAATCGTCGTGACTGTGGTAATAATACTTCAACATCATATCAGAGATGTTTTTTGAGAGGTTGAAAGAGCTTTCAGAAACCGTTTATTAAGTATTTTTGTTTATTCATAGAATTTTTATAGTTATATAATCGAATATTTTTTTTCAAATCAGTGCTATTTGTAAAATATATTCTGAAAATCACATCTGTAAAAAATCAGGATTATTTTTGAGTATCATATCAAGATCTCTCTTCAACTCTCAGTCCCACTTCCTATAATCATATCCAGGTGGAAGATATAAAAATCTACTTATTTTTCCAATATGCTCAATTACTTGCTCAGTATTTTTTATATAATCTTGATGGTTTTTAAACTCAGTATAGATGGTAGGAAACCTTCCATATATCTCAGAAACGCTTTGCACATCTGGTAAAAACTGCTTGAGATCAAATACTATTTTCCAGCTCATAGCAATAGATGTTTCTAAATATTTTTCTAGAATCTCATAATTATTATGATCAAAATAATTCTGTCTATACTGAGAAAATTCATCCATAAATTTTTGATATTCTGAGACATTTACTCAAAGATTCCCAAGAAAAAAAATTGGATATCTCATATCATTGATATGGGATAATAACTTTTTCACAGAAATAGTTCTGTGAGATCTGTAATAATAAAAGTTTCTTAGCAAAGAAAAAAATACTCCTTTCCAAGCATAAATAATATTCAAATTTTTATTACTTGCATCAAAATGAAACTTCAAGTCTTTCCCATACACCAAATTATATAAAATATGATGTGAAAGATAGTTTTTATTTTTTATTTCACTTATATCCAAAAATAAAACTGTATCGATCAAGGAATATTTTTTTATACATTCTTTGATTTTATTTGTATCAATATTTCCATCATATACTATCAAATAGTCTAAATCTGAAACTCATAGTAGCTCCATTTCTCAGATAGAATAGAGAGATATCACTTGTTTTATTTTTCATAAAAAAGATACAAAAGCCTGTTCTTGAGCTGTATACTCTTCGAGAGAAATCTGTTTTGGAAAATCTATAAACTTATACATTCAGTATGCTGTTAAGAGTATTATCTATATCCTTATTATTTTTGAGTAGGTAAAATCTATTATTATCTATAATATTTTTGAGATTTTTTATTCTTTGTTCATTGGTATTAAACTTTCCTATCACTGATAAAAGTGATAGATTTAAATACTCTGGAAATTCTTTTGTATAATTATTGATAGAACTAAGGAGTTCAAATATATAAGCAGTATCTTCTATTACACTGAGTTCAAATTCTTTTCCATAAGAACATACAAAAATTCAGTCTATCTGATAAGATTTTTGTAGGCTGTCAGTATTATTTTCTAGATAATTTTTTGTTCCATCAGCCTTATTTTTCAAGTCCATTCAGAGTAATTTTTGAGTACCTTTTGTAATACGAGGAAGCTCTGGAAATGGAAATATTTTATTACCAGCAACAATTCCATAGTTATCAGAAAGAATAGTAAATCATTTTTTCTGGAGAAATGAAGATGCGAGAGTAGATTTACCAGATCATCAAAGTCCAGTAAAAAGATATGTTTTTTCTCCATTAGTAACAGCTGTTGCATGGAGTAAACAAGAGGATAATTTTTGTTCCAGCAATATAAACACTATATCATGAATACAAGTTTTTATAATAAATCTGTTATAGTATTTATCTATTCTGGTGAATCATTGCAGTGCAATATTTACCCAGTGACGTATCTTGTTTGGGATTAGTTTTCCATGTACTTTTATGATATCAGGATCTGAAAAATCAAGGGTACCAGACATCTCCTGCTGAGAGAAAAAGTATCTCTTATTATTTGTATCTATCTGGACTGCAGATCAAAAGGTAGCAAAATCAGAATCTAAGACAAAGTGTTTTTTACGAGACACATAACCATATCTCTCTAAGTTGATATACACATCTGGTTTTTCTATGGCATCCACTAAAAAAGGAGCATAGTATTTTTGAATCATAGAAAAAAGAGAGGTGTTTTGAGTATATACCTCTATTTGTATTCCATAAATATCTATATAAAGGGTCATGTATTTAAATAAGTTCAAAATATTTTTCTACCACATCGTCAAAATCTGGAAATTTCTCAGCAAAATGATAGGCATTCTGGGCAATATCTTCCCGATGAATATTCTCTTCTATTTTTTTCTCTAAGTCACTCGTATTGTACCTATCAAATATAATGGCATTCTGGTTATTATCAACTAATTGTACTAAGTTTGGTAAATCAGCTACAAAACAAAGAGTTCTTCGAGACATAGCCTCTAGGAGAGCTACTGGAGTGAGCATCTTGATTCGTATATCTTGCAAAGGTAAAACAAGAGCTCACACCCCGGAGAGAAGCTCTTCCATATTTTCAATATTTCTCAGAATTTTAATATTGCTTACCCCTGAGTCTTGAATATATTTTTTTAGCAATTCTAATTCATTTTCACTCTTTGTATTAAACTGACGCAGAGTAAAAATAAATGTATATTCTGGCATTTTTTTTGCCAGATCTACCATAAAAAAGCTTCATGCTTCTTTTTTGATACCAGCAGAGAAAAGAATTTTTTTTGTATCTCTGAGATGAAAATCACTTTTTTTCAGATATCTGGCTTTATCATAAGAAAGTGGGATATGAATGATATCCTGATCTTTATACCCTAAAGACTGAATCGACTCTCTGAGATACTCTGAAATAATAATTACTTGAGAGAATTTCACCCACCTTAAAAATATTTTTTTATACCATATGCTCAGCTCATCGGTACTATAAAGAGTTAGAATAATAGGAGTCTTGGGAAAGAATATCCTTACCAGCAAAATAGCTCACAAGTACGAAGTATCGAGATATTGAATAAATATTTTTTGAGGTCTTTCGTTACAGATAAAACGAATAGACCGTATAGTTCAGATACATAAGTACCACAATTGTAATACAAAATTATTCGTCAGTTGTAACAAATAATGTACCTCTACTCCATGAATCAAATCATGCCTTTTATTATTATGAGGTCATGTATGGCTAATAATCTGTACTTGTACTTTTTTATTCAGTCACTCACATATTTTCATAGCATTATTCTTGACTCACTCAATCCATGGTGCATGTATTTGTTGTGCAAAAAAGAGTATGTTTGTACGGTTATCTTTCATCAAAAAGCTGTGTTAGTTGTTTTTTAATCGTTTCATAAGAATATTTTTCTCAGATCATTTTCTGAGTTTTTTCTATACTCTTTTGATATTTCTGAGTATCTTGTAAGATATTCATGATATTATCTGCTAGGCCTTGGGGGTTATTATGATAGAAAGCATTTTTATGAAACACTGAGGGAAAACTCATAATATTTGGAAGACAGAGTATATTTCCAGCAAGTGCTCACTCATATACTGCGAGGCACTGTCATTCCCCAAGAGAAGTATTTATATATATAAGAGATTTGTGTAATCTCTTTTTTATTTCTTTGGGTTCAAGAAATCAATGAAGAATCATAGAGCTTTCTAAGTTATTTTCCTGTACTAAATCGGAAAAATTTCTTCCATTTTTACTGTATCTATCTTCTCAAATAATATGTATTTGAAAGTGTATTTTTCTATCACGCAAAATTTTACAAGTATCAATGAGAAATTCAGGATTTTTTGCAGAGGTGAGATTTCATATAAATACTGCATCTGATCTGTTTTGCTTTTTGTCAGAATAAAAATCTGCAGAAATAGGAAGTGGACATATATATCCGAGACCCTTTCTTATGACATCCAATGCTTTTTTCTCATCTGTATTATTAATGCGAATTTTCGTAAAAAATCTATAAAAAAACTTAATAATGCATATCTTGATAATATTTTTTCCTGTTCTTCAAAAGATATTATCATGAGGATAAAAAAATGTATTTTTTCAGATCAGTCCTACCAATAGTGTCTTGATAGTGAGGCTATTTGAGTAGATGACATTCTCTCTATTTTTATAGAGATACAGTAAATAACTCAAAATATTTTTATAATATGTAACTTTTACTCCTTTTATAAAATGAGGATCATCTGATATATTGACTCTACTATCTATAGCAAAAAGTTCACATTCATATCATTGTTCCATCATCACTTCAAAGGGCATCATATGATAATTTTGCTCTTTATGAAAGTCAAATATTTGTGTATGGTATCACCAAATGATAGATATAAATTTTTTATTTGATTTTTTCAAATTCATAAATAGCTATATTTCAAAATAATTTATTTCTAAGTGGGAGTCTAATTTTTCATCATGTAAACGGTAAAACAAACTGAGAATAATACGTACTTTTTAAATGTAGAGTTTCGTCAAAATATTGCTGAATAATAGAAATAAAAAATGGGGTTAAATGTCAAGGACATATAGTAAACTTTACATCTGAATCATAAAAGTATGCTAATCTATCTGTTAACAAAAAACTTATTTTAGAAATAATAGAATAAATATTCGGTGATGTTATATACAAGCTTCCTCATATTTTTAAAGTTCTTATTTGTTCGTTTATCAGGAAAAATTGATCTTCTACATGCTCAATAACCTCTGTACAAAAAATAGTATCAAATTCATCATCAGAAAAAGGTAATTTTTCTGTAAATTTTGCTTTTTTAAAAAGCATTTTCTTAAATTCTGGATCTATAAAACCATCTACTCAATATAAGTTACTGAATCAATTATGATACAATTTTTCCAAAAAAGCTCAGTATCAACACCCAATATCTAAAATTTTATTATCTTTATTCACTTTATTTAAAGCAATTTTGATAATATCTTTATGTAAATCTCAAAAAGTTAATTCTCTTGCCATAATTATAAATAATTTAATAAATACTCTTTATTATATCTTTCCAAGATAACTCTCTGTCACTCCATTTTTTTGCTTGTTTTCACATCTGTACTACTCTATCTTTTTGCTCTAAGAATTCAACTATTTTTTCCCCAAGTGTTTTGGGATCACTCGGAATAATAATGCTTCATGTCTCATTTTCCTGGACCACACTTGGAAGCTCACCAACATCAGTGACAATAACTGGTTTTTCAAAACAATATGCTACTGGAACAACTCCTGTTCAAGATGCATCCTTATACGGAAGTACTACAAACTCTGAGACTTCAAAATATCTATAGGCATTCTCTGGAAGTATTTCAAAGTTGTAGAGCTCTATATTATCACTGTATTTTTTTATCAGTTTGCTATATTTTGAGATATCTCATGGGCCAGCAATAATGAGTTTGAAATCTGGAATATTATGAGAAATATATTCCAAACTTTCTAACAATACATCGAGTCATTTATAGTCTACTATTCTTCCAAAAAATAAAAATGTATTCTTTTTTACTGCTAAACCCTGTGCCCATGTATTAAAAAAAGTATAGGAACCATGCCTGATAGAAAGAATTTTATTCTCTGGTACATTATAATTCTCGATGACTTGTTTTTTCAGAATATCTCCATGAACCATGATCTGATCAGATATATTTCTGAGCGTCTTGTTTACCTGTATAGAAATTTTTCCAAGTAAAGAACTGTCCTCCCCAGAATGTAAAACTGGGTCGTGCTGGGTCACATATAAAGTCATTCCTATACATTTAAAAATAGGGGCATAGAGAATATACCAAGGATGGTTGTCTAAAAAATGAACGACCTGAGGGCGAAAAACAATAATTTGAAATAAGAAATAGAGATGATAAAAAATATTGAGAGAATCAAATACAAAGCTCAGTGGATTTGGGTTCGTTCTGATTTTGATAAATGAAGTGGAATGATCATATAAGCTTCCATCATGGTATGAAGCAATACCTACCTTGAGCTCTATATCATTTCTTTTCATCAGCTCATTACAAAACTGAGAAGAATAATGCAACATTCATCCCCTCGGTGTCAGATTCATGATCAGTACTTTTTTCTTATTCATATTTGTTTGCGAGTCTATATAATTTTTTAATATTATTATCCCAATTAAATTTTTCGTTTACATTTTCCAGACTCAATCACTTGAGAGTACTATAATTTTCCAGAGCATATAAGATTTTATTTTTTAATTCCTGTATATCTCAGCTGTTTATAATCATCAGATCATCTTGCTCAGATATTTCTTTTGTTCCTCATACATCAGTTGCTATGACAACATTTCTAGTGGCCAGTCATTCTATAACCGTGGTCGGCAATCACTCCTGATAACTGGGATTAATAAAAATACAGTTATGAGAATTCAGAAAGTCTATCACAAAATCGCTCTTTTGAAAGCCTAAAAATGTAATATCATGTCACTTTGCTTGCTGTTTTAGTTTCTCAGCTTCGTCCCCATCTCATATGATGACCAGTTCTTGTTGCACTCTTGAAGCAATATATGCTTCGATCAAATCAGCAACTCATTTGAGTGATACCAGTCGTCCTACAAATACCAGTTTTATATCATCTTTTTTCTCTTTTTGTTTCATATCCAGATCCAGTCCTCTATAAAAAATATGTGTCTTGTGAGAAATATTTCCTCCTATTTGAAGTACAAATTTTTCACATGCCTTACTAATGGGAAGTATGATATCAGCTTTTTTTAAACTCCACTTTCACAATGTGTGATCATATATGATTCAAACATAGGTCTTAAATTTACTCCCCAATTTTGCATACCCACTTCCGTGCTCTATATGCAACCATGGTATGTTATTTTTTCTGGCAAAAAGTCATCCAAAAAATGTAGGTAAAAAGAATCTGGTATGCGTAATAACTCTATATTCACAGTTGCTTTTTTCTATACAAGATCGCAAATATTTCTGTATCATTTTGTATTTTTGATCCCAAAATTTATATATTGGAAAGTTATACACTATTTCAATACTGGGGCATACGAGTACTTGGTATCCATCTTTTTTGTATCAGATTTCCTGTCACTTAAAAATAATTTTTTCATCCCCATGGTCTTGTTGATCAAATTCAGTAGTGACATTAATAAAATCTCAGTAATTATTGTATACCCAGTACTTACTGATTTCTTGTCATACCGTCTCAAGACCTCATTTATGAGGTGGAAAGTATGGTGTGAATTGTATAATATTTATTTGTTTCATAGCTGTATTTTTTTGAATCTCCAGACAATTAAGGTCATGATGGCTTTCACTCCATCTTTCCAATTTATTTTTTTCCCATGAGCGACATCTCTTGGAAAATAGTGAATTGGATATTCTCAGTATCTAAATTTTTTTCTCAGGAGAATCATGGTAATGGCAGGCTCCCATTCAAAACCATTTTCTGGAGGAAGCAATAAATAATCTTTAGTTTTTTGTGAAAATAATTTATAACAAGTCGGCTCATCAGTCATCTTTGTAAAAGTCAAAACACTGGTAACAATGGATACGAGCAAACCTCAAAACAAAAATACTTTATTTGAATAATGGTTCGCAAATTTCTTGATTCCAAGTGTTCTGGAACCATAGACAAAATCCAATTTATTTTTATTCAAATGTGAGATGAGTGGTGCGTAATCTCTTGGAGTATATTCCATATCTGCATCTTGAATCAAAATCAGGTCTCACTCACACTTCGCAATTCATGCCTTCAGAGCAAATCACTTCCCTGAGTTTTTTGCAAAGTTTATAAGTTGTATTTTATAGTCTCATGTATACTGAGCTATAAAATCTTGAATAATATTCACACTCTGATCATCACTTCCATCATTCACTAAAATAATCTCAAAGTTATATCATTCAATAACCGTCGAAGTTACCTGCTGCAAGACCTCTCCTATGGTCTCTTGCTCATTCAAGAATGGAATTATAATAGAAAGAAGCATTAATCCTTGAAGTTAAAAAAGTAATTCATAAAAAAATTCCAAACAAATACCACAAATTTATTAAATATGGCAACATATAAATAGTTAAATCACAAAATTCATGATAATAACCAAAGTAAAAACAGATTTATCCCAAGACCGATCAGTTGAAAAATCAAAAAATAGGTTCACTCAACAATGTGCTTGTCACTCTTGGATTCAAAGGTAATAATTTTTTGAAAGAAAAATCAAAAAAAGAATGAAATCACAAAGGCCAGTATCGCAGAAATCAGATAATATATCCCAAAATAATCGGTAAAGAGTCATAAAAATCACAGATCTATCATAGCTGCCATTCATCCACCAAAGATGTATTTTACCATTTTATGAGCTACATTTTTTATCATATTATTTTTGTTTTTTATCCGAGTAAATAAGAGCAAAAAAAGATACCAATATTACAAAACAAGACATAAATGCTCTGTTAACTGTGGTCTGGTCAAGTACCCATCTATAGTTAGAGGTAAACAAGAATACAGCGATAAAAATAGCAAATATAAATATCACACTGTAGAGTATAAAACTCTTCTTTCATTTCCAAAACCCTAAAAATAAAAGAGGAATCAAGAGGAGTATAAGATTATAATTATTCTCTAAGATAAAAATATCATCTGCGTAAGTAAAAATCTCTAGATGCCACCATGCAGGATTTTCAAAACCATCATTCGCTTGGGGATTGAGTGCCAACCCATGATAGAATCGTACAAAAAACTGAGGAGCTAAAAAGAATAAAACAATAAAACCTAATCTTGTGATATTATTTCTCGTACATAATCCTCTAAAAAAATCTGATATTTCTTTATTCAAAAATAAATAGATTATAAAACCAAAAACAATACCTGGAAGATAAACGACTAGAGCATCGTTCTTTGTTCAAATCAGTAGGGCTCAAAAAAGAGCTCACAATACAAAATTCTCATAATTCTTCTTGCTGAGAAATCGATATAAAAAGTATATCGTAAACACTGAGTAAAGTCATGAGGCCAAATCCATGTATCCATCCGTAATATGAAAAAATACCAGCGGAATAGAGGTAATAAAAAATGGAGGTAGCAGAGATACAAAAATATCTTTGGTCTTCTTAAAAGAAATAACAAAAGTAAACATTACCGTAAAAAAAAATGAAACATACTGAAACAAATTCTGATATATTTCGTACCAAAATCCAGAAAAATCAGCCACAAGTGCTCGAAAAATAGAGACAAAAATTGGGTAATTCGTTCGACCTCATTTCCCTAATATCTCATCTTCACTGCCAAATACTCTATACCCACCATCAAAATACATATTGATAGCACCCAAAGTCCAATTCCCAAAAGAATCATCAAAATAAGTTGGAAATGATATGTTATATAATAAACTTAATAATAAAAATACCAGTATATAACCAAAGAATGTGAGTGAAAATATTTTCTTAACCCTACTCAGAGCGAGAAAACTTTCTCTGATAGGAGAAAAAGAAATATCCAAACAAAGTGTCGAAAAATATTTCTTTATAGAGTATTTTGAAAGAAATAATTTTATAAAAAACGAGAGAATTAATACAACTAAAAGCATAAAATATTCCCATTTTGATATTCCAAATACAAATATTTGAAGCGCATAGAAAAAAGCTGTTACCACTCAGAGTCATACAAACCATGAAACAATATATAAGAGGAGTCATTTATACTTGGTTCCAAAAAATATCCACATAAATAGGATTCATGGAATAAGAGGCAGCAGAATATATAAAAATATGTGCTGTAAAAACAGGAATATTGATGTATCAAACATGATTTAGTTTTTTAATAGATAACTACCATTTTGGCTATGAAGAACTTCTTTAGATTGAAACGATGCGGGAATCTCTTTTTTGTGGAGGAGAATAAAATCTGCTTCATTCGGGTCCTTGGTATTTTGACAGGGCTGTAAGAATATCGTTCTCCAGTTATAGCAAAATGGCCAATGACTCTGACATTCTGAATAATAACTACAGTTTATACCTCTTGGATCTGATACATCGTCAATTCCCATTTTCTCTCTGACATTGTGAGTAAAATCATAATAGTCTCACATATGATGAAATGTTTTTTGAGTATCACTGAGATGATATGACTGAACTCATTCATAGTAAGTTCTTCCAAAGTCATACATATTTTTTGTCATAACCAGTAAAAACAAAACCAGAGTCAGATACAAGATGTTCTGTTTATTTCATTTCCCTAGCAAAAATAAAAGAGCTGCAAAAACAATAAAAACAATATAGAGTATTTGGGTCCATGACATTCCAAATAGTTGTGAACCATATCTGAGATTAATACTGTAGGGAGTGAGTCATTCATTTGATTGTATAAACTCAGTAATATGTGTTATAAATCATGCAGTGTGAGAAGAGACTCAGAACTCTTGAGAGCTCATCTGTCCAGAAAAAACCAATACCAACTGAGCTCATTCTGGGATACGAGCATAAAAATTTTTATTAAATAGTGTATAGTTCTCGTCCAAAATCAGCAATTCCTGAACATTGTAGTTTTGAAGTACATTTACATTTGTTCATACTAAAATTCACAGGCTCAGAGTACCATTTCAGACAACTTCTCCACTCAACTGTACTTGATCGTTATTGGTATAATCACCTAGATTGATCGCACAGGTAGAAGCACACTCAAAAGTCGCAATATTTTGATCAATCGTAAATAATGTAAATCATTGAGCATCAAATGCGTCTACACGAAAAAAACTGATTATAAATAGAAATACTGCAAATAATAGTTTCATACTGTTTTATTGTTTGTTATAAAATTTCCAACTGTTTTGAATACTCTGTTCCAAAGAGGTTAAACTTTTCCAACCAAGCTCAATCTGGATTTTATTGGTATTACAATAACTCACTGGAATATCTCCGGGTCTTCTGTCCATCATAGAATATTCTACTTTTTTTCATACTACTGTTTCTACTACATCAATAGCTTGCAATACGGAAGTCCCTTTTCCGGTTCATACATTAAAAGAATCGTTAAATCAGAAATTACCAGTAATACCACTCAATTTCTTATATGCCAATACATGAGCATCAACCAGGTCAACTACATCAATATAATCACGTACACCCGTACCATCAAGAGTATCATAGTCTGAACCAAATACTTTTAAAGATGGTAATCTTCCACTTAAAACCTGAAAAATATATGGGAATAAATTATTGGGGATATCGTCTAAATATTCTCAAATGTGACCACTTGGATGGCATCATACGGGATTAAAGTACCTGAGATTGATACTTCTAAATCCTGAAAATTTTGATAGATCTTCCAGTATTTTTTCTCATACAAACTTACTCGTTGCATAGGGAGTCTCAGGAACCTGGTTACATTTTTCAGTAATAGGTGGTACATTTACCGTCGAATAGGTACTCGCACTCGAAGAAAAAACTATATTTTTTACATCATATGTATTCATGAGTTCAAACAAGTTCAAACTCCCTGAAATATTGTTTTGAAAATATAAAACAGGCTTTTCTTGAGATTCAAAAGGAGCTTTTAATCCAGCAAAATGAAGCACTCAATCAAAATCATACTTCTTAAATATTTCCTCTAATTCATTTTTATTCCTGAGATCTAGCTCATGAAAATCAGGCTTATATCACAAAATATTACCTATTCATTCATAGGTAGACAAGTCACTATTATATAGGTTATCAACTATCACTGTACGGTAACCAGCTTGTTCAAAAGCGACTACTGCGTGGGATCAGATATATCCCATACCTCATGTAATGAGTAATATTTTTTTCATTATATTTCTCTACTTAAAAAACTTATTCCAAATAAAACTGATGACAACATTCCATGCATTCCCATTTTTTTGTCCTTTTTCTAAACTATATTGAGTGTAGCGAATTTTAACTGGAATCTCTTTATAAGGAATCCTTAGTCTTCAAATAATATCTATCAACTCTGAAGCATATCACATACCATCAATAGTAAGTGATATTTTATCAATAGCTTCAGATTTAAATACTCGAAACCCATTATGAGCATCTGAGAGAACTATTCGACTCATCACAGCAGTAAATAAAATTCATCATTTTAACAGTATCCTTCTTCCTAGTGGGATTCATACCGTTCGTTTTTTTAAAAATCGAGAACCTAAAAACACATCCACTTTCGGGTGTTTTTGAATATAGTCTCATAATCATTTCAAATCCTGGATATCATGTTGCCCATCCGCATCAAAAGTTACTACATATCTACACTCTACATGTTTTCGTATATAAGCAAATGCTGTTTCTAAAGCAGCTCATGCTCCTCTATTTTGCAAATGACTCATAAGTACTATACGATCATGACCTAAGGACTCTACCTGTTCAATAGTATCATCAGTTGATCCATCATCTATAACAAGTATATCTTTATATCCTGCATCATAAATACTTTTAAGAGTCTGAGCAATCACTGGTCACTCATTATACGCTCGTACCAATATCAATATATCTGTATGTATTTTTTTCTTGCAAGAGTTGATAGTAAGTTGCCGTAATATATAGGTCATATCATTCTTGTTTCACTCTACTTTAGAAAGCAGGAGTAAAACAAAATACAACAAAAAAATAATACTTCCATATACCAGTGCATCCGCTCATCTTTGTAGTCCAAATATCCCTCATACAAAATCTAGGAAACTTGGACTGAGAGTAAAAAGAAGTAACCCTGAACCTATTGCTAAAAATACCAAAAAATGAAGTGCATTAAACTTTTGCTTTCTGGCAATATCTAGAGCAAGTATAAAAATAATTACTCATGATATAATAAAAAATAGCTGAAGAAGATTCATAGTGCAGTATTACTCAAAGTATTCCCATCCAGTATAGCGAAAAAGAGAAGAAAAAAAACATTTTCTTCTCTTTTTTATACTTAAGATTTATTTTGATCTTCAAATATTTTTTTAAAAAAATATTTTGTCATCTCACACCCTTCTCTATCTTTTACTTTTGCATAGACTGCTTGAAATGTATCATATCATTCAGTATATTTTTTTTCTTTTTTGAGGATTTCAATAGCTTCTTTGGTCGTATGTCAGAGTCATAATAGCTGACCAAAATATTTATTTCGTGATCACCCAAAACAAGTGGCAATAATATCTCATCATACAGAATAAGAGGAAAAATCTACATGTTTATTTCCTCCATACAAGTAGATGATGTCCTTCATTTCTTCATAAAATTCAACGATATACCTTCATATACTCGATTTTCCATATGATTTTCCTTCATAATAACCGATAATAATAGCAATAATATTTTTTAAACTTCCGTACAGTTCTATATTAATAATATCATCCTTTATAACCACCTCTAGATTCCTTCAGGAAAAAATATTATAGAGTATTTCCCCTGTTGCCTTACTTGAAACTCATATATCTGTACCTAAATCAGCTCATATCACCACTTCTTCTGCTATCATTCATCCAGATAATACTGCATATTCGTAAGACTTTCCCTTCATTTCTTCCTCTACTATTTGAGAAATAGTACAGTTAGATTCAATTTCGATTCATTTTGCAAGATTTACCAAAATAACTCCATCTTTGAGCATTGGTTGAATATCTCTTAAAAGATCACGTACAAATCTTACGTGAGTAGCAAGAATAACGACATCTGCATCATGCATTACTTCTGAATAATCTGAAACCACTGTTATATTATTTGGAAGAGAATGTCAAGAGAAAAAATATGGATGTTGCTTTGTTTGAGCAATGATTTTAGAAGTATCAGAATTACGAGTATATCAAAATATCTCCAAGTCAGGATTATTTTCTCATAAGTGTTTTGCAACAGAAAAACCAAAAGCTCAGAGTCATAAGATCAATATTTTCATAACTTTTTTGTATAAATGAATACTCTTGATAGACGGAAGTTTCAAAATAGTATATAAAAAAAGAGGAAAAAAGAAACTTTTTTTACTCTTTAGTTTTCTGAAACATTTCTTCTATATCTTCTCTAATTTGAGAAATAAATTCAAGATCCGTGAGAGATGCGACTTTAAGATCTGGAACTCATGATTGCCTCAGACCATACACTTCCCCTGGTCACCGGATTTCAAGATCGATCTCAGAGAGTTCAAAACCATTATTGGTTCGCTCCATGGCTCTGAGTCTATCTGTATCATTTCCACTCGTTGGAAAGAGATAACAATAAGACTGATGTTTTCATCGACCAACTCGTCCTCTAAATTGATGCAATTGTGAGAGACCAAATCGTTCTGCTCCTTCGATACACATAATCGTAGAATTCGGTACATCGATTCCTACCTCTATCACCGAAGTACTGGAGAGAATCTGAACCTTATTCTCTGCAAAGTCTTTCATAATTTGGTCCTTTTCACTGGCCTTCATTTTTCCGTGAATCAGTCACACTTGAAAAGGAGAAAATATATCTACGAGTGATTCATAGGTAGAAATAGCATTGGCCAAATCTATTTTTTCTGATTCTTCAACGAGTGGTGATACCCAGAATACCTGTCTCCCTTTTTCTATTTCACTTCTCACAAATAAATTAATCTGGTCTCTCTCTGCCTCTGTTTTTGCTACTTTAGTAAATATTTCTTTTCTATTTTTTGGATACTGAGAAATGATGGAAAGATCCTGATCTCCATAGAGGGTCAGAGCCAAAGTTCGAGGAATCGGAGTAGCCGTCATATTGAGTGAATGAGGTACAAGTGTTCATGCATTTCAGAATCATTTCTCAAGCACTTCTCGTTGTTTGACACCAAATCTATGCTGTTCATCGATAATAACATATCAGAGGTTTTGAAAATACACATCCTCTTGTACGAGTGCATGTGTTCCAATAACGACATCCAGATTTCCTGATTTGAGTTTTGATTTGATATCTTTTTTATTTTTTGCTGTCGTACTTCATACGAGGAGTTCACTTGATATTCCATACTCAAAAAGCATATTTTGCATACTCGAAAAATGTTGCCTAGCAAGGATTTCTGTCGGAGCCATAATGGCTACTTGAATCCTTTTCCCTACACTTTCCAAAATCGCATGAATCACACTCACCAAGGCCACAATGGTCTTTCCAGTACCCACATCTCACTCTAAGAGTCTCTGCATAGAGTGATCTTTTTCCATATCTTTCAAGATTTGAAAAAGAACAATTTTTTGATGGTCAGTCAGCTCAAATTCAAGTTGAGAAAGTATGTCTTTCACTCGATCTGGATTGAGTCTAATAGCAACCGACTTCCCTGCTGTTTGTTTAAAAGTTTCATGTTTCGAAGCGATCGCACGATAATTAATCTCAAAAAGTTCCTCGTATGCAAGTCTGTATTTTGCCTGTTCCACATCATGCATATTTTTTGGAAAATGCACTTCATGCAGGGCCTGTTTTCGAGAAATAAAATTATATTTTTGTATAATTTCTTCTGGGAGTGTTTCTGAAATCTCTCAAATATATTTCTTCACAATATCCATTTTGGATACAATCCACTTACTCGGGATATAATTCACTTCACTATATACAGGTACCACTTCTCAGCCTACTTTTGACAAATCTCCATCCCATTCAGGAGAAGGAAAACTCAGTTTCCCAAAAGCATATTTTACCTTTCCTGTGAGTAAAATCTTCTTCCCAATATATGGTTTGAGTTGAGTAGAGAGATATTTTCTATTAAACCATACACATTCCGATAAAAATCCATTTTTATCTTCAATGACTCATTTGGTGAGGAGTTTATTATTCGCTGTTTTTTGAGTATCAATAGAGAGCAGTTTCACAAGAATAGTATTTTTTTCTTTTACATTGATGAGTGAAAAAGTATCGAGAACTTGGGTTCTATCCTCATAATCTCTTGGAATATGGTTCAATAAATCTTCAACCGTCACAATACCCCCTTTTTCAAGGGCTTTGATATAATTATCGGTGGTACGAAGCAATGTCTTGGTTAATTTTGATGAAAGCATAAAAAAAACTTGTGAATGAGATAATGTGATTATAATCAGTCAGAACTATTAATCAAAGAAAAATAGAAATGCAAAAATATTTTAAAAAATATAATATCGAGCTCGAAACGGAAGAACTTAAAAAGTTTGAGAAATTTCTTGAAATTTTTAAGGAAAAAAATGCTCAAATTAACCTCTCAGCCATACGAGATGATGAATGAATCATAGAGAAACATTTTATCGATTCGGTTATGCTCAATGTGTTTATGGAGCTTGAATGAAAAATAGCAGATATGTGAACGGGATGAGGTTTTCCTCTTCTTCCTCTGGCTATCATCAACCCAAGCGTACAGTTTACCGGTATAGATAGTGTGGGAAAAAAACTCAAAGCCATTGATAGTTTTAGCCAAGATCTGGGTCTCGATAATGTAAATACTCTTAACGGAAGAGCCGAAGAAATTGGTCAAAACGAAGCTTATAGGGAACAGTTTGATTATGTCACTTCCAGAGCTACTGCCTACTTCCCTACTCTTCTCGAATATGTTATTCCTCTCTTGAAAGTAGGATGAATATTTATAGCCTACAAGCTCGATGATAAAGAAGAACTCAAGTCAGCCAAAAAAGCTCTCTCACGACTCTCAGCAAAAATACTCAAGGTAAAAAATTATGAAATTTGAGATCAAAAAAGAACCCTGGTTATCATAGAAAAACTCCAGACAACACACAAAAAATATCCAAGGAAAGTTGGGATACCATTAGCAAAACCGATAGTATAACCCATCGTCTCTCCACTCCGTTTCGAGACACTTCCCTTAAAAAGGGAAGAAAATAATGATTTTAAACAAAAAAACCTCATAGCAATTACTCTCCCCTTTTCAAGGAGAGTCCCCGCAGGGGGAGGGGTTCAATATTAACAACAAGACACCATGAAATTTAATTTATTCTTCATTGCAACTGACACTTGCTACTGACTCGGTTGCCCAATGAATGACCATAATAGTTATAGAAAAATCTATAAGATTAAAAAACGGACACTCGATAAACCTCTCGCTCTTCTCGTAGAGAGTTTTTCTTGGCTTGAAAAAAATACTGACCTGACTCATGAGCAAATCGAATTTTTAAAAAAGTACCCAAATCCTTTTACGATTTTAACAGATTCTCTTCCAGTACATCATTGGATGAACTATGAAGATGATGAAGTGATGTTTGAAAATAGAGATAGATACGAACGTATCGCTTTTCGAGTAGCTCATACTCCAGAACAGGAAAAGCTCCTCAAAAAGCATGGTCCTCTCTTTCTCACCAGTGCGAATGAATCATGAGAACCAGAGATGTATAATAAAGATGATATTTTTGAGAGATTCAATTATAATATCGAAAAATACAAAATTGAATTTATTGGTACTCCAAAGCTGGATCCAAATATCAGTCCATCAGATATTTTTGAATTTGTATGAGATACTATTGAAGTAAAATATTTAAGAAAGAAATAAAAAATCTTTAAATATCTCTTGTAATTCTAGATTTAAATTTGTATTCGATAATTTTTTTGCAGAGTAAAAAGCTCCATTTTGGAGCATTTTTTGGTTACAAGAGTCTTCGGAAGAAAATCAAATAATAATACTTCCCAGAAACCTATCTATAATCTCGAGTGCTGTTTTATTGTCTTTATCGAGATAATAATCAAGTATCACAATATCAAAGTCAATATCTTCTATATCAGTGATTCTATTATAGTAATAAAATACATATTCTATATCTTGAGGAATAGCATTAATGAGCTGAGGAATACCATATGATTTATCATCTATGAGACAAATAGTATATTTTTTCATAATTCATTCTTATAAACAACTATTATTAGTTTATTTTTCATAAAAATAAGTCAAATAAAAAAGAAAAGACCCTAAAGTACGGGTCTTTAAAAATTAAATTCAGACATCATGAATACCTAAAATCCAAACATCTGAAGCTATATCTGGGTTTTTAGCGATGTGTAGAAGTGTATATATAAACACTATCGACCATTCAATACTGACACAAATCATGAAAATATCAATATATATTTCACTAGGTAATCCTGAAAAAATATATCCGAAAAAACAAATTAATAAGATACATTGAATAATCGGGATATTGAGAAAAAATGGAAGTTTTTTCTCTTTAAAATAAATAAATATACTTATTGCTTTATACCAAGAAAATATATTTTTCATAGAAGTTCTCTACTAAAATTTTGTTTGAATTTTTGGCAAAAGTGCTAAAAATAATTATATAATTTAAAGAGAAAAGTCAACTACAATCTCTTCTCTCTATACTCTTCTAAAATTCTCTGCTTAAAATCTTGCAAGTTTTCACTAGTTTGCTCTTTGGTTTTATAATCTCGAACAGACACTGTAGATGTATTTTGTTCTTCTTCTCCAACTACGAGTATATAGTTCACATGCATTTTCTCTGCATTTCGTACTTTTTTATTGAGTCCATCATTGCTATAATCCCCAGCGACTCGGAAACCTTCTGCTTTTAACTCTTGTTCTACTTTTTTGGCATAATCATCAAATTTTTCAGCAACTGGGATCACACGAACCTGTCGTGGAGCCAGCCAAAGTGGAAATGTTCCCGCAAAGTGTTCGATGAGAAGCATCATAAACCTCTCATATGATCCAAGAATCGCTCGATGAATCATGACCGGAGTGACATCCTCTCCATTTGAGTCTTTATAACTGAGTTCAAATCTCTGTGGTGTTGCAAAGTCAAGCTGTACAGTAGGTATTTGAATCTCTCGACCCGTAGCATCTTTGAACATAAAATCGAGTTTTGGACCATAGAGGGCAGCTTCTCATTCACATCGTTTTGCATCTAGTCAGAGTTCATCCGAGATTTCTGCAAGCATATTTTCAGCCACATTCCAGTCAGATTCTTCCCCAATATAGTTATCGAGATTTGAATAATCTCGTACAGATAAACTGACCCATACCTTATCCCACATACCAAGAGCCGTATAGAATTCTCGAATAATATGAATCAAATTAATGATTTCATCTTTGATTTGATCTACTCGACAGAATACATGCCCATCCTCTACGGTGATCGCATATACTCGAGAAAGCCCTCCGACTTCCCCACTCTGTTCTGCTCGGTATTGTTTTTCAGATTCCATATATCGAAACGGAAGGTCTCGATATGATCGTGGATTTGAAGCATATATCTGAGTATGATGGGGACACTGTACTGGTTTGAGAACAAATTCATGTCCATGCCCCGATCCTACATGAAAGAGCTCATCGCTAAATTTATAGGCATGTCCAGAACATTTAAACAGATCTATTTTTGAAAGATGCGGGGTACAGACCTTTTCAAATCCATACTTTCGACATACTCCCTCAATATGATTCTGCAATTCATCTCGGATGACTACCCCGGCTGGAGTAAAGAGTGGAAGCCCAGGTCATACATAGTCAGAAAAACAGAAGAGATCGAGTTTTTTCCCAAGCACTCTATGATCTCGTTTTTTGGCTTCTTCGAGCATTTTGAGATGAGCATCGAGTTCTTCTTTGTTATGAAACGCATAGGCATAAATTCGAGTAAGTTGTTTATTATCAGCATCACCCAACCAGTATGCTCCCGCAACTCGAGCCAACTTAAAGCTGTTTGCATCAAGTTCTCTCGTGTTTTCTACATGAGGCCCAGTACACATATCGATAAACTTGAGTGTTTTTACTTGATCTCCATCCAGTTCTTCAAATGTTTCAAATGATTTTTGAGCAAGAAAATTTTGGACATCTTCATTATTACTCTTCCCTTTTGCAACATTGAAATAAAAACTAATTGGACCTCCCCCATTCGCTCCGCTCATTTCCCCCTCCTTAGTAAGGAGGGGGGTAGGGGGTAGTGTATTTTTCATATCCCCTGACTCTATTTTATCAACGAGTTCACACTTAAACTCTTCGTCCATTTGAGCAAGAATGTCTCGTGCCTCATCAAAATTGACTTCAAATGTTTTAAAGTCCTGGTTTTGAGAGATGATTTTTTTCATCGTTTTTTCAATGATTTTCAAGTCTTTATCTGAGAACTCAGTATCTCAGAAATCAAAATCATAGTAAAATCCATCTTCAGTATCTGGTCCTGTCGCTATTTTTGCATCCGGAAAGTTTTGCTTTACAGCTTGTGCCATAATATGTGCGAGTGAGTGTCGTTTGGTAGAAAGTGGTATCATAGGGGTATGAAAATAAATATTTAAAAAAATCTCTTCCTGTGATTCAGTAGAGATTTTGATTTTCTTATAATTGACTCAAAAAATACTCTACTGCTTCAGTAAAGATGTTGTTTGGGCAATGGTTTCAAGTCATGTGAAGCTCATATGTCTTGGATAAAGAAAATACTTAGGTGCAAGTGTATATTTTTTCTATTTTTTGTCAAAGTAAACAATAAAAATTGAATTTTTATGAGAGAATGGTATTATGGGTGTGCCAAAATATCTGACAATACTACGACTCGAATATATTAGAATATAGAAAAGGGTAACTTAGTTGCTCGTCCTTACCTTGTATTCTAAATTTTGAGTCATGCGTGAGATGTTTTGGCGAACATGAAAGAGTAGCTAAGTTATCCTTTTTTGTTTGCCAACTCTCATTCGTGACTCAGTGCGAATGGCTTATTTTTTCTCCCCAGAAAAGAGTATCATCTTGTTTTTTTATGCAATATCAATTTCCTCACATCTTGCTTGTCTTCATCTCCTATATAATATAATCTGTATTGTTTCAAAGATTTTTCTGGCAAAAAACAATCCCGCAAAATGCGGGATTGTTTTTTAAGTAACTTTGTTTGAATTATATCCAACTCCTCACCAAAAAGTTCTTCATTTTTGTTGTTGCATATGAGTGATATATTCTTGTGCATCAACACCGTTAATACCATTTGCAACTTTATAATATGGGTCATAAATTTTCCAGTTTCATCCCTCTCTTACTGCAACGGCACGATGACCATATTCTCTATTTTTTGGAGATGCATCACAGTATAGATCAATGACATTTATATCCGTACGACTGAATAAATCTTGGAGATTTTCAGAAAAGTTCTCTTTTCATTTTATGGCACCAAATGATTCTTTTGCAGAAGATCCATGGGCTGCATCTTGAATACCGAGTTTTTCTTGCAAATTCAATCGAGCAGTTCTGGAACATAAGGTCGTTCAGTTCCTACTTCTCTCTGCATGAAAAGAGGTAAATCATTTTCCATTTTCTCAGTATACCTGAAGCTGATGAGCTACGATGAGTTTTTCTGAATTATAACGATTCTCTCCTTTTGGGTTTTTCTCAAGTCGAGCTGCATAAATAGCTTCTACAAGTTTCTTTTCACTTTGTGGATTTCCTGGTTCAAGTGGTCAAAAATCTTTGAGTACATCAGTAATAATACTGGTATTTGGACCGTGCTGTACCGCGGTACTCCAAATAACATTTTTGAGTGTTTTTGAGAATTTACTTGCTTGAACTCATGCTTGTTGAATACTATTCATTTGGATATCATAATGAGTTTTTTTGATAAATGCATGTTCAAGTGCATGAAATTTTTTTGCTCAGAGTTCATCAATTTTTGCTTTCCAATTTTTGGTAAATTCATGATCTGATGTGAGTATTCATGATTCAAATCATTCAATTCCATTTTGCTTGGCAAATTTTTGAAGTGCATCAGACCTGAGTTGATAGCTCCCAAATGAAGAAGCTCCATTATCATCAAAATTAATGGCATCCGATCATTTATCTCCACTTTCATGTTTTTTTGATAAACTTCCAAGTTCTGTACTATTCAATTCAACATATCGTTCCCTCAAATCTCTACTTTGGTAAAAATCTTCCTGTAAAAAGCTTTTTCCACTAATAGCTTCAATAAATTTAATAATTATCTTGGCAATAAATGGGATTTTTTCATTTTTTTCTAAATTTTTCAATACTTCTCATCCATTACTCGGATGAAGAAGAGTGGTGAGTGAGACAAGAGCTTGAGCTTTTTTAATATCATCTGTCTCACTTTTATATTTTTCCAGTCATTCAATAACTCTTGAATCTTTCAAAAGCTCATCTATCATTATAATACGATCTTTTGGTTCTGCATCTTCATAATTTTTTCCTTGTAACAGAGTTATCAGTACCTCCGCTTCAACTCATAATTCTTCAGCACGTTCACTGATATATTCATTTGCTTGCTGTTCTAAGAATTCTGGTGTTTCTCATTTTAGTTCTTGAATCTGGGATTGAGCTTCCTTTTTGAGTTCATCAATTTTTTGACTCAGTTCATCTTCTTTTATACTAAAAAGTGATACTTCTTGTTGAAGTCTTTTTACTTTTTGAGCCAATTCTTGATATTCTTTATCTTGTGGATCTCATTTTTCTAGCAGAGCTTTTCGAAGTGTTTCAGAGTGAATTCCTACAATAGTTTCAGAATCTTTAATGATGTCAAGTTGCTCGGTCAATTCTTGAAGTTCTTTAAGTTGAGTTTCTGTATAATAACTCGATGTATCTGTTACATCAAATTGTGGTTTTTGTTTTTCTTCAAGTTCTGAAACAGGTCATTTTTCTGGAACAAAATAAGATTGAGTAATATGCGAAAAAGAGCGAATACAATAATCAAAAAAATGCATATCTATAAAAATTATTCTTAATATTATTTATTCTATCACAAAAAACATTCTCCAGCAAAAAATAGCCTATTTTTTGACATATAAAAACAACTATGATGTAATATATATGAAAATTACTTTTAATCACTGCTTATGATTATTGAAAAAATGTTTCTCGAAGACCTTCTATCTATTGATAAACTTCACTACAGAGAAATTAAAATAATTAATGACCTCTATGAATTGACTCTCAGAGAAGAAAAGGATAAAATTGATGCAAAACTGGATGCTCTGGTAGCTGATGTAGAATATCATTTTGAATCCGAAGAAAAGCGTATGTTTGAGTATCATTATCCTGAAGCAAATAAACATCAATATGCTCATGAGTGCGCTCTTCAACAACTCTATGCAGCACGAGATACTTGGAAAGCAAATAAAGATGTTTGCTTACTCAAAACCTATATCGAGACAAAACTCTGTCCTTGGCTCAATGGCCATATGATGAGTATGGATAAAATGGCTTGCGATTTTCTGGTAAAAGCAGGGTCAAATTAAGCCACTCTACTCTCTATCTCTTCATCTAAAATTTGTTTTACTTGTTCAGCTGCTTGACGATTATCAAAAGTAAGAGAAATAAGTGATTTTTTGTTATCAAGAATTCATGATACAAAAGATATATTTTGTCTTTTTAAAAACTCCAGAATATCAGGAAAAGTAAGTCAAATATCTGTTCTTATAAGAATTTCTTGATTCTCTGATCATGTATCAGAAATATTCACTGCAGCAAGTTGTTGATTCATAGTATACCAAATAAAAAATTAAAAAAAGAAGTTGTCTTCTAGAGTGAAAACAACTTCTTCATGATTTTGAGTGATATTTTTACCAAGCAAAAGAAATCATTTTCACGGAGTGTGAGATGATTTTTTTAATGGTAATAATAGTTGTTCGGTTGAACATAAAAAATATCGCTACAAGTTATACATGTAACGACATACTATAAATTTAGATTGAGTTTGTCAATAAATATTTTTATTTTCATTAAAAATACCCCTCGAGTGAGGGGGCTAGGGGGAGTTATTCTTCCAGTTTTTCCATCAATTCAAAATCAATCTGATACCGATCCATATTTACATTTACCAATTGTACTTTGACTCTATCACCAATCTGAAATTTGGTTCCAGCTCATTTGAGCTCCATCGTCTCCTCAAAGTATTCAAATCTTCCTCAGAGTGAATCAAGTGCTATATGACCTTCGATCGTATTATCGAGTTCCACGAAAAATCATCCTTGCATCACTCCAGAAATGACTCCTTCAAATTCTTGTCCTATTTTATCAGACATATATTTGGCAGCCATGAGATCCCAGATCTTGTATTCGAGATCTTGAGCCGCTACTTCACTCGCAGAGTTTTGTTCACAAATGGGTCCCAGTATTTTTTTGTAATAATCTTTTCTGCTTGGAGAGAGTTTTTTATGAATTTTTTCTTTGATAATTCTATGAATTTGAAGATCAGGGTATCTTCGAATTGGTGATGTGAAATGACTATAATACTGAAGTGCGAGACCAAAGTGACCAATAAGTTCGGTAGAATAATTTGCTTTTTTGAGACTCCTGAGAGCCATTTTTCCCAGTAATTTTTCTTTTGGATCTCCTGCAATCTGTTCGAGGAGGTTTGCTACGTCTTTTGGAGAAATTTTTCTGATATTCTCAAGAGTATAGCCAAACTGAGAAACAACCTTATGAAGTTTTGAAAGATCTTCCACATCTGGAGCTTCATGTGCTCGGTACACAAATGGATATTGACTCATTTCTCGAGCAACTGCCTCATTTGCACTAATCATAAACTCTTCAATAATCTTATTGGATTCTCTGAGAGGATATTTTTTGTATTCGATGGGCCACCCTTTTTCGTCTACTTCTATCTTTGGTTCGGGAAAATTAAATCCGAGCACTCCAAGAGATTTTTTGTATTTGGTAAGAATGCGTTGGAGGTCTCGAGAATGTTTCAACATGTCTATGAGTTGTTTGGTTACTTTTCCTCCAAACATCAAGTCCGCTCAAATAGATAGTTCTTCATTCAATATCTCATCAACTTCTTTATAGGTCATTCGGAAATCACTTTCTATCACCGATTCATATATCTTTGTTTCTGTAATATGACCGGCTGAATTAATGATCATTTCACAGGTCATAGAAAGTTTTGGTTCATGGGGATTGAGACTACAGAGTCCATTGGAAAGCTCTTCTGGAAGCATTGGAATAACCTTATCTACCAAATAGATAGAAGTTCCTCGTTTGAGTGCTTCTGTATCGATAGCTCATTTTTCATTTACATAATGGGTCACATCAGCAATATGCACTGAAAGTTTATAGTGAGGACTCTTCTCTTTTGGTCCCCCCTCTTGGAGGGGGCTAGGGGGAGTTATAAATTCAACAGAAATGGCATCATCCAGATCTTTACTGTCTGCTCAATCAATAGTAATAGTAAATTCGTCCCGAAAATCATGTCGTTTTTTCATATCTTCTTCCGTTGGAGCAGAAAACTGTTTGAGTTCTTCTCGGATTTCATCATCCCAGCCCATTCTGGCTCCATTTTCAACGGCAATAGCGAGAATATCTACTCCTCTTTCATCTGGATCACCAATCACTTGTACGATTTTTCACTCAGGACTTTTCCCATTCCAACCTGTCACTTCTACGGCTACCATATCACCATTTCTGGCTCCATGAGAAAATCGTTTTGGTATAAATATATCTTTTTGAAATTCTGGATTTTTTGGTACCACAAAACCAAATTTTTTTCCTTTATTATGTTCAAATATTCCTGTAATTGGAGCTTTTCGTCTTTCCAGCACTTCGGTAATCACTGCTTCTTCTCGTCCTTTGAATGTTTTAATTTTTGCTCGTACCGTATCTCATGAAAGTGCATCGCGGGTATTTCATCCAAATACAAAATATCCTTTGGGTCTATTATCCATATCTACAAAACCAAAGCTCCCTTTTCCTTTAGAATATACTCAAATTATTGATCCATCTTGAGAGTCTACTCAATGTTGGTACTCAGCCATAAAAATTTTATTTAAAATTATTGTATGTAGTATAGCATATTTTCTATGAAAAAGAAAACAGAGTGTATTGACAAAAAAATAATCCACTTTGTCCCGCAGCTGCGGGACACTTACAGTTTTTAAAAGAAGAAAAAAATAATATATATAAGGGAGAAATATAATAGAAAATAGTTTGCAAAAATATGAAAATCTATATAATGCAGACCACTTCAAATGTGCTACTGTCATTTGCCCAGATGGTGGAATTGGTAGACACGGGGGACTCAAAATCCCCTATCTTCGGATGTGTGGGTTCAAGTCCCACTCTGGGTACCATAAAATAACAAAATACAACTCCTTTGCAGGAGTTGTATTTAATTTCTCAAAGTATTTTTTTATTTCATTAATAATTATTTATTTATTTATTATTCTATCTAAAGTAATTTTATCAATATTTATATTAAAGTAGTTCCAAAATTCTTTATAATCAACTTTTATTTCCACATCTCCTTCACTACTACTATGATAGCGTGTTATATGAGCAATCTCAGTAGAGTTATTCTTAATAAACTTATCAATATCTTCTTTTCTATCTTTAAAAATTTTTATTAGTCTTTCTTTTTCAAAAACAGATAATAAATCATTTAATTTATAGTGTATATTTTTATCATTCTCTCAAAAACGGTCCTTTTCTAATTCTATAAAATGAGCTAAATATTCAACAAAATATTTAATTCATTTTCATTTAAAACAAAAATCAAAGTAATATTTATTTAATTCTTTTTTAATTCATCATTCTTGGTCCCCATATTCATTCCAATATTTTTTATCCTTATAGTAATCAAAACTTCAAACTGCCGTCGTTAATTGATATATTATAAATCAAACTATTCAATCTTTATATCTAGTTGACCATATATCTACTCATTTTTCATAATCAAATTTATTATCTGGAATATTATCTATTTCTTCAAAAATATTCTTTTGCTTATCAATATATAAACTTTTAAAGAAACTATATATATATCTACATATTTTTGCAGAATAAAACATATTTGGCATATTCAATTTCTCAGTTCAAGTTATTCATCTTCTATAATTATATAAAGTATCCCTTTCGCTATGAATATAGTACATAAATCATAAATTTATATATAGTCATATAACTCACCAATTATCTCAAAAAAATCTTTCTATAACTCACTTATCTTTAAAGTTTCATTCTCAATACATCAAATCACCAATATACAAAAGTTTATCTATTTTACTATTATTTCTAGGTATAGATTTCTCTAGTAAAAATTCTATATCAATATATATTCAATCAATTAATCAGTTTAAAGAATATTGATAAAAATTATCTATCATATAATCTATAAGCTCGATGGACTTCTCTTTTCTATTATCCCAATTATTTATACTATGTTTTATAATATCTTTAAAACTATTAATTCATTTATTATCATATTTTTTTTCTATTTTACTAACTATAGATTGTAAATCACTTTTACTATCTTTAAATTGTTCTATATTATCTTGTATAAAATTATCATAAATGATAGTATTATCAAAGTCATCAAAATCGAAATTTATTATATGTAAATGTTTTTCTAAATTATTATGAAATCTTAAATCATTAAAGTCCTCATTCTCATTATATTTTAATCCTACTTTCTTTCACGAACTATTCTTAGTTAATTTATGAATAGGAAATATATTTTTTATTACCTCTTGTTTTTCTATTGATAACTGATTTAATTTATCGATTAAAAATTGATTTGTATAATATAATGTTTCACTATTGTAAGATCAAAAATTATAATCACTTACAAATTTATATTTATTTTGGCTTGAAGACCATATATCAATTTTACCACTATCTAAATTTGTTTCTTGATATACATCTATAAACAAATCTGGGAAATTACTTTTTAATATCATAAGTTTAATGAAGTCATCAAATCTTATTCATCTATTAATATCAAAAATTTCCTTAATATAATGTTTCCTATCTTCATTATCTCAAATTAGAGAAATAATTAGATTATAAACCCTTTTTATTCATCTAAGGTTAGATATATATTTTCAAAAAATTCTATAATTATTAATATTAAATAAATTATTTATTCCCTTTTCTATTCAATCTTTTGAATTATCACTAAATTCTATTTCATTATTATTAATAAATGTATCTATAAAATAATCTCTTAATTTTGAATGACTAGGTAATAAAGAATATTCTACATTTATAATTTTTGATATAAAATCAATAAAATTTTTATTGTTTACTTCCTCAGAAGTTACACTTATATCTCATTTTGCATTTATTTCTTTAGTATCTATTAGATTTTCCTCAATATTATTTAAGTTATTTGGGTCATAACATAAAATAAAGTTTGTATTGTAAAAATCTTTGCATAAATCTATTATTTTAAATATAGATTTTAATTTATTATCGGATATTCTATCTAAATCATCGACAATAATTATTATTTTTTTATTCAGTTTTTTTAATGATATATTTATCTTATTTTTTAGTGTTTCTAAATTATCTTTAGCCTCTATTCAAATAGATAATCCCAATATGTTTTTTGAATTTTTTTCTAATAACTGAAGCAAAAATCATAAATCATAATTAAGTTCAGGTAGATATTTACTAGTTTTATTATTTAATTCTTTCTTAAAGTGGTTTAAAAACTTCTCTAATAAATCATTATCTCATTCAAAATACCAAGGATTAAAATCAATTACTATACACTCATCCTTTATTTTCCTAGGATTTTTATAATTTATTGTATTTATATAATCTCACTTTTTAAATAATTTCAAAAAACTAGTTTTTCAGTACCCCCAAGGAGCTATTAATCAAAATATAAATGACTTACTACTTCAATTATTATATACTATATTCGCAAATGATTCTGCCTTCTCTGGTGCTCATAATTTATCATATTGTTCATCATCTATAGGAGTATCTGGCAACAAAAATCATTTTTTTTCATTATAATTTCTACAACAAAAACAATTAATTAATAATATGATTACAAAAAGAGAAAGTAATAATAATATATATTCAAAGTAAACTATATTTTCATGCTTAAATATAGTATCTATAAGTATTTCAATATTAGTATGTAACTTTGAAACCTCAACATTTATATAATTAAAAATAGTAAAAATACTTTCTTTTAAAATAATATATCACAAGATCAAAACAATAACTGATGAAGAAGCATAATTTAAGTTTCAAAAGAATTTATTTAATATAGTCCTATACTTTGTAATTATATATAAAAATATTATCAACAGTATAGATATAATATAGTAAGTATATAGTTGTAAATCATCTATATTATCTATAAAATTCTTTAATAAAGTTATTACTAAAACTCAAGTTATTATACGAATAATAAACTTTACTATTTGTTTCATAAGTTAAAGAGTAAAAAAAACATAATATAACTTAAAATTATTATACATATAAAAAAGAAAATGGTAGTTTAATAAATATTTAAATATCAATAGCGATAAGAACAAAAATTAACAATAAAAAATTAAACTATTTTTATTTTCTCTTGCAAATATATACACAAAATATATACTATTAATAAATATTTTCTTTTCAAATATCTATGTACGTATGTAGTGAATGTGGTCATGAGTCGGTCAAGTGGCAATGACAGTGTGAATCATGTAAATCATGGAATACTATGAAAGAATTTCATGAACCCAAAATAACCCAAGATGCAACAGGCCAAGCGCAAGAACTCAAAAAAATATCTGATAATGTAGCAGAAGATCAAAAACGTATACTGAGCAAATCAGAAGAACTCAATACCCTTCTTGGGGGATGAATGGTTCCTGGAAGTGTAATACTCCTCTCGGGAGAACCATGAATTGGGAAGTCTACCCTCACTCTCCAACTCGCAGACTGGATCAAAGAAGATATGATATATATCTCATGAGAAGAAACCGAATACCAACTCTCAGACCGAGCAAATAGACTGTGAATAGAGACAAATAATCTATCTATACTTTCTGAAAGTTGTATTGAAAATATTCTCGAAACCCTCAAAAAAAATACTGCAAAAATACTGGTCATTGATTCTATTAGTGTCATGCATTCCAATCAAATCACCGGAACATCAGGAAGCATCGCTCAGGTCAGATACATCACAGAAATACTCGTTCATTATGCCAAAACAACGGGTACCTGTGTCTATATTATTGGACATATCAACAAGGACTGAAATCTAGCAGGACCAAAGACACTTGAACATATGGTCGATACGGTTCTGTATTTTGAGTGAGATAAGTTTGATAATCTCAGGATGCTTCGAGGGCTTAAAAACAGATTTGGTCCCACCAGTGAAATTGCCCTTTTTTCTATGGGAGAAAAATGACTCCAAGATATGCGAAACCCTGGAATAGAATTTATCCAATGAAGTGAACCAAGTGTTGGATCGAGCCTCTCTGTCACTATTGAGTGAAGTCGAGCCCTCATTATAGAAACAGAAAGTTTGACTACATACACTAAATTTGGATACCCAAAGCGATCAGCCAGGGGAATCAATACTTCAAAACTCGATCTCATTATCGCTGTACTAGGAAAATATACAAGTATCAGTCTCGATAGCTATGATGTCTATAGTAATATTTCTCGATGACTCAAAATAGAAGAACCTTGAATTGATCTGTCGCTTGCTGCTTCGATTATCAGTTCAAAGAGTAATAAACCACTTCCAAAAGATACTCTCTTTGTATGAGAAATTTCCCTCACTGGAAAGCTCAAAAAACCCATTCAACTCGAAAAAAGAATTACAGAAGCAGAAAAACTCTGATTTAAAAAAATCATTCTCCCAAAAACAAAAATAACTCAAAAACATGATATAGAAATATTACAAATAGACCATATTTCTGAATTACAGAAAAATCTGCAAATATAAATAGGATTCTGTCAAGTAATAAATACGATTTTTTGGCTTTTTTATGATAAAATAATAAAGAAAATAAAAATAAAAAAGTCATGAAAAAACATATTTCTTACATCCTTGTTTTCTTTCAGCTCTTTTTTATGGGTTTTTGAAACGGAACCTACCATGCCCCAATGGCCTATTCTAGTTTTGGCTGAGAGGTAATAAACTTTGATGCTCAAGATGTAAATGCAGATGGAAACGAGAATACCGGGGAACCAAATAATGGAAATTCTATCAGTGTTTGGCAAGAAATCATTCAAAGTGCTACCGGAAGTCAAATAGACCCAGCAAAACAACCGATATATCTGACAGGAGGAATCAGCGATAGATATCCATGAATTCAATTTGATTGAGTAGATGATATGCTAGAAGTATTTGATACCACTGATATTAATCTCTCCCCTACCTATAGTGAAAAATCATTTGGTATAGTCATAGAAACTGGTACTGATATACATTCACTTCAAACAATATACGAACAATGAGATCATGAAAAATGATACGGTTTTCAAATATCTAACTGACACCTCTATGGATGAGTTTGGAATACGATTGATTGGTCTCCAAGTGACCAAAGAAAAATCATTGACTATGGTGCTATCACTACAAACACAGATTATTTTATTACATTCATACACGATACTACTCAAGTACATGGATATCTCGACGGAAACCATATCACGACTCTCACTGGAGCAGATATACAAACCATTCATGGAATCTGTCAGCTCGATACCGCATTTGGTTGTAGTGTATACTCCACTGGATGAACTATTGGAGTATGAGCGACTCAAAACAACACTCTCAATCTAGAAACTGGTTTTACACTTAACACATTTCAATGAAATTACTTTGAAGGAACTATTGGAGAAATAAATCAATGGAATAATGCACTTGATACAATTCAAGTAGCGAACCTACATGGTTATTATCTGTCTAAATGGAGAGATAACACAGCACCAGTGTTTCATAGCTTTACTCCTCAGAATGATACTATATCCCCTATCTGAGATATAAGCCTTACCGTCTCTTATAGTGATGAAGTATGAGGATCAGGAGTAGACACAAATACTGGAAATATTATACTACAAAAGTGGAACTCTGTAGCTTCAGATTGGTGAAGTGATATCTCTGGAACTTCTGTTACATCAAGCAATATCACAACAAATACGGGAAGCTTTGATATATCATGACTTGATTATGGTCGATACAGAGCTACTGTTAGCATATCTGATATTGCAGAAAATACATGAACCCAAGAGATTGAGTTCTATATTGATGAAGTTGAATTTATGGTGTCAACTGGAAGTCTCAATATTGGCTCTCTTGAGTCTGGAATAGCTGATTTTTCTGACGAAATACAAGTTACTGTTCGTACTATTGGAGCACCATTCCAAGTTGATTTAGTAAAAAATACTGACCTACTTTCATGAACCCAAGAGATTTCCTCATGGAATGGATGAAGTGGGTATGGATATGAATCAACACCATACAATGGAATAATTACTTCATTTGATACATGAGCAACTATTGGGACTCAAACCAAGAATCTCAATACTAATGGACAAAAAAATACCTATAACTACCAACTCCAGATTGGTGCTCTCGTAGAAGCCCAACAGGCAGCTGGAGATTATAGTGGGAATATTGATTTTAATATACAATTTAACTACTAAAGTTATTATTAGTAAAGCATACTCTTTGAATTTTTGAGAAATTGAGAAAGCCCCGAAAAGCCGCATCTTGAGATTTCGAAAAGATTGCAAATAGTATATTTATTCCTTCATTCTAATAATCCAACTCTATACCAAAATCAATACTTCCGATATAGTTTCATGCTGATTGAGTCTGTTCTATCAAAGCTCACAGTTGTATATCGTATGTATAGGTATTTTTTTGTCCATTAGTATTGATACCACTCGCTTGACTGGCAATATTTTGGTTACTTGCGATAGTCGTAATGGTACCAGAAAATGGAGATGCTTGATATCCAAACCCATCACTTCCATCCCAATCAGAAAGACTTTCTGAACTATAGCTTGGAAGAGTCGTTGTGTTCATAGTCACATCAAAACCAGCTCCGAGAGTACGCACCGTCACCGTCACAGTATCTGAAAAACTCTCCGAGAGATGATCTATCACTCAGATATCTATACTTCCTGTTGAGATAATAAACTCTGGGATGTCGATATAAAAATCCAGTAGCTGAGAGACCGTATTTCCATTTGCATCACTCACTTCAAAAC
>JAKVBB010000049.1 GCA_022448215.1 Candidatus Altimarinota bacterium | reverse complement strand
CTGGTGGGAAGTACACCGTATGAATATCATCCACTCACTGTGCCAGTCCTTCTATAGCACTTTCTATGAGTTCTTCTTCTGATATATTTCCATTTTTAATATGTTCATTTTTGAGGGTATTATATACATCAAGAAGTATTTTCTTTTTTTGAAAAATGCTTTCAGAGTCATTTTCGTATACATCAAGAACAGATCTATCTCCGTTCACTACTTCTATCAAAAAATTATAATCTGATTCTGTAGTATTTCTGTTTTTTAGGGTATCTTTATTTTGTTGAGTAATTATTTGTGCTCATATGATTTTTTCTGCGAGTCTATAAAAGGCATATGCATTCATAGGTTTTTTACTCCCAATATTTGCCTCTATATTTTTTATAATTCCTGTATAGACAAGTATTTGAAGAGCATCTTCTAATTCTGAGTCTTTTTGAATATTTTTGAAATTGAGTGTAATGTATTGATAGCTTTCTGGTATATTGTCTCTATAAATATTTGATATTTTTATTAAACTTTCTTTTTGTGAGAGGACTTTGTCTTGTGCAAATGTATGTGTTTGAAAAAATATGCTAGAGAAAAAGATACAGAGTAAGAGAACTTTTTTTGTCATAATTGTTGTTGTGCTTTTAAAAATAAAGTATTTAGAATTATCCTATGGGAAAAGAGCAAAAAGAAAAATATAAAAACTATATTCTCTCTTGTATAAAACTTATATTATCCTCCTATAATTACATCAATTCATCCAAAGGGATAAATAACACCAAAGAATATCATTCATATCCCTATGATATTGATAACAAAATAGGTTCACCCGTTTCCGATATACTTTTCTGCCCAACTAAAATTTCCAGTCCAAGATTTGACTACTCTTCTGTGTCTGACTATGAGATAACCTCATACAGCAAGAAGTATTCAATAGAGTATTTTAACAATAATCATGTATTCTTAATAAGATATTAAATATTGTCTGTATGATACTCTAAAGATAAAAAGATGCGAATGATTTTGCATCTTTTTATCTTAATAAGACATGTGTATGTATAAAGTGTTTAATCCGTGATGTTGTTTGATGTGCGATATCGAAACATGCTATTATATCTGGGTTTTGGTTATTGTTTTTTATAATTTTTTCTTTATGCTCTTTTTCTATTGATTCTATAATTCATGGTATAGAAAGAAATTCAATTTGTTTTTCTCTGTCTTTGATACATCGAGTAAGGAGTAGGTATATATGCCATGATATTTTTTCTGGTTTTTCACTCACGAGATCTTCTATTTTTCTATATTCTTTATTTTTATAATAATATTCTAGTATATATAAAACTTCATGTTGAGAACTCATTCTGCTATATGGTATCTGTATATGAGGGTTATTTTTGAGTATGGTATGTATGTGTTGACGTGTATGTTCTTTTACATATTTTGGATTTTCATGTTTACATAATTTAAAAAAATCTATGATAGCAGACTTATAGATATTATGTATTTTTGCCTTCCCTTCTTGAGGAAAAAAAATTTTCATAAAGGCATTTTCAATGAGTTGAATGCGTATATTCTGGTGTTCACGATTATGAGTTGTTTTAAATAAAATCTCTTTTATTTCTTCTATAGAATAGTTGAGGTTATGATCACTTTTGTTGAGTATACGTAATACTTTTTCTAATTCTGTATCTCTTTCTCAAGATACAAGACTCATATATATAGCCTCACCAGTCAAACATCATTCAGATAGTGTTATACTATCATTTTTTTTTCAGAGGATAAAGTTCATGGCTGTAATAGATTTTGTAGAAAAAAATACCCTCTTTTAATTTATTATAAAATAATTATTATAATGTCAATTCTTTTAAAGAAAATTATTTACAATCTCTCCAACTTTTTCAAATAGCTACATCAGCTTTGAGTGGGATGGGAGGGTTTGGAATAATATTTTCCATGATATTTGTAATATTTTTTTGAAGAATATCTTCTTCTCACGGAAATACATCAAACACGAGTTCATCATGAACCTGCATAATCATTTTTGATTTCAATCACTCTTTTTTAAAATACTCATATACTTGGATCATAGCTTTTTTTATAATATCAGCATTGGATCATTGTATTGGCATATTGATGGCTTCCCTTTTGGCTGCATTGGCAATAATAGCATTGCTATCATTGAGATTTGGAAGATATCGTTTTCTGTGAAAAAGAGTTTCTACATATCCATCTTTTTTTGCCTTTTCTATTAAGTTTTCATAGAAGGTTTTTACTTGAGGATAGTTGTCATAAAAGGCCTTAATATAGTTGTTACATTCTCCTACATTGGCATCAATCATCTTTGAGAGTCAGAATCCACTGATTCCATATATTACTCAAAAATTAATAGCTTTAGCTATTTTTCTCTGAGTGGTACTAATATTTGTTGTAGCAAAGACAAATTCTCCAGTCCTTTGGTGAATATCGATATTATTTTTAAATGCATCAAGGAGGTTTTTATCCTCAGACATGATAGCAAGGAGTCGTACCTCTATCTGAGAGTAATCGATGGCCATGATTTTTCCTTCTTCAAACCTTGATATAAAAGCATCTCGTATTTCCCCTGCTATTCAATCGGTCACAGGTATATTCTGAAGATTTGGTTTGGTGCTCGAAAGTCTTCCTGTAGTTGTGACAGCAGAATTGTAGGAAGTATGAACCAGGTTATTTGCTTTGAGAATATCAAGGATTCATTCTACATATGTGGAAAGGAGTTTTGAATAGTGTCTGTATTCTACAATATTTTGTGCAATGGGATATTGTTTAGCGAGGTCTGAAAGAACTTCTGCTGATACGCTATAGCCTGTTTTGGTTTTCTTCCCTTTTGGAAGATTCATTTTTTCAAAAAGTACTTCTCCAACTTGTTTGGGTGATTGAATGTTAAACTCTTCTCATGCCTGATTGTGTATCTCTTTTTGAAGTCTGGTTATTTCTTGTTCGAGCTGTATACCAATTCATTTCAATCTATATGGATCAATATACACTCCGGTTAGTTCGATATCTGTAAGTACTGATACGAGTGGATTTTCTATTTCTTGAAGAACACTATTATTTGTGATGTTTTTTTCTTTTTGAGTCTTGTATATTTGGGCAGTAATATATACGTCTTCAGCTGAGTAGTCAGCTGCATCTTTTAAGGGAATATCTTTGAAATTGATTCTTCCCTTTTGGGTCATATCATCATAGCTGATCATTTCGTAGTTCATGTCTCTGGACGCTATTTTATCGAGTCACAGTCATCTTGCACCTGGATTTTGAATGTATTCTCATAGAAGTGTGTCGTATATTTGGGACATAGATATATGTGTTTGAAATTATTTCATGTAATTATATATAAAAATATCGTATCAGAATATATATTCTTTCATATACACTTGACTAATAATTTATTTTAATTAAAGTATTTTTGTTCATCAAAATAATGGACTCATTAAAATAAAATTTTTAAATAATTGGAGAAAAAAATGACTGATCAATTAAATGGTAACCTTACTTTAAATGATCTTGCTGTAATGTTTGAGAGCAATAATGTTAGGGAAGGAAGTACCTTTAAAACAAAAGAAGGAGGAGAGGTAAGAATCTTAGACGTAAATCAACACGGTTTTACCTTATCTGTCCAAGCTCAACAATCAGCTCCTGTTGATAATCCTACAAATGATCATCTCACTGAAGTGTAGGAAATGTAGTATTTATCACTTATAACTAAAAAACCGTACCAATTGGTGCGGTTTTTCTTTATTATAAAATTCAATCAATTCCTCGAGAGTATTCAAATACATCTTGTCATCTGAAGAATCTTTGGAGTTCTTTTTCTGCTGTTTCTGCAGAATCACTTGCATGAATAATGTTTCCTTCGATAGTGAGACCAAAATCTCCTCGAATAGAACCTGGAAGAGCTTCTTGAGGGTTGGTTGCACCAGTGAGAACTCGAACTGTTGCGATTGCATTTTCTCCTGAAACTGCAAGAGCGACAATAGGAGTTCGTTTCATATATGCCTGAATACCAGGAAAGAAAGGTTTATCAGCGAGGAAGTCATAGTGTTCTGCTATAATGGCATCATCGAGCTGTATCATTTTGAGTCCGTTTATTTTGAGACCTTTTTGTTCAATTCGAGCAATAACTTGACCAATCAGTCCTCGTTCAACGGTATCTGGTTTGAGAAGTATCAGTGTTGTTTCCATGTGTTCAAAAATTTTATAGGATAATGCGAAACATGTGTTCGCAAGCGATTATATAGATAAATTTTAAATTGCAAGGGAAAATAATAGAGGTCCCAGACATAGCTGGGACCTCAGGCCTCTCGAAGAGAGAAGTTTGTTAATAAGATTATTTGGGATGTTTCATTTTCTTTACTGGACAATTCCTAATATTTTTTCGAAAAGTTTAGATATAAATTATCTCTCGATAACTACATTTATACCTATTTGAAAAACTTTCTAATACCCTAATGGGAGGTTTATTGAAGAACAGTAAATAACAACTTACTTCGCAAATATATATTTTCAAACTCAAACCTTTTTTGACTTGTTAAATAACGATGAATTGTTAAGTAACTTTAGGATGTAAAACCCTAATTAGATTTAAATAAAAGCCTTACTTTTAACTCTCAGCTTTTTTAGATTTTTAAATCTAAAATTATTATACTTTTATTTTGTATATGTCAAATAAAAAATTTTTTTAATCAACATAGACTTCTCTTGGTTTACTACCATTGGCAGGTCATACCACTCAGAGTTCTTCAAGAATATCGAGTATTTTTGCTGCACGGGCATATCAGAGTCAGAGTTTTCTTTGTATCAGAGAAGTAGATCATTTCTGAGACTGTTTTACCACTTGAATGGCTTTTTCTATAATTTCTGGATCTTCTTCTTGTTCTCATTCATAGTTTTCCATTACACTTCCTACAAGCTTTGATTTTCCATTGGATATTTCAGGATCTTGCATATTTTTGAGCATATCTGGATCAATGCTTCGTTTGAGATGATTGACGACTGATTGTACTTCCTGTGTTTCAATAAGGACTCATTGAACTCGTTCTGGTTCAGTGACACCGGTTGGATAATAGAGCATATCCCCTCTTCCAAGTAAGTCTTCGGCTCATTGTTTGTCTATCACGGTTCGACTATCTACTTGAGAGGCTACCGTAAAGGCAATACGAGAAGGAATATTTGCTTTAATAAGACCAGTAATAACATCTACTGAAGGTCTCTGAGTTGCTATAATCATATGTATTCCTACCGCACGTGCCATTTGAGCAATTCTTGCAATAGCTGATTCAACTTCTTTTTTGTTTCCACTCATCATGAGATCAGCGAGCTCATCAATAACCATAACGATATATGGGAGTCGTTCTGATTTGGCTACTTTTGCATTGTATTCTTTGATATTTCTTACATTGAGCTGAGTTTCAAGATCATATCTTCGAAGCATTTCTGCCACACACCACTTGAGTGCATTGAGTGCCTTATCTGGATTGGTAATAACCGGAGTGAGGAGATGAGGGATACCATTATAAATGGAGAGCTCAACTCTTTTTGGATCCACCATAATCATCTTGAGTTCGCTGGGAGAGAATTTGTAGAGCATAGAAACCAAAAAACCATTCATTCCCACCGATTTCCCAGATCCTGTTTGACCAGCTACGAGCATATGTGGCATCTTGGTCAGATCTCATATAATCGCATCTCCGTTTACATTCTTCCCTATTGCAATAGGAATTTCATGTTTTTTGTTGTTAAATGCTTTTGAAGTTAGAAGCTCTTTGAGTCATATAGCTTGTCTATCCGGATTTGGAACTTCTATACCAACGGCTCCAAGGCCTGGTATGGGAGCTTGGATACGAATATTTTTTGCATGGAGTGCGAGAGTAAGATCAGATTTGAGATTCACAATTCTTTGAAGTTTCACTCATGATTGAGGCTTGAGTCGGTATTGAATTACGGTTGGTCATACGGTATATCCAAGCATATCTACTTCTATTTTGAATTGCAGAAGTTTTTCTTGGATTTCTATTTCTTTTTCTCTGATTTCTGCTGGATCTGTATGCAGGTCTGATGTAATATCTACAAGGAGTTCTAAATCTGGGAGTTCCCAATTCTTAAAATCTGGATTTCTGGTAATTTCTGTTACCTCTTGTGTTTGTTTCTTTTTTGTATCAGTTTTTTTATTAAACAGTCATCCTTTCTTTTCAATAGCAATCTTTTTTGGTGCTTCGGAGAGTTTCATTTGTCTGTCGCGTTTTGCTTTTGCGAGACTTTCTTTCTCTTTTTGAAGTTCTTCACGTATTTTTTCTAGTTCTCTTTCTTGTTTTGCACTCATACGTTCTATTTTTTGTTGAGAACGATTTTGTTTCAAAGAAATTGGTTCTTTCTTTGTTGTTTTTCAGTCTGATAAAGAACTTCCGAGTTCCATAATTTGAGTAGCAAGTTCGACTGGAGAAAATCGAAAAAGCATCACAAGAGAAAGAATAAAGAGTATGAAAAAGCTAAATCATACGGCACTTTTTCATAAGAATACTTCGAGACTTTCAGATACATTAAATAATGCTGGATAATCACTAAAAAAACCTATGAGACTCGTAAATGATACGAGAAAAAATAAGAGTCCGAAAAGTCTCATTCCATTGAGTTTCAAATTTTTATTATAAAAAAGGAGACTTCAAAGTAGAATCAGAACAGGGGCAAAAATAACTTTATAGTATTCTCAAAAAAGAGTTTGAAGGGCATCAAACATATAAAATCCAAGAATAGATTTGGTGTCTGTAATAAGTGTGAGTATTCCTATACAGATACAAGCTCCTGCAAAGAGATATGTTTTGTGCTCATGAGAGAGTTTTTGTGTTTTTTTTCTTCGGGGTGACATAAGAGTACAGACAATTTTTGACGAAATAAATACTCTATTGATTGTATATATATTTATTGAAAAAACAAGAATAAATCCCCCTCAAATCCCCCTTTATTAAAGGGGGAAGTACGAATGAAATGAGTACAGGGGGATTCTTGTAAGACAAAGTAAGTAAATAAAAAGAAGAGATAATTGGGATAGTCTCTTCTTTTTATAATTTATTTTATCGTTATAGCTATTCTAAGATTAGGCTGTGATAGGTTGCATATTTAAATATGCTAATTGTTTATTTATATTTTCAATAGGTGCTCTCTGCCTATCAATAGTATCTAAGAAATCTGACATACTTTGACCAATATGATCGTCTTCATCAAGTATTTGTGATATAGTGAGGTTTGTTGTATCAAGTTCATTTATTACTCATTGAGTAATTTGTTCAGATAATGAAATTTTATTATTGTGGAGTGTATTTAGTTTCATAATTTTATTGTTATATATTAATTTTATTG
>JAKVBB010000048.1 GCA_022448215.1 Candidatus Altimarinota bacterium | reverse complement strand
TTTTTTCTGTATGGGTTTTTTGGTTTCATAATGCCAGTCTATTAGGATTAAGTATCCTGTCAACTGGGGAAGACCCTTTTCTATTATATGGAGATATAGTAAAACTCTCAGTTTTATTTATATAGTATATATTATTTTCTGTTACTCGAAGATTTGTATTGAATCAATCTATATCATTTTGAATCATCCGAGCAGCCGATCTATTTCATATTCCATTTTTATTTAAAGATCTTATAAAAGTAAGTGTTTTTTCTTCCGAGATTCATAATTTTATTGATAATAGGTATATCATTTTTCTTATATTTCCTTCTTTTCAATGATATGTATTTTGATCATACTCACTAGTGCTTTCTTTATAATTTCCGTATATAATACAGGCAACTAGGTTTTTATACTTGCTTTCTATCTGCTTTTTTTGACTTATAAGAAACTCTTGTGTTCAAGACATATTTTTATTTGCCCTTCTTTTCCTGCTTATATATTCAGTTCTTTCATTACAATCTCTCAATTCCCACTCTAACATTTTTTTGAGAAAATCATTAAAATTATCTCTCACAATTTTTGGTATTTGATATTCTGGTAGCTGACTTTGAAGGAGTTGTTCAACTCTTAAAAAAACATCTTTAATAGGAAGTCATTCGGAATAATATAAAAAAGCTAGAAGTACTATAGGGTCAGTATTTCATACGTATACTTTTTTCCCCGCTTCACTAATATTATCTAAAAATTCTTTCCAATGTTGGATTCTTGATTCTACTTCTGAGTTTTTATATTTTAGTATAAATTGATTTTGTGACTTTATTCATTTTTTTTCTGGAGGAAATGTATAGCTAAAATATTTTACTATCTCTCAATCCTCAACACCTAGAGTTGATGTAAAAGCATGCTGGATAGCTGAATTCATAAAAAAAGAAGAAATATAAAAAATACTTTCTCCTTTTTGTTAGTATTATATTATCCAATTTATATCAATTCGTCAAATTTAATTGACTATTTAATTTAATATTTTATATTACATACAAAGGAGTCCATTTTTTTATGAATTATTTTTATGAAACAACACTATTCTCAATCTCAACAAAAATCTACTCCTCATGTTCAATCAAAAACCCAAGCCAGTGTGACTCTTCATGGATCTGTTCCTATTCAAATTTGAGATACAGAGGTTATTAGTCTGGCAGGATCAGCAACTATTATAAAAATCTGATGAAAAAAATTCCTGGTAGACCTTGGAATGTTCCAATGATGAGAGGCTTCGGATTATTTTAACACTGAAAATATAGATTTTTTAAAAAATGTAGATGGTGTTATTATTACCCATGCTCATATTGATCATATATGAAGACTTCCATTACTGTACAAGCTCTGATATAGGTGACGGATATATATGACCTATGCTACTTCCAAGATTACACATGAAATGCTGCTTGATAGTTGTAAAATTCAAGAATGAGAAATGCTGGAACGACAATCAAGAAACAAAAATTTGTGATATAGACTCAAGCAATCTCTAAAAATAAAATCATATTTATGAAAAGGGAGTGGAAAGTTACAAGTTTCAGAATGAGAAAAAAGGAGGTATCTTAAATGAATTCTTTGAGAAAACTATGATTCTCGAGCAGTACTTCAAGAAGTTCAAGAATATCTTGATTTTTATAATGTGAGAAATGAATCTGATATTCAAAAAGTACTTGAAAATATCAAAGCAACTCAATACGATATTTCTGACGTAGAAAATGTTATGTCATTGATTCAAACTATTGAAAAATGAGAAGCAAGAACCATAAGTTCTAGAATAAAGAAAACCAGGAATTTTAATCATCCTCAACAAGATATTTTGAATGAATTCCCAAAGGAGTATTCTCAAGGTTATCGAACAGAAATACCCGTTTGATCTCAAAGCGAAATTCGAAAATTGAATCAAAAATGGGAAGATAATTTTTCTGAACTTGTAAAAACACACCTTCTTTCTGATCAAGATTATACCCAGATGTTTCAAGAACTTCAAAAGCAACTCGAAATATCTGACACTTATATCAAGACCCATCATTCTGTTCCGGAAAATACTCCTGAGTATGAAGAAAGTGACTATGCAAAACATAGCAATTTTCTTGAACTATATGGTATACACTCGCGTATATGAATTGATACTATTGCTCAAAAGATAACAGCTTTGCTAGAAAATTATAAAAATTTTCTTAGCGAGAATAATGATGTTCAAATTTCTGATACTGATATTGAGCTTATACATGATTTTTATGATAGATTCGATACAAGTATTTTGTTTCATAGGTCAGATATAAAAGAAGCAAGAAAACTATTAAAAGTTGATACTTCTTTGAATACAGAACGAGAGATGATTTGAATTGGATACTATGATGCAGCTCATATTGTTTGATCTGCAAGTATTGTTTTGGTAGCTGGAAGTGTGAAGAAAAAAGTATCAAGTATTATGGAACTCAATGGAAATTCAGTTTCTATTGGATGTTCAGGTGACCTATGAAGAATAGAGCATAATAGACTATGAACTCCAGATTTACCACCAGCACCACTGGATTATATACAAGTAGAAACAACCTATGGTTGAAAAGAACATAGAAATAGAGAAGAATCAGTACAACATCTTTTAGAATCTATAATAGCATCTAGGTGAAATGTTCTTATTTCAGTATTTTCTCAACAAAGATGCCAAGAAATTTTACAAACTCTTCTCGAATCAAAAAGAAACAATGAAGATCTCTTACAGTGAACAAAAATTTTGGTAGATGCTCCACTTGCTGCAAAAATATCTGCTATATATTCAAGATATGCTTGAGAATACTATGACTTATTGAAACCAGAAACTCAGATAGAAGTATTTTGAGAAGAAGTATTTCGTTATTTAAAACAATGAGAATGGCAAGCTCTCTATGGTATTGAAAGTATAGAAATGTGAGAAATTCTTGAAAAAAGTGATCTTAATCCTAATGAGAAGCATATTATTCTTGCTTCTTCTGGTATGATGGATGGATGAGCCATTATGAACCATCTTCCTCATATTCTAGGAGATGAAACTGCAACATTACTTGCTCCAGGATATCTCTCAGAAGGGACTATTTGAAATGAAATTATTATTCAAAAACTTGATGCAGTGACCATAGCGTGAGAAAAGTGTGAAGTTCTTTGTAATACTCAATTTATAGATGGTTTTTCTTCTCATATCGGTCACACTGATATACTTCTTTATATCAGAGATATGATCGAAAATTGACTCCTAAAACAAAATGCTACTATTGCTTTGAATCATGGGAGTATGAGATGACAAAAAATAATACAATCTGATATTGAATCCATTTTAGAAGAGCTTGGTAGAGCAGATATTCAAATAACTATTCCTGATATTTTTGAGGAATATAATATTTCTGAGCATACTTTTCAAAAGGATACATCAGATTTGATTACTTCATATATTCCTCAAACTGCCTGTGTGACTCCGACATTTCTCCTCAAAGAAACGGCTGCTAAAGAAGATATTCAACTTCAAATAACACAAGCAGATATTGATCAAGTTCAAATAAATAAAAAATCTATTCACTGACTCAAAAATGTATCGCAACATATGAGTAGTTTTTTAAGTGCGATAGGTTCGCACTATCTATGAACATCTTTTGCCGAAAAAAAGGGTGCTACTTTTGATAGTTTGATCACATCTTTGAGTAGACTATGAGACTTTCAAAGATCTCATCTTATAAAAATTTCTCAAGACAGACTTCATCAAGATAGAGTAAATAAATCTCATCTCTCAAAACTCAAAAAAGACTATGAATCAATGATAGATTTATTTTGATCTGTTTCAGGTTTTTTTGATGAAATAAAAGATTTTTTCTACCAAGATATACCTCAAATAAAAGAAGAAATAAAAAATTTAGAAACACGTGTCGAATCACTTCATACTCAAAGAGAATGACTCAGTAATGAATTTAATTTAAAAAAAGATGATCCATCAGTAAACACTGATAGAAATTCTTCAGAGTATATTTCTTATGATAGTCAAATTCGATGAATCAAGAATCGAATAAGCTCTTACAGAGGTCAAATTGATAGAAAGCAAAATACAATAAAGAAAAAAATAAGTAATTTTCAATCTACTGTACATTCTTTTTGAAATAGTACTTTAAAAAATATATTTTTTAATATTATAAATACCTATAAACAAGAAAAATCTTCAAATTATAATAAAGAAGATATTATTCAAATAATCCAAGAATCTATTCTTGATTTAAAAAGTCAAAAAGAAAGTCTTCAAGAAGAAATTTCTACAAAAAAACCTATTGAATTTATTCCAAGAGGGTGAAACTTTTCAGGAGAAAATGTATATGATCTGATGTTTTTACACTGATCAGAGTTTAATATAGAATATGCAAGAAATATCTTGGGTCAGGATATATTTTCAGACCGTGAGAAAGAAGAAATCAGTGAGTTATTAAAAAATATTGAAGAGTATGATATGAATTATAAGAAAATACGAAACACAAAGACAAGAAAAAAACACATAGATACCTTAAAGAAATATCTGAAAACAAAACAAAGAGAAAACGCAGATCCAGGTGTAGAATATACTCTTGATATAGAACAATTTGAGAGAACATGCTTAAAGATTTTAGAAAAATTATTTACTCAAGAATATTTTTCTACTTATATTCAACCACATTTTAATATATATCTTTTTATCAAGGCAGATACAGATCTAAAAAGATATATAGAAGTAAAATATGACCTTACAAGGCTGAAATGATATAAGAAGTTTGCAAGTCAATTCGAAGAAGCTCAAGATCAACTTTCTCATATATCAGATGATCTTCATGAAGCAGAAAAGTGAAATGAAAGGTATTTAGATAATGTATGAAATAAAGATAATCATCAAATATCAGAACAACTTACTACTGTATCAGAGAGTTTACAAAAAATAGTTGAACAATTAGTTCTACATGGTTATACTGGACCCAGAACAATATCTTAAATACAAATAGTATATGAAACTCTCAGAAGCCATTACTCTTCACACTCAACAAGCAGGTAAAACAGATATTTTGGAACTAGTACCTATCGAAATCAGACAAGATTTTTTATCTGAGCAGTATTATAGTGAGATTATTGACACCCTTCCAAAATGAGACTATTTTCTTTCAGATCTTGATGGAACATTTTTTCGAGGAATGCTCTCACAAGAAACATTTTCACTCTTTAGTAAGTATATCAAAAAGAGAAATTTACTCTCCTATGACTTACATGAACTGAATCGCTTCTTAGAAGATAATAAGTATTTTGATATACTTGAAAAACAGGCATATAATAAAGAAATAGATTTTAAACTCTATATTAATGCTGGAACGTTTCTTCTTTTTAAGCATAAAAACCTTATAAACTGGAAAAAATTTCTCATCTATCTAGAAAATAATTTTGAGAAAAAAGAAAAAATAAATCCATATAGGTTTTCATTTCAAAAAATGAAAGATGTCTTGCTTGCAGGACATAATTTTCTCTTTATATCATGAGCACCGAGCTTTGCTCTTGAAATTTATCTCGAGTGAGTAAAACGCTATGTTTCGAGAGAAATTTGATCACAATATGCTGAAAAAATATTTGCAGTAGGGAGTTTGGTAGATACCAGAAAAGATTATTCTATTCCTCTTTTTGGCCCACAACATAAAAAAAGTTTTATTGATCTCTTGAGAGAGAAAAATATTATAATAAATACCGTTGGATGAATGGGAGATACTGCTTCTGACTATGGTTTGAGTCAGTGACTCGATAATGGGAATGATTTTTATTTCATGAACCCAGAAGAAGGAGTATTTAAAAAATATGATAGCTTGTATAATCCGAGCATAAATTATCATTTTCTCATTGAGAGAAAAGATCTTATTTTGGAGCTGGATCGAGAAAAGATAGGTATAGTAAATTTAAATAAATAAGAGACCTACTCAGGTCTCTTATTTTATACTTCCCCAATACTTTTATACCCCTCATTTCCATCCATCTCAACTTTCATAACAGTGAGTTTGGTTCAGAGTGTTTCTTCTACAAAATCTCTATACTCTACAAAATACTGTGGACGATCTTCATACACAATAATTTCACTTGGAATATATCTGAGTTCAAAAAGAATATATCGTATCAGTTCAGGAATTTTTTCTTTTCCATCATAGGTAAGTACTACTCGAAAATCATTGAGTTCAGGACAACTTCGCACTTTAGCAATTTGAAAGTCTTTTGATCCACCAGCTGTCATAATAATATCTCGAGAAGGATCAAATTTTTCTATAATACCTTTAGGAAGAGGATGGTTTTTATAATATTTTTCTAAAAACTCTATCATTCCATAATTTTCAAAGAGATATGCAGGTCATTTATCTGCTCTATTATTGAGAAGTTCTGGAATACCTGTAAATTGTTCATCTCTTGAAAAGAGTGTATAGTCAAAATCAGCTACTTGAAAAATATTATCTTTTTTTTCAAGTTTTTTTGCCAATTCAGACCAAAATTCTTCGAGTTTTCTTCAACCAATAATGTTTTCAGTTATATCTGACATATATTATTTCTTTAAAATTATTTTTGCTGTCATTTCTCCCAGTTCGATTTGCTTTTCAATATCTCCTGATGAGAGGGAAGTATCAAGCGTAGAAAGTGTTTCTCATTCTATGAATTTTCAAAATTTTTCAAGGATACTTTCGAGCTCCCTCTCCCTCTGGGAGAGGGTTGGGGTGAGGGCTACAGAGATTCTATCGTCAACTTCATATTCAGCTTCTTTTCGAGCTTCTTGGATGTGTCGAACGATATCTCGTGCATACCCTTCGGTCACAAGTGCATCAGTGAGTTCGAGATCCATAGCAATAACCATACCAAATCCTGATTCGATATTTTCTGCATCACCTTCAGTCACAAATGCCATTTCAAATTCATCTCCTGTTAATTTCCACCCCCTCTGTCCTTCGGACATCTCCCCCTCATTAAGGGGGAGAACAAGAACAGTATTTTTATCGATTTCCTCAAATCTTCCAGCCTTTGCTTGAGAAATAATAGTTTTCACATCCTTTCCAAATTTTGGTCCAATGAGTCGTCCATTTGGTTTACAGATCTTCTGGGCAATCGAGCTTGAATCAACTACGAGTACTTCTTTTACATTGAGCTCTTCTTTGATGATGTCTTTATAATATTCACTGAGTTCTTCTCAGATAGAAATAGATTGCAGAGCTTGTCGTACTCGGATCTTCTGAGCGGTTCGGAGCGATAGCCCGAGATTAATAATCTTTTGACACAGATCCATATCTGCATTGAGATCAGCATCAATGAGTGAACTGTCTGCAACAGGGAAGTCTTCGAGATGCACTGATTCATTCCCAGTAAGGTTTTTATACATTTCTTCCGTGACAAATGGTGTGAATGGAGCCATGACTTTTGTAAGAGTTACGAGTACTTCGTAGAGTGTTTCGTAGGCTTGCATTTTGTCTCCGTCATTTTCAGATTTCCAGAATCGTTTTCTCGATCGCCTGATATACCAGTTGGTTAGATTATCCATAAATCTGACAATCGGTCGTGTGGCATCGGTCACTTCGTATGTTTCCATTCCTTTGATGACATCATCGACGAGTTTATTGGTTTCTGAGATAATCCAAGTGTCGAGGGGGTTGTTTCTTGTAGGGGCAGACCTGTGTGTCTGCCCTTTATCTGGGTTAACAACATCTTTATCTGGGTCAACACAT
>JAKVBB010000047.1 GCA_022448215.1 Candidatus Altimarinota bacterium | reverse complement strand
TACCTCACCCAAGAACCCAGTGTCTTTGATGGAACAGTATACGATAATCTGACTTATGCTTTAGAATCCTTTCCTAACCCGTCAGACACAGCCCCCACCCCTAACCCCTCCCCCAAAGGGAGAGGGGAATCTGAATTTGAACAACACCTTCACCATATCATCAAACTCGCAAAGTGTGAATTCATCTATGATTTTCCAGAATGACTTCAAACAGAGATAGGGGAGAAGTGAATACGACTGAGTGGATGACAGAGACAGAGACTGGCTATTGCTAAAATATTTCTCAAGGATCCAAAGATTATTATCTTAGATGAACCCACCTCAGCCCTGGATAGTTTTTCAGAAGAACAGATTACCCAGGCTATGAGAAACCTGTTCAAATGAAGAACAGTGATTGTTATAGCTCATAGATTACAGACCGTAAAGAATGCAGATCATATCTATGTGATAGAGGATTGACAAGTAATAGAGGAATGAACTCATAGTTCACTCACAAAAAAGAAATGAATTTACAAACGAATGCTCGATTTACAGAGCGGATTTTAAATAAAGGGTAGACACATAGGTCTACCCCTACAGATAATTATTTTCCATGGCTTCCTTTATATAAAGGAAGCTGTCCGAAGGACTGATGGATTATATTTTCTTTAAGCCACACTTAACCTTGAAATAGTATATTTTCTCCGTACATTGAGAGTATACTATTTTTTTATTAAAACACATGGCAACGATTCAATCTATTAATCCATATACCGAAGAAATAAATGCAGAAATAGAACTGGTCTCAGAAACTGAAATAGACCAAGTCATTGATGAGGCTCATGAAGCATTTTTGACCTGGAAACAAACCAGTTTTGATGAGAGAAAAGCACTTTTTCTACAACTGGCTGATGAACTCGAAAAAGACATAGAAGAATGTTCTCGTCTCCAGACACTCGAGATGGGGATGCTCTATACCGACTCAAAAGCAGGTATGGAAAAAACGGTTGAGTTGATACGATGGTTTGCGAATCATGCAGAAGAAATTCTTGGAGAAAAATCATATAAAACAGATGATGGATTTGAGGGAATAGAGTTGTATGATTCTCTTGGAGTCATATTTGGAATTGCTCCATGGAATTTTCCATTTAATCAACTTCTCAGAGCAGCTGTTCCAAATATCCTCGCAGGAAATACTCAGATCTACAAACATGCTTCAAGTGTCCCACTGTGTGCAAAAAAAATTCAATCCCTCTTTGATAATGCTGGATTTCCAAAGTGAATCTATAGCAATGTTTTTGTGTCATCAAGACTCAGTGAACATATTATTTCAAACCCAAAAATTGCGTGAGTAAATCTTACTGGTTCAGAACGTGCAGGAAGTGCTGTTGGTGCACTGGCTGGAAAATATCTCAAACCATCCATACTTGAACTCGGATGAAATGATGCCTTTGTTGTTTGTGATATTAAAAATATTGATGCAGCTGTAGAAGTAGCTGTAAATTCTAGAATGCGAAATGGATGACAGGGATGTAATTCTTCAAAACGAGTAATTATCCTAGAAAAATATTATGATGAATTTTGTGAAAAGTACGCACAAAAAATGTCAGAGCGTATTCCATGAGATCCTTTTGATCCAGCTACGACTCTTCAACCACTTTCAAGTCAAGGAGCTGTAGATGAAATAGATACACAAGTACAAAGAGCCATTCAATCATGAGCTCGAGTGCTGATTGGAGGACAAAAAATGGATAAAAAATGATTTTTTTATCCAACTACCGTACTGGCTGATGTAACTCCAGAAGTGAGCTCTTTTCATGAAGAGATTTTTTGACCGGTGGCTTCTCTTATAAAATCAAGCAGTATAGAACACTCTATAGAGCTCGCAAATAATTCAGAATTTTGACTCTCTGCGGTTGCGTATGGAGATGATACAGATCAGGTGACTCAAGTGGCCAAGAAACTGAAATGATGAATGGTTTTTATAAATCAAGGTGCTTCTTCAAAGGCTTCTATCCCATTTGGATGAACGGGAAAAAGTGGATATGGAAAAGAAAATGGACCAGAATGACTCAAAGCATTTGCGAATAAAAAAGTGATTGTTTTTTAATTTTTGTGTTTTTCGATTAAAAAATACTCGTCAAACGGGTATTTTTTTGTATAGTAAAGAAATATTTATTATTCTTTAGAATTATATGGACCGTAAATACACTATTTTTGAAATTTTATCCAGGTATTTTGGAATCATTAAATATAGAAAATGACCATATTTGAGAAGTGTTTTTCGAAATATTATTTTTGGTATGCGTGTGGTTATTCATGTTGTTTTTTTGCAACAAATTATGTGATATTTAGAGCGATGAGATGAAATCTGATTCACACATATACTTACTGTTTATATAGCATTTATATTTTTATATGAAAGTCTCTTATTTTTCTTAAGAAATTATTGATGGTCTGAAACTATACCTGATACATTTAATGATATTTATAAGATATATTTAAAGAAATATGTTTGATTAGATAATACATCTATTGAAAAAATATGAACAGGTAAATTGATTTGAATTATTCAGGCTGGAGCAAAAACTTGGTCTGAGTCTTTAGCATCTACTTTTGAGCGATGAATAGAGGTAATTATTTGAATAATATTTTCAAGTTATTTTATATACCAACAATGATGGCTGTATGTTATAGTATTTCTTACTATGTTTATATTTGCTTTTATTGTTTCTGCTTCTGTAAATAATTTTCAGTTTAGATATAGAAATATGAGATATGAATATACAAATAATGTTCTCCATACAGTTGTAAAGGTGATTATGAGTAAACAAGAGATTCTTCATGCAAATAAACTAGATTGAGAAACGGATCGAATAGAGAAGGATTGCCTGAAAATGAGATGAGTAAATAAAAAAATGTGACCCTGAAGAGTATTACAGAATAGAATCATATCTTTTTTAATTAATTTGGGACTTTTCTTTGTTTTTTTTCTTTTTTGAAAAGAAGTATTACATTGAAATATGGAACTAAGTGAACTTGTAGGTATTACATGAATTCTTATCGTTATCCAATGAATTCTCATTAATTTTATTACTTTTTATGTAGATTTTACAAAAAGTTTTGTAGATATTCGTAAACTCTGGGACTTCTTCGACTCAACTCCCGAGATTCAGTGATACGACACTGGCTCAGAATTTGTTCACAAGAAATGAGAAATTACTCTCAAAAACATCAACTATGGATACGATGAAAACAATCCAGTTTTCAAGAAATTTAATCTCACTATTCCTTGAGAACAGATTACCGCTATAGTATGACCCAGTGGAGGAGGGAAGTCTACTCTTGTAAAACTCATTGCATGATATATCAAACCCCAGTCATGAGACGTGATAGTAGATGAACAAAACTTGGGTGAAGTATCTCTTAAGAGCTACTACAAAGATATTGGCTACCTCACCCAAGAACCCAGCGTCTTTGACGGAACAGTATACGATAATCTGACCTATGCTTTGGAAGCCCTCCCCCAACCCCTCCCTAGTAAGGAGGGGAGTAAAACAGATATAGATTCCTCCCCCTTAATAGGGGGGACCTCGGTGCCGCTTGACGGTAGGTTAGGAGGGGGGTTCGAACAACACCTCCACCATATCATCAAACTCGCAAAATGTGAATTCATCTATGATTTTCCAGAATGACTCCAAACAGAGATAGGAGAGAAATGAATTAGACTCAGTGGGTGACAGAGACAGAGACTGGCTATTGCTAAAATATTCCTCAAGGATCCAAAGATTATTATCTTGGATGAACCTACCTCAGCCCTGGATAGTTTTTCAGAAGAACAGATTACCCAGGCTATGAGAAACCTGTTTAAATGAAGAACAGTTATAGTGATAGCTCACCGACTCCAGACGGTAAAGAATGCAGATCATATCTATGTGATAGAGAATTGACAAGTGGTAGAAGAATGAACTCACACTACACTCACAAGAAAGAAATGAATTTACAAACGAATGCTGGATTTGCAAAGTGGATTTTAAATAAAGGGTAGACACATAGGTCTACCCCTACAAAATAGTCATAAAACAATATACCTGTAGGGGCCGACCTATGTGTCGGCCTTCTTTATATAGCCAACATTTGAAACTGATGGATTATTTTTACTACCTCAGGTAGTTTCTTTTATTATACTCGTGATCAGCATTTGTTGTTGCATAGTATATCTTTCCAGTGACCGTATCGTGTAGATAAAAATAATATGGAGTTTCTGTATCATTGAGCGTTGCTTCCACTGTTTGGGTACTTGGATTTCCAATTGGAGTTTTTGGCAGACCACGCTTGGTTCGAGTATTATAGTCATTTTTTTCGTAGATATATTTACTTACCACAAGTTTGCATGCTTCACTAGTCAGTTCATATGGATAACATACGGTAATATCTGCTCCCAGCATCCATCACTCATTGAGCCTTTTTTTCAGTATTCCTGCTACGGTTGATTTTTCTTTTGGATTTCGTTCTTCTTTTTCTACGATCGAAGCCAGGTTCACTACATCATATACTGTTTCTGTATCTAAATGACTCAGAATTGGCTTATAGACTTTAGTTGAAAAAGCATCGAGTTGCTGAATAACGAGCTTATTGATACCAAAGTTGGCTGTGTCGATTTGGTAGGTATCAGGATAGAGAAAACCTTCAAGAGAGATGAGGCTTGGAGTCAAAAAATCATAGAATTCACTCAGAGCTTGAATTTTTTTAGGGTTTTGAACATATTCTATGTATGCTCACTCGCTAATAATTCACTGAACTGATAAGTACTCATCAATATCATATATATTCCAGCCTTCCAGAAGTGTAATTTTTGACTGAATATATATAGGTTGCTCTAAAGAAATAATAATATCCTCTATGGTTGATCCATTTGGCACTTTATATCGTCATGCTTGGAGTTCGTAGTGAGGAGGATTATTTTTGAGATAGTATTTCAGAAAAGTCTCCGAAATATGAGGTATTTTCTCAGATATATTATAAAAAGTTTCTCATTTTTCTATGATAACAATGGTATCTTTTTGGGTTATTATTTTACTTTGAAACGAGTCATACTTCCATGAAAATATTCCTACAGAAAAAATGATAATAATTATAATGATGGTAAATATCTTTTGAATCATATGGGTCATATTAAAAAATCGCTAGTATTGTAATGATAGAAATATCTCTCTCAAATAAAAGAAGAAGAATATATTGACAAAATAATTAAAATATATAATATATTTTAAGTTTAATCATTTTTCATTGTTTTGTTTAGGAGGTAACTATGATATTAGTGGCTAGGCAATCAAAGGGGAATCATAAAAGAGGATCAAATACGTATTGTTGATTCTTTATTTTTTTATAAAGTTGAGGAGCTATGTATGGAAAGATTAATAGAACAATTAAAGGTATATCCAGATGTTCAGAAATTAGTTTTTTTTCTTGAGTTAATGAGACAATTTAAAGAGAAAAACTATGGTAAGATGGTAGATTTTTGTGAGTATAAACAACAATTAGAAAATATATGTGCTGCATCTCAACATCTAGCTTGTGAAATGCATAACGAATACGAGCTTATGGATATACGTTTATACTTAGAGGAAAAACTTCAAAATTTTTACCAGGATACATCTTTGAATCAAGGACAAGAATATGTTTACATAGCTAATAGTTCTGTAAATAAATTTCAAATACAGATGGATAGGGTGTTTGTAGTTATAAATCGATTCTTGGAAGGTTCTAGTGACATATTAACTGATGATTTAAAAAAGAGAGTACAAAATTTCTTTTTATCAGATTTTAAATATGCAACTATTTACATTGGAGGGTAATGCAATATAGAGTTGGAGTTTATCTCTGACTCTTTTTTTGACAATAATTTTATAATATGTATTATGTTTTCACATTCATTCTATGTATAGTAGGAGTTAAAAATGGAGATGCATCCAGAATTAAAAAATTACCCATTTCTAAAAGAGGTAATAGGATTGTATTTCTTGCTGTCATCTTGGCAAGATAATATAAATGATAGCATCAAGCTACCGGAAAAAGAAATTGATAAAATTTTAAAAAAAAATTTATCTTTTGTTAAACAAGTGGTAAATGCTATTCGTTTTCCTTTACAAGGAATTTGCTCAGAAATTTCTTTTGAAATTATAAAGGAAAAAACACCAGCCTTTGCACAAGAATGGAAGGGATTTCAATACCTTGCTCATACCATTATTTATGCAATGGAAATACAAAATTTGAACTTTCGTAATTCTGAAGATATAAAAAAATGCCATGATTACACTATTAGTATCATATATTCTCTATTATCTTATTATCATGAGTCCAGCACTAAAGGTCTGTCAAATGACTTGCTAGCATGGATAAAGAATGATGTTCATATAGATATTGATGCACTTTCTCTGTCTTCATGACACTAGAAATGTGTCTCATATTATTCAAAAATCCACTGAAATACGTGGATTTTTTGTTTTTAAGGTTTTGAGATAAAATTATTGACAGGTTTGTTTTTAGTTCTATTATATTATGGATGATTCATAATTTTTTAATATATTAAATAGGGGAGTAAATATTATGTCATCTTCAGATGCTGTAATTTTGGAAGTTCACCAATATGTACAGGGTCTTTGTGGTCCTCCAAAAACTTTTCTTACAAGGCTTCTTGATTTTTTGATGAAAGGTATGTATTTATTTGGAATTATATGTATTCTTCATTTGATCTTTATCTTTGGTGGAAATATACAACTTCCGAACATTGATTTAGGAACCGGTTATGTTATTATAACAGAAATCAATAACTGGTTTATAAGCTTTTTGGCATTTAGTAATATTTTTTTATTTATTTTTATCACTTATCTTGTTGTTCATTTTTTTAAATATATGATAAGTGAATAAATATAAAAAATTTCCAAAACCCGCGATACGCGGGTTCTCTTTTTATCTGGATTTACTTGACAAAAATAAATAAATTCACATAATAATTTTAACTTTTTAAGTTCAAAAACATAAACACATAATTTTTTTCATAATTAGGAGGTAATTATGTTTAAACGCAAAAACGAATTAGTAGAGAAATATCCACTAATTAAGTTATTTGAAGAATTACTAGAATCTTTTGATTCTAGTGCTCATGATACAATGGCATCAAAGTATTTAGCCCTCATAGATGATATGAATAAGCTCAGTGACTCCTCTTCAGATCAAAAATCTGAATACATCTCACGAGCAATGCAGGATCTTATAGAGTGGGGAAATGATCAATCTCAAGATGGTCTCCCTGATTTTATACTTTTGACATCAGTTCATACAAACCTGGCTTATTTTTATGCTTGTAGTTGTAAAGATGCCAATGAAGGGGAAGAAATATTGGAAGGAATATTTTCTTCCTTTGTCAGAAATTGATATACTGTTTGATTTATTTATAAACCCGCAATACGCGGGTTTATTTTTCCTCAAAAATCTTTTGCATTTTTTCTTTTCTAAACTATACTCTAAGCCTGTTAGCACTACCTCGATTGTGTCATTCTGATGGGTAGGGTTATTTTTTTCGTATTTTATGCCATTATCTCTTCCCTTTTTAAGGGAAGTCCCGAACGATAGTGAGGGGATGGGTTATCCTATACTTTCTCCCCTTTAATAAAGGGGAGATGTCCGAAGGACAGAGGGGATTTTCTCAAGATGGGTTATACAAAAAAATAATTCTAACATACATACTCCATTTTAGCTCCTTAACGAAAGTTCCGTATGCCAAAAACCGCTTCGAAACAGAA
>JAKVBB010000046.1 GCA_022448215.1 Candidatus Altimarinota bacterium | reverse complement strand
CTATTTTGATCGGCACGATGGTCAAGCAGTGACGACAGAAGATTTTTTGAAAGCTATGGAAGATGCCAATGAAGAAGATCTCTCACAAATGCAGAGATGGTATGACCAAGCAGGAACTCCAGTGCTAAGAGTGGAGGATCACTATGATACTAGTACTCAAACCTATACACTCAACATATCTCAATCAACTCCTGCAACTCCTGAGTGCAGTGAAAAACAACCCTTTCTCATTCCAATCAAGTTTGGTCTCTTAGATAGTGCTGGAAATGATATGGAGGTAGATGCAGATACTTTGGTATTCTCAGAAAACCAGCAAGAATTTGTCTTTGAATGAGTGAGTGAAAAACCACTTCCGTCACTGCTGCGAGGATTTTCAGCTCCAGTAAAACTTGAGTACGACTATAGTTTTGATGACTATTTGTTTTTGATGAAACATGACTCAGATGATTTTAATCGTTTTGAAGCAGGACAACAATTTATCCTCTCTATTATTTTACAGATGATTCAAAACGATGATGACAGTGGGGTTCAAAAACTCCTAGATGCTCTTGCATATATCCTGAGTGATACAGAGCTCAGTTATGGAATGAAGGCTCGTATGCTGAGTCTTCCAACTCAGGCTGAGATTGGATGAGCTCTGGGTGAGAACCTTGCCTATGATGTGATACACCATGTACGAGAATGTCTCCAAAAGACAATCGCAGATCATTTTGAAGATGAAATGATGACTCTCTATGATGCACTTTCACAGGATATAGGGGACTACCGAGTGGTATCAGAAGATATTCAAAAACGAAGTCTCAAAAATACACTGCTCTCATATATGACCTATCTTGATACATGAAAAAGAGCTTACACACAGTATAAGTCAGCCAACAACATGACCGATACTGCGTCAGCACTCAAAGATATCGTACATACAGATGCAGCAGAAAAGACTGAAGTTCTAAGTGATTTTATCGATAAATGGAAGCACGATACCAATGTGGTAGATAAATGGTTCTCTGTCCAAGCGATGAGTCCAACTACTACAGCGGCTGATATTCAGACACTTATGCAACATGAACTCTTTGATATTAAAAATCCAAATAAACTCAGGTCTGTGATTGCTGCATTTGCGGTGAATAATTATCTCAATTTTCATGCTCCAGATGGAAGTGGATACGTAGTCGTAGCGGATGCGGTGATTGAAGTAAGCCGATTTAATTCTCAGATTGCTGGAAGACTGGTAAAAACTATGATGAAATGGAGAGAACTGGAACCAAAAAGAAGCAAACTGCTGAGAAATGAGCTCGTTCGTGTGAGTGAAACTCCTGATCTTGCCAGTGATGTAGCTGAGATTGTGGAGAAGAGTTTGTAGTTTCTGCTCCACCTAGAGAGCTTATGAGTATTTTTTATATACATCTCATCTAAAATCTATATGTTCTATGATTCACTTGTTGTTTTCTTTTGAAAATATGACTCGTATGTTTCATTTTCGTATTCGATAGAGATTTTTATGTCATTGCACATGCTCTATTTGATACATATTAAAATATCACTGAATAATATCAGTGATTATTTTGTATAAATTCGATTTAGTTTTTGGATCGAGTTTATCTACCTTTTTTTGCCACCTTTTTACCATATATTTTTGAAATTATTGTTTGAGATATGATACAAATTCATCTTGATTAATATCTTCTTTTTTGAAGTCAAATTCAATATTTTCTTCTTGAGCTCCAGAAAGAAAGGTATCGTATTGGACGATAGTGAAGGGTTCGAATTTTTGAGCTATTGTATCAGGTACTTCTACGCTTATAACAGCCATAATATAAAAAATAGTGTATAATTATGCCTATATCATATGAATATATAATTGTTTTTCAAGATTTTTCATTTTAAAATTTACCAAAAAATTGAAGCAATCAAAAAAGTAAGGTATACTATTATCAATATATCTTACTTTTTATTATGATTACGACTTCAGATACGATAGCATATACAAATACATGATTTGATGGAGAAAAATATATTGCTCTCCAATCAAAGGCAATAAAGGAGAGGATTCAAAAATTTGATGGGAAACTGTATCTTGAAATTGGATGAAAATTTCTGCACGATCCTCATGCATCTCGGGTACTCCCAGGTTTTTTCGCTGATTCTAAAAAACGTATTTTTGAAACATTTGCCTGAGACTGCGATATTATCTTTTGTATGAATGCTCCAGATATTTTATCGAACAGACCTTTGAGTAGTGAAGATATTTCGTATACGGATACCGTAGAGAGTATGCTCTCTGATATCAGATCTCAACTCTGAGTGCTTCCAAAAATATCTATCAACCGAGTTTCATCAGATATGCTTTCTTACATGCAGGAGTATCAAGCAAGGTTGAAAGATCTCTGATACGAAGCATATCTTCGTTATGAAATTGCTGGATATCCAGAAAATATTAAAAATATTGTCTGACCAGAAGGATATGTAAAAGATGATACTATTCCAACAAAACATTCATTGGTTCTCGTCACAGGAGCGGCTTCAAATAGTGGAAAGATGTCAACCTGTCTGGGGCAAATGTATCATGACTATAAGCAATGAATTGAGTCTGGATATGCCAAGTATGAAACCTTTCCAGTATGGGACTTGCCACTCGAACATCCAGTAAATCTTGCTTATGAAGCAGCTACGGCAGATATTGACGATCATAATATGATGGATCCGTATCACGAAAAACACTATGGCATTCAGAGTGTCAATTATAATCGTGATGTAGAAGCTTTTGAAATTGTGATGCACTTAGCCAAGCAATGTCTTCCAGAAAGCAATCCAAGCAGATCCTATCTGTCTCCAACGGATATGGGGATTTCTATGGCTGGTGCTTGTATTACTGATGAGTCTCTTGTGAAACAAGCTTGTTTGGAAGAAATTCATAGAAGAGCCAGTTGGTATCAGCAGATGCTGGATAGGTGACAAGGGGAGAATGTATGGGTGGAGCGATGTCAAAACTTAATAAAAAAGCTCGAAGATTAGTCTTTGAGCTTTTTTATATCGGCTATTTCTTATATTTTTCCTCAAGATGAAAAAACTCGGTTTTTGTAAAACCTCAAACAGTTTTCATCTCTCGAAAATAACATAAGAAAAGCCTTTCAACACAGAGTATTCTACATATAACTTTCAGCAAACATATTCGTTCGTTTGATAAATGCCGTGATGTCTGATATTTCTCATCCTTCTGCGAGCAGTGCTTGTTCATAAGCATAGTGTATGAGATCTTTGAGTTTTTCAGATTTTACGTCTGCTTTGAACTCAGTCAACATGGCTTGCATCAGTTTGTTTTCTGGATTGATTTCGAGAATTCGTTTCACTGGAGGAAATTCTTGTCCCATGGCTCGGTACATTTTTTCCATTCCAGGAGTCATAGCTCCTTCAGCAGTATTGAGAGCTGCCAGAGAAGATCAAAGACGATCAGATATTTTTACTTCTTCGAGTGTATCGGTTCCAATGGTATTTTTCATCAGTTCAAGAATATCTTTGAAATCTTTTTGCTTCTCTTCTGATTTCTTTTTCTCATCTTCAGTTTTTTCTGATTCTAATTCTACTTTTGAAGAAGTAGCTGAGAGGAGTTTGGCTCATTTGTACTCAGTCAGTGCCTGTACAGCCCATTCATCAATCGGGTCAGTCATCACAAGTACATCAATATTTTTTTCTCTAAACTGTTCGAGGTATGGGTTTGCGAGTGCCTCTGACTCGTTTCGACCCGTTATATAGTAGATCGTTTTTTGACCTCATTTTTCAGTCTCTTCTGATTTTTCTTGACCTCACCCCTCAGTCCCCTCTCCTGCAGGAGAGGGGAGGCTATTCTCTAGGTAGGTATCCAGAGAAACTCTTTCTGATTTAAGCAGTGATTGAAATCGTACAATTTCAGCAATATCTTCTTTGTGATCTTGGTCATAGTGAATTCCTTCTTTGAGTATCTTTCCATAGTGAGAGAGGAATTCTCTATAACTCGCTTCGTCTTTTTTAGAAAGAGCTTTGAGTTTTGAAAGTACTTTTTTTGTGAGACCTGATTTAATTTTATCGAGTACTGTATTCGACTGAAGCATTTCTCGTGATACATTAAGTGGGAGATCGCTCGTTTCTACGACTCATGAAACAAATCGCAGCCATACTGGAAGGAGTTCCTTGGCATTTTCAAGAATCAATACATTTTGTACGTAGAGCTTTGGTCCGTATTCTGCTCGAGCATCTTCGTGTGCTCCGGTCATAGAAACCTTTTCTGGAATATAGAGAAGAGACTTATAGTTAATAGCTCCTTCTATATCCAGGTGGAGATGTGCCAGGGGAGTATTGAAATCATAGGCAAGAGACTTATAGAATTCATTGTATTCTTCGTCTTTTACTTCGGATTTATTTTTGGTCCAGATAGATTTGGTTTCGTTTACTCGTTCGTATGATCGTTTTTCATCTTTTTTATCTGGATTTTCATTTTCGAGCATCATAATAGGCACTCATACGTAGTTTGAATATTTTTTGATGAGTGATTTGAGTGTCCACTCTTCGAGAAATTCTTTATGCTCTTTGCCTACATGGAGGGTAATAGTGGTTCCTCTGGATGTTTTTTCTCCTTGAGTGATATCATAGCTTCCTTTTCCGTCACTGGTCCAGATAGTAGATTTTTTTTCTGATCCAGTATTGGTTTCGAGAGTTACTTTGTCCGCAATCATAAAGGCAGAATAAAATCCTACTCCAAATTGACCAATGAGAGAGTTCTCAGTGCTTTCTTTGGCTTCTTTGAGTTTTTCGATGAATTCTTTGGTTCCAGACTTTGCGATAGTACCGATATGTTTGTGTACCTCTTCTTCACTCATACCGATACCGTTATCAGTAATAGTAATAGTAGAAGCTTTTGTATCTGTATCGACCCTGATTTTAAATTCACTGTCATCACCCAAATAGGCAGTATCTGTGAGTGATTTGATTCGTGCTTTATCAATGGCATCGGATGCATTTGAGATGAGCTCTCGCAAGAAAATTTCTTTATTTGAATAGATAGAGTGGGTCAGGAGTTCGAGTATTTGTCCAGTTTCCGCTTCGAAGCTATAGTTTTTTTGTGTCATGTTTATTTTATTTAAAGATTAATTAATTTTTTATTTCTATCATAGATTTTATTTTTGTTGCCTTTTCAAAATGATCTAACTGATGAGTTATAATCCACCATGTGGCAGCCTCCATAAGTAATTCAGGATTATCATTTTTATTTTTAAAAAAAGCGTAAAATGATATTCATACATTATCTCATTTTGTTTGTATTTTTTTATTACACACTTCAATTATCGTTTGCTTGAGTTGTTCATTCATACTTAAATTTTTAAATATTAGCACTTAAATTAAGTAAGTGCTAGGTTATTCAGAAATTGTGAGAAGTCAAGAGAGCTTATATGTTTTTATTTTTATAGTTACAAATATCCTTCACAGGACAATCTCCACATTTGGGTTTCCTGGCAATACAGTGATAGCGACCAAAGAGAATGAGTGTATGATGAAGCTTTGCCAGATCATCGGTAGTAAATACCTTTGCCACTTTTGCATCCGTCTCCAGAGGAGTTTTGGTTTTGACAAATCAGACTCGATTGAGCACTCGGTGTACGTGAGTATCCACTCCGAGATAAGGAGCATTATCTGCAACTCCTAAAAATACCTTGGCTGTTTTGATACCTACTCATGGGAGCTTGGTCAGCTCTTCTATACTTCGAGGAATAGGGGAGTGAGAAAGTATTTCACAGGTTTTAAAGATGTTTTTTGCCTTATTGTTAAAAAAATTTACGGCTCTGATATGATTTCTGATTCATTCTTCTCACATTTTGACTCCGTCAGCAGGACTTTTGAGATGTTGAAAAAATGTCTGATTGACTTTATTGACTTGTTTATCGGTGGTTTGAGCTGACATGATAATAGCTACGAGTAGCTGAAACTCATTTTCAAAATCAAGTTCTGTTTCAGCATCTGGATACATTTCGTAGAGTGCTTGCTTGAATATGTCTATTTTTTGTCGTTGGTTCATTATGTATTTAGTTATATTTTGTGAAAATACCCCCCTCCTAACCTCCCCCCTATTAAGGTGGAGGAATTTAAGTAATGGTACTTTATTTTACATTTTTTTCAAACAAAACATTGTGTTGACAAAAATATAAATAAGTGTATTTCATATAAAATATTTTTAAGTATATATGTATATGTTTTTTGTTTCTCGAATATTTCTCTGTGTAGCACTCATTGGAAGTGTATTTTCTCAAACACATGCTTTTATCAGTTCTGTATCTCTGTTTGATGTTATTGAGATTCGTTTTGATACTCCCCCTAACTCCCTCCAAGAGGGGGAGAAAAACCCCCCTCAATCCCCCCTTATCAGGGGGGAGGGAAGTTATGATGTAATTGAAGAGCTTATTCCAGATCCTGTGATTGAGATTCTTGATGTTCAACTACCAAATGATGAACTCCTTATTACACTCAGTTGATCTCAACCACCTATTGGATCTTTTGATTTTTATATGAATGGATTTTTGATCGATGAACGACTCAAAAAAGAAAGATATCTGAGTGATGCAGGGAAGACGACTTATAAGATCAAAAAAAATAGAATACAAAATGCTCTTTTTCATGGAGATAATAGAATTTATTTCAAAAATAAAAAGTCTTGAAATAATTCCGAGGAATTTTTATATTATTATGGAGATATTGTAGAATACTATAGGCTCAAGAAAGAAGTAACATGTCACGGAAAAATAGATCATGTTATATGGAAAGATGCATACTGAAGAGTGATTTATACTGAAAGCAACTTGAAAAGAAATATGTTTCATCTGACTCAATTGGATACACAAAAACGTGTGAGAGATGGATACCAGAGTTACCAGGTATTTTGTTCAGACCCACTCAGAGAATTATATTTTATGTTTGATATTGGATTTGAGTATCAATGATATATTCCACGTATATCTAGGGAAGCATGGTATGGTCGATATGTGAGTAAAAAAAGGTATCAAGAATTGCAGAAATAAAAGAAAAAGTAGAGCAAATGTTCTACTTTTTTGTATTTTTATTTGACTTTAAATATTTGATTTGTATAGTTATTTTTATCTGATAGAACATTAGGAGTAAACAATGTTTTAGAGGATAATCCTAAAATAACCTAAATGGAGGTCTATCATGAAAATGATATCCCAAACGATAAGTGGTGTTTTAAGTAAAGCTTTACTGAGCGTAAGTGTTGCAATGTGTTTCTCCGTCGGTGCCTATGCAGATTCATCCGGTATTAGCCAAGCTGATCGACAATACGCTTCTACTTCTGGTATTGTGACTGGACAAATTGATAAGCGTGTAACTGAAGGTGTTAAAGTCGATTATCGCGTTTTGCACAAAGAAGCCAAAGCGGTTGGTGATGTTCGACTACTCGGTGAATTTGTAAGCCTACAACATGTTTGGTCTAAAGGTATTACAGACAATGCCAAGACGCTGAACCCTTTTGGAAATGAAGTC
>JAKVBB010000045.1 GCA_022448215.1 Candidatus Altimarinota bacterium | reverse complement strand
AACGGCTATGGTATTTGGACAGATGAATGAAGCTCCAGGACCAAGAGCCAGAGTAGCGCTTACTGGTCTGGCTATGGCAGAACACTTCCGAGACAGAGAAAAACGAGATGTGCTTCTGTTTGTAGATAACATCTTCCGATTTACTCAAGCCGGATCAGAAATCTCAGCCCTTCTTGGTCGAATTCCATCAGCCGTAGGGTATCAACCAACTCTTGCTACGGATATGGGGGCACTTCAAGAGAGAATTACTTCAACCAAAGATGGTTCTATTACTTCTGTACAAGCCGTATACGTACCAGCTGATGATCTGACAGATCCAGCTCCTGCCAATACATTTGCTCACCTTGATTCAACGATTGTATTGAATAGGTCCATTGCGGAACTTGGTATCTATCCAGCCGTAGATCCACTGGATTCTACTTCTACCGTTCTTGATCCAAATGTAGTTGGAGATGAACACTATAATGTAGCTCGAAGTGTTCAAAAAATCCTTCAAAAATATAAAGAACTTCAAGATATTATTGCTATCCTTGGTATGGACGAACTTTCTGAAGAAGACAAACTGACCGTATCACGAGCGAGAAAAATTCAAAAATTCCTTTCTCAACCATTCTTTGTTGCAGAACAATTTACGGGTACTCCAGGAGTATATGCAAAACTTTCAGATACGATTGATGGGTTTAAACAAATCATTGATGGTGGAGTGGATCATATTGGTGAAAACTTCTTCCTCTATAAAGCTGGAATGAAAGATGTCGTAGCTGCTTATGAGAAAGCTCAAAAAGAAGGGAAATAACCCCCACCCTAGCCCTCCCCCTATTAAGGGGAGGGAATAAAAGATTAACTAATATTTATGAAACTAAGAATTTTATCATTTTCGGGAGAAAGCTTTTCCTCCGATAAGGTCATTTCTGCTACTCTTATGACAGGAATTGGAGAAATTACGGTTCTTCCATGACATGCTCCACTTTTGACCAGCATTCAACCCTCAACGATGTATGTAGTATTTACAGATGACAAAGGAAACGAAAAACGAGATGATTTTGCGATTGGTCGATGAGTCGTAGAAATTGATCACGATCAAGTAAAAGTAATGGCTGATATGCTGGTAGATATTGATGATCTCGATACTGATGCTGCTGAAAGAGCCAGAGAACAAGCTGTTGCACTGATGGAAAAATATAAAAACAGCAGTGATAAAGTTGAGATGGAAAAATATATCGAAGCGGAAGATCAATTGCTTAGGTCTATTGCTCAACTCAAATTAGGTGATCTCACGAAATAGTCAGTATAAAAAAGCCCTGCATTGCAGGGCTTTTTGGTATGGCTTAAAACATTATTAAGCACTTTTGGCAGAACATACTCTTTTAGGAATCTCACTTGATAGTTCCTCTATCTTCTCAATGATCATATCGTTATCTGTAATATCAAAGCTGAAAGATATAGATTTTTGCTTATCTTTATCATTCTTACTTGGATTATTGGATGGATGATTTAAATAAAAAGGAGAGAATCGTACCTTTAGCTCTCTATCATCAGGATGATAAGATAAGAACAATTGCCATGTGTCATTTTCCTCACCACCATATATATAAAAATGCGTTAATGACGCACCATATACAAGAGCAAAAGAATGTTTGGCATCCTGAAAAGTATAAATACCGTAAGGATCTGTAGATGACGATCTTTCTGAATTGATATTTGATATAATATCTAATCGAAGTGATTTTAGAGTGGATCTTAGAAAATCATTCATTTTTGTTTCTATTTCTGTAAACTCTGCGAGTATATCTTTCATAAATTTACTCCTATTTTGTTGTTTGGGTTAAAGAAAGATATATTTATTATAGACAATATTTTATAAATATCAAAAAAATCTAAACACTTATAAGTGTTTAGAAAGATTTAATTTTACACAGCTTCCTTAAGAATCATTTTGATATCCACTGAATTTTATTATATTTACATACATATTATTTGTAATATTTTTTCATGGAAAATTTTATTCGATATACTCATGAGGATAATTGATTTGAATGTGTCATTGATACAAAAATATTTTCTCAAGAGGTGGTACTTAAAACAGCTTTTTGATTTCTAGAAAAGGCATATTTCTTTTTTCAATACGATACATCATGAATGTTAATCGTTCAATGTTATAAAAAAGATGAAGCATATAATCCTAAAAATATATTGTTAGATTTTTCTGATGAATTATTAAATGTAACACTCAGAGTACAGCTGGAAGAAAGAAACAAAACTGCCCGAGATGCTATTTTGCTCCAAGCATTTCGATGAGCACTCGACCCAAGTCGTTTTGTTCAAACAAATGTTTCTGATACCACCCCAACTTGAGACTCAGATGATCTCAATACCAAAATAGCTGAAACCCTCAAAGAACTAGAAAATGATCCTGAACTTCAACTAGAAGAAGCTGAAATTAAACAATTAATGGAATCAGCACGAAGTATAGAAAATGAACGTTCTCAAATAACTCTAGATCCTAAAAATATTATAAATGCAAAAAAAAGCTTTTCCAATAGATCCAAAGATATATAAACCAAAATACATACAAGAGGCTATTTCTGCTTTTGAAGATTATAGTATAGAATATGCAAATAACACTCTTATAATTTGAGCAGAAGACGATGATGAGATCATTCTTATTTTTCGAGAATTTATGAATTATATTGTATTTTTACAGACTAAAAGATAAGCAAATATGTTACAACTCAATGATATATCAAAACTACGATCTGATGTGATCGGTTTTTTTCGATTTAAAAAATTTGATGACTCTCGATATCTCATTACCAATGATGTATGAATGTATAGCTTTTTAGAAAAGGAAGACTTTCTACATTTTATCGCGGGAAAAATTGATGCTCTCTCTTCTCAAAAAAAACATGAACTGGCAGGTAAGAAATTTATTCTCGATGACAGTTATGCCAATGATATGGCTCATATGTATGAAACAAAGAATACATTTTTAAAACAAGGTCCAGCACTCCATATTATGGTACTCACTCTTCGATGTAACCATGCTTGTAAGTACTGTCATGCTTCTATTGTATGAGAAAAAATTACTGGAAAGGATATGACGGTTGAAATTGCTCAAAATGTTGTAGATACTATTTTTTACTCCTCTTCTAATGAAATCAATATTGAGTTTCAATGAGGGGAACCACTCTTAAATTATGAAGTTCTTAAGTTTATTGTTGCATATGCTCGAAAGAGAGCAAAATATTTATGAAAACACGTGAACTTTCTCCTCATTACCAATTTATCACTTATGGATGAAGAGAAAATGAACTATTTAATAGATAATAATGTTCAACTTTCCACTTCTCTGGATTGAGATGAAGAAGTGCACAATTCTAATAGGACTTATGCAAAATGAAACTCATTTGAAAAAGTGGTATATTGGATTGATAGAATCAATACAGAATATAAAAAACGAGGTATCAAAAATACTATAGGAGCCCTCACGACCGTGACCAAAAAATGATTATGACGATGGAAAGAACTCGTTGATTTATATCTGTCCCTTGGAATGAAGGGTGTTTTTATACGGCCACTCAATCCCTATGGTTTTGCACGTCATAATTTGGATGAACTTTGATATACTCCTCAAGAATTTAACGAATTTTATGATAATATTATTCGCTATATTACTGAAATAAATAAAAAATGAACGAAATTTCGAGAATATTTTACCACTATTTATTTACAAAAAATTTTAAATAATCAAGATCCGAACTTTGTTGATGAACGAAGTCCGTGTTGAGCTACGATTGGACAGGTTGCTTATAACTATACTTGAAAAATATATACTTGTGATGAATGACGAATGTTTTCTGAGATGTGAGACGAGAATTTTCAGGTCACAACCGCAACGGATAATCCAGAAGAGAATTATAAAAACATGATCGATTCAGATGTAACCAAGAGTATGATGCAGGCATCTTTACTGGATGCTATGCCATGATACAACGAAAGTGTATATAAGCCCTATATTTGAATCTGTCCGGTAAATAATTATAAAAAAACAGGAAACATATTCCCAAATTATAAACACGACGATAGAATTGTGATATCCACTCACGTACTCGACTATATTTTTTCAAAAATCGAAGACCCAGAGTATTTTTCTATGTTTCAATGATGGGTAGGTGGAAATGATTTTAATATTTCTTGTGATCTATAAAATATGCTTGAAGATATTTGACATGAACTAAAAAAATCAAAGATTCGTTTATTTGCATTTAGCTCAAATGATCCATCCTGTATTTTATTTCAAGATCTTCCTTCCTGTTATTTTATTTCTCTGTGTTGTCAAAGACTTGGTTTTTCGCGAAAAAATTTTGCGATCACCTATTTTTATGCTTTTGAGAATTATGCAGAATATCTCAAGAAAAAAATCATTTCTTTTGAAGAAGATTATTTTTTATTTTTTTTAGAGAACTATTATCATTCGAGTGATTATGCACTTTGATTTTTAGAGGAGATACTACAGTTTTTGTCTAAGCAGGGAATAGATAAAAAAATTATTGTCCATAGTTTAAAAACACAAACTGAGGATATCGATCGTTTGATGAAACAATATCCAAACATTTTTTTAGTTATTGCCAATGATCTTGAATATGTATTTCAAGAAATATGCTGACACTCAAAACCCCTCTCAGAGATAGAAAATATTGTGTATAGATGACAGAATCAAGAGGCTATTTTTAGCAAACAACAGTCTCTCTCTCATGATCTAGGTGATTCTATTATATGAGCATATTGGACGCAAGATTATCAACATTATCCAAAATCTATTGCAGAAATACGAGAAATTATTTCTGCTTTACCAGAGAAGAAAAAACAGAGATTTTTATCAAAAATATCTCAACAAAAGGACAATGCTATTATGCTGACAAGTGGAAGAGGCTGTCAATTTAATTGTAATTATTGTTATAGAGGGCAGAAATATAAAATACTACGAACCATTCCTTTAGAGACGATTCAAAAAGATCTCGATTACATTCAAAAGATGTGATACAGTTATGTCTATTTTTATGATGATTGTTTTATTTCGACAAACAAAAATAGACTTCCAGAAATTATGTCACTTTTCCAATGATATCAACTACAATTTAATATCGCTTTGAGATATGAAGTGCTGACAAACGATATTATGGAGATGTTTTCTAATTCAAATGTGGTTCGATTACAGATATGACTTCAATCGAGTTCTCTCAAAACAAATGCGATAATGCTTCGGAGTTTTCATGCTGAAAAATTTAGAAATATTATTTCAAATCTTTCATCAAAAGGGATAGATGTGTCACTTGATTTAATTTTAGGTTTACCTGGTGAATCATTAGCAGAATTTTTAGAAAGTTTTCACTATGCTTTGAGTTTAGGTGTGAGGTCTATTTTTATCAATAAACTTTTTTTAAATCCTAAAACTCAACTTTACGAGACAAAGCAAAAGCATGGTATACAAACAAAAGGAAATCTTGGGGATGATCTCTTTCATGTACCACAGGTATATGAAAGTAGCACTTTTTCACTTCAAGATTTTCAAATTGCTCAAAAGTATATTTATGCAATGAAAAAAAAGTTTCCAAATACTATTATTACGCTTCGATAATGACACCAATATCTAACATTTGTGATATCAAAAATGCCTCAGTACGATTTTTTCCACTTGCGACAAAAGATCCAAGCTTTGCCTTGGCTATAGATTATTCTTTGTTTTGATTATTTTATACTTTAGAAAGAGCGGGTTGTAGAAAAGAAAACTTTTCTGTTACCTATATTTATAGCTTTATAGGAGCAACTGATTATTTTTTATGAAATGTGGATGAATATGATGAGGAGTATTTTGTTTTTTTTCTTGAGAATATTTATCACTCAAATGAGTATGCCATTTGATTTTTTCAAAAATTACTCGAACACCTTCGTACAAAAAACAGCTCCAAAAAAATCATTCTTCACAGTGCAAAAATGGATATATCTACCATGCAAGACTGGATGAACACATATCACTCCTTACAGCTTTGTGCTTCTACGGATTTGGATTATGTCCTTTATAATCTTATTTCTCAGCAGAAAACAATAGACCAGATTGATAATATTGTTTATCGAGATGATAATAACAATATTCATCAAACAAAGGCTTCTTCTATAGAAGAACCACTCGATGCATATTACTTCTGATCCTATCATTCGGGGGGACATATTGATTATCCAAAATCCTTAGATCAAATTATTGAAATACGTACTCAACATAGATTAGAAAAATATGATGATCAGGTATTTTATCTTTGGAGTGATGAAAAATACATACAATCTTGCCGAAATAAGTCTTCACTTTCGGCTGTTTTGATGACAGGACGATGATGTCGATTTAGCTGTAATTATTGCTTTAGATGAGCAAAGTACAAAAAAGTACGTCAGATTTCTTTAGAAACTATTGAGAAGGACTTGGAATACCTTTCACAAAGAGGTTATAAGTATTTATATGTTTATGATGATTGTTTCGTTTCGACGAATTATGATAGATTGGATCAAATAGTAGAGCTCTTCTCACGATATGATTTTGAATATCATATTGATGCTCGTTATGAGTTACTGAGCACTCCTATATTAGAAAAAATTTCCAGTATTAATTTTCATACTATTAAAATAGGTATCCAGTCGAGTTCACTCGAAGTAAATGAGGTAGTAAACAGAACAATGAATATTTCACGATTTATACAAACTATTGAGACCTTACAGAAAAAAAATATTCAAATTACCCTTGATATGATACTTGGTTTACCAACCGAGTCACTTTCTCAGTTTCTTCATACTCTTGAGTTTTGAATCAAGCTGAAACCAAGTATTATTTTTATCAATAAGCTCTATATAAATCCTGGTACACAGCTCTATAAAGATAGAGATACCTATCAAATTATTACTGATGAGGATAGAGGAATTATAAAAGATTTTTATGTTCCACGCATTGTTTCGAGTAATACTTTTTCTCAAAGAGAAATTAAAATTGCAGAATGATATATTAAAAAACTCTCTCAAAAAATTGATCATACTCATATAATCTTACGCTAATGTTGTACTTACAAATATTGTTTTTTCTCATCTTTCTGTGTATCAATATATGCATTATTTATTTTGATATAAAACAGAGAAAGATAAAAAATATATATATTATTTTTTTACTTCTATTATACATAGTCTCTTATTTTTTATTTCCATATACTTGGAATATAGAAGCAGCTATTATTATGGCTATATTTTTTATACTCTTTATATTTTTTTATTATCGATGAGCCTTTCCAGCAGGGGATTTAAAGTATCTCCTTGTGTTATGATTGTTTGCACATCATCATTTTTTGGCATTTATTATTTGTCTCTCTCTCTGAGTGATTATAAAGGTCTTTGCCGCGTATTTGAAATATATTATATATTACTTATCTGATAGACAAAAGTGACTTACTTCTTCATTTTTTAAAGTTGATTGGAAGCAGTGATGAATGAGGTTTTGAATTGTTTATTTTCTCTTTCAATTTTTTTCAATTTTCAGTTCAGATATATGGATATTTCAAGAATATATTATACTCTCATCACTCATTACTTTTTCTATACTGTATTGAATTTTTAGTATTTTTTGATATATAAAAAAATATTTTTACTCGGGTATATTTGTATTATTTTTCTCTGTATTTTTTATTACCTATATACTGCTTTTGAGTTTTTGATATCTTGATTTTGTTTTCACACAATTATGATATTTTATATGAATATTTCTTCTATTTCGTTTTGTTATCGAGAGTATTCGCTTTACCTTACAGCAAATGTGAGAACAGTTTATTGATATTTCAAGTTTGCAGCCATGAGATACAGTTGATACTGATTTTTTATTTCAAATCATAGGGAGGAATAAAGATATTTTACCGTATTTAAGACAAGAGAAAGTTATCAGAGGAAACTTATTTTTTAAAA
>JAKVBB010000044.1 GCA_022448215.1 Candidatus Altimarinota bacterium | reverse complement strand
AACCCCCACCCTAACCCTCCCCCTATTAAGGTGAGGGAATCATATAGTTTAGTTTTTTTTAAGATACATTTTTATATTTAAATTATCTATTTCATAAATATATTTCTATGAAAGCTTCTGATCTCTTTGTAAAAATACTCGAAAAAAATGGTGTTGAAACGATCTATGGAGTCCCAGGAGAAGAGAACCTGGATCTGCTTGATTCAATCGGAAAAAGTAACATTGAGCTTATCCTGACCCGCAACGAACAAACAGCCGTATTTATGGCAGCCAATTATGGAAGATATACTGGGAAAGCATGAGTCGCACTCGCAACGCTTGGACCGTGAGCTACGAATATGATGACCGGGGTAGCCTATGCCCAACTTGGGTGAATGCCAGTGATTCTCATTACGGGACAAAAACCTCAAAACAGATCCAAGCAATGAAAATTCCAGATTATTGATGTGGTTTCTATGATGCGACCCGTGACCAAAGCATCAGCGAGTATTGTTTCCGGAGCACGGATCCCATATATGCTGGAGAATGCCTTTCAAATGGCAGAAGAAGAAAAGCCAGGTGCTGTATGTCTAGAGCTTCCAGAAGACATTGCAGCCGAAGAAGTAGCCGAAGAATTTGCGTGTATTGATCTCAATACGGCAAAAAAACGAAGACCCATTCCAGATGAAAAAGCCATTCAATCTATTATTACTGAACTCGAACAAGCCAAGCACCCTATGATACTCGTTGGTGCTGGAGCGAATAGAAAACTTATTTCTAAGTACCTCACAGAGTTTATTACTCAGCATAATATTCCATTTTTTAATTCTCAAATGGGAAAATGAGTGGTGGATGAACGACTGGATCAGTGCCTCTGAACCGCAGCTCTAACATCATGAGATACCATTCATGAAGCGATTGCAAAAGCTGACCTGATTGTATCAGTTGGATATGATGTGGTCGAAAAACCAACCGATGTGCTTGGCTTTCATGGAACCAAAGTGATCGATATCAACTTTTATTCTACCGATCATGACTACATGTACTCTCCATATCTAGATATTATTGGAGATATTGGAAATGTATTTTGGCAGCTGTGTGAGAGTGATATAGATGATTCTGGATGGGATTTTGAAGAGGTATATGCTATAAATAGAAACAATAAACAAAAAATGCTCGATGCTGCAAAAGATGAGCAAGACTTCTCTTATATGATGCCACGAAAACTCTGTTCAGATTTACGAGCTACTCTTTGAGAAAAGGATATTCTCGCTCTGGATAATGGACTCTACAAGGTCTGGATAGCACGAAACTATCCAGCCTATTATCCAAATACGGTGTTACTCGATAATGCACTGGCCACCATGTGAGCTGGGTATGCTACCGCTATGGAAGCGAAACGACTCAATCCAGATCGCAATGTCGTGTGTGTGACGGGTGATGGTGGTTTAGTGATGAATCTCTGAGATCTCGAAACCATTGTTCGACTCTGAATCGATATGGTGTTGGTAGTACTGAATAATTCAAGCTACGGAATGATTAAATGGAAGCAAACTGGAGGATGATTCGATACCTATGGTCTTGATTTTTGAAATCCAGATTTTATCCAGTTGGCTGAGAGTTTTTGAGCAAGAGGTTTTCGAGTAGAAGATAAGAATGACTTTCAACCAACACTAGAGAAAGCAATGTGAATGAAATGACTGACTCTGATTGATTTGAGGTTTGAGTATCCAGAAGATGGGGAGGTGTATTAGAACTTAAGGGGAAAATATTGTAATTTATAAATAAAACGTTATAATATACCAAAATTATTATAAATAACTACTTTATTATGGTTCCTTTTTCGTCAACAAATAGTTCTGAGGAGAATAGTGTGGGTATCAATGATATGTCCAGTCATGATTTACATCAACGGGCAGAAAAAATATTAGCGAACTCTTGAAAGAAAAAATACCTGCCTCGCTGAGATATTAATAATTTATCTAGTAATGAATTACATGAAAACGTAGAAAAAATTTTATGAAATATAGAATAGGTACTCGAAAGAGATACCTGTTTTTTTATATCAAAAATATAACATCAACTTTATAGAACTTCACACATATTCATCACATTCACATGACGAATCCCATCATGATTTCAAAAATCTATCTCATCAAAACTTACCACATATTTCTCCCAATTATCTGATACTTCTTTCAGACTCGAGTACTCTCGCTCTATAGTATCTTCAGACCCTAAGAGATAACACACCTGAAAATATTTCGTGATTCCATTTTTTGTTGCAATAAAGTCGATTTCTTTTCCAGATTTGAGTCGACCGATACGTACATCATAGTCGTATCTCTGTAATTCTAAATAGACATAATTTTCTATCAGTTTTCCGATGTCTCTCTTAAAATCATATCCAGTTAGAGCATTTCTGATTCACAGGTCTCATGCATAGTATTTATTATAAATTTCAAAGTATTTTTTTGTTTCAGGATTGACTGAATATACCTTGTGTAAAATAAAGGTTTCCAGAGCATAACTGAGAAAATTGAGTACGGTTTCATTTCAGAGGGAGATTCACTGTGATTTGAGGTAATTTTTGATACTTTTCCCACTAATAATACTTCCAATATTTCACAGGCTATATCTATAGAGGTCTTTAAAAAATCCGACATTTCTAATCTCGTGATGCTGAATGACGTCTTTTACAATAATGGTATTGTACACTCAGAGCAGGTAGGGAAAAATTACTTCATCTTCATAGTGCATCTTAAAAATAGCTGGCAGTCATCCATATTTTAAATACTCAATAAAATTTTCTCTATTCTCTTTATCTTTTTTAAAAATACAAAATTCCTGAAAACTCAGAGGAAGAATATGAAATTCTACATATCTTCCAGTGAGGTAGGTAGCCAGTTCTCCAGACAAGAGAAAACTATTACTTCAGGTAATATATATTTCAATATTTTCTTGGTACTCAGCAGAGATTCCATTAATAAATTTTTCCCAGTTTTTGATCTCTTGTACTTCATCAATTCATACAAGTATTTTTCATGTACTGGTTTGTGTTAAAAATACTTTAAATTCTTTTTTGAGATCTTCATATGTATGAATATGGTCAAATGTAGGAAGTTCTTTGTTGATATAAAGAATATTTTCTTTTTTGAGCTCATTTTGAGAATACATTTTTTGTATTATAGACTTCAAAAGAGTACTTTTTCCGACTCTTCTCTGTCAGATCAGCACCTTTATGAGAGGAGTGTTATGGTACTTTTCTATTTTATTGAGATAGAAGTCTCTTTCAATAATAGATTCCTTTAATATTTTCTCTATGAACATAATATTTTTATAAAATAATAAATTATTTTTTTATACAGGTATTATTTTAATATTTTCTTTCTCTTTTGCAAATATATTTTTACGTCAAAAATATTGGCATCCAAGTTGGATGATGTGCTTCTATTAGAGCTAAAAACAATACAAAATCTATCACCAGATGAATGGTGATGATATAGGCAAGTGATTCAGTCTTTTTAAAAATAATTCCTTGAAGCAGAGCAAAGATATAAATCATTACAAAACCCCACCCACTGAAACCAAGCTCATGGAGAAAAGAAGTGAAGAGTATCGCTTGGAGTATATTTGCCCAGAGAAATGGAAGCCATTTCCTCAGTACTCCAAGTACGGTTGAGATAAAAAAGAGTTCATCCCAGATACCCAGTGCATTGGTTCCAATAAACAGACGAGCTATATGACTGATTCATGGCTCTACATTCCAATTCAAGTATGCTCCAGTATTTTTGACATAAAATGGGATGAGAAAATATGCTATGATTCAAGCCAGTAAAATATATGCAATTTCTTTTTTGTTCCACTTACGTCACATAGACCACGGGAATTTGATCGTATCTTGTTTGTAATAATATTTTGAAATGATGTAGGGAATGGCAATAGCAGCAATGAGGGCACTTCACATTTCAATCATATGGAAGTAGCTGATATCTGTATTTATTTTTGAAATACTCAGTATTATCAGTGAGAGATATATGAGTCCAATGTCTTTAGAAAAGTTTTTTCTACATAAAAACAAACTCAGTATTCAAAGTATCACAAATATCCATCCAAATGAGAACTGTAAACCAATCAGAAATACTCCACTGAGTGCCAGGAGACAGAGAGTTATGGTTTCAAATATGTTGTTTTTTGTGAGTGGCATGATATTAGTATAAAAAATATAACCATATGTACACAAGATTATATTGACTTATTTAATTAATTTTATATAAATAAAATTAGCTTTTGGCTAAATATAAAAACATAAATTACACTGAGGAGGTGTAGTATGTCACAAACTGAATTAGATAATGCTGAGTTATTAACTCAGAGCTTCTTAGAATTTTCTTTAAATATAGGAGCTCTCGAGTTTATTTCTGGTGAAGGTCGCAAGTTAAAAAGTGGGAGAATGTCTCCATATTTTTTTAATTCTGGTCTTTTTACTTCTGGACAAGCAATTGAACGTCTTATACAGATGTACAAAATAGCTTTTTTGCAAAATAAACTTGGAAATGAGCTAGGTGTAGAAGTTATTTTTGGACCTGCTTATAAAGGTATTACTCTTGCATATGGACTTGCTTTAGCTCTTGAAGATGAAAATATTCATTATTCATTCAATAGAAAAGAAGCAAAAGATCATGGTGAAGGTGGTATTATTGTAGGTGCGAGTTTACAAGGGAAGCGAGTTTTGATTGTTGATGATGTGATTACTTCTGGACAAGCAATTCGAGAAGCAATTGATATTATTAAAGCTCAGGGTGGTATTCCAGTTGGATGCTTAGTTTGTTTTGATCGACAAGAAAAAGCACCAAAGAGTGAATTGTCAGCTATACAACAAGTGGAGAAAGACTTTGAAATTCCTGTTTTTTCTGCAGTTACTTTTACTGATATATTCCCTTTAATAAAAAATGAAAACTTTCAGTATCAACACATGCTCCCAGCAATGGAAGCGTATCGTAAACAATATGGTATCGAAACAAATTAGGAGGTTACCATGTCAGATGATAAAAAAATTATTGTAGCACTGGATAATATGAACGAGACTTCTGCACTTAGAATGGCTCGTTCTCTCAATCCAGAAATGTGTCGTCTCAAAGTAGGAAAAGAACTTTTTACTGTTGCCGGACCTCAACTGGTTAAGAAACTCATTGATGAACTTGGTTTTGATGTATTTCTTGATCTCAAATACCATGATATTCCAAATACCGTAGCAAAAGCTGTAAAAGCTGCTGCTGAACTTGGTGTTTGGATGGTGAATGTTCATGCAAGTGGTGGTTCAAAAATGATGCTAGCTGCTAGACAAGCATTAGATGAGTATCAAGGTGATGTGCCTATATTGATAGGTGTAACAGTTCTCACTTCTATGGATGAACCTCAGTTAAATGGTGTTGGTGTATTAAAAACTCCAGCTCAACAAGTTGAGGACTTAGCAACGCTTGCTTCGAAGTGCCGTTTGGATGGAGTAGTTTGTTCTCCTCTAGAAGTAGAGAGATTAAAAGAAGATTGTGGTACTTGCTTTCTTGCAGTAACTCCAGGGGTTCGTCCTGCAGGTGCGAATGCAAATGACCAAGCACGTTTAGCTACACCAGAAGCTGCAATTGCAAATGGTGCAGACTACTTGGTGATTGGTCGTCCAATTACTCAAGCAGATGATCCTCAAGTTGCACTTGAAGCGATATATACTTCTATTAAATAGAATTTTCTCCTAAGGATGGGAACATTGATACAGGTACTCGGAAGAGATACCTGTTTTTTTATGTTTAAAAACACTTTGAAATTCTTAAATATTTCTCTACAATAAGAGAAATATTTTTTAGAGCAATTTCTATGCCACAAACCATTATTTGCCCAAGCTGTAAAACAACGATTGATCTTGATAAACTCTCAGAAGAGAAGTATAAACACGAGCTGGAAGCACAGTACCAAAAAGACCTCGAAGCAAAAACAGAAGAAATGAGAAAAAAAGCCCAAGTTTTTGCAGAAGAAAAAATGCAAGAACAAGCAAAAAAAGATGCTCTCGAAATGCAAGACCTCAAAAACAGACTCAAAGAACGAGAAGAAAAAGAAGAAGAACTCAAAAAACAAGAACTTGAAATGCGAAAAAAACAAAGAGATCTCGAAGAAAAAAACAAAAATGCAGAACTTGAAATGCAAAGAAAACTTGATGAAGAACGAAAAAAACTAGAAGAACATATGGTAAAAACTCAAGACGAAGCGATGGAAGTCAAAATGAAAGAAGTCCAAGAAGAGTTCAGAAAAAAAGAACTCGAATACCAAAAACAACAGGACCAACTCAAACGTTCACTCGATGATGCCAAACGAAAGGCAGAACAAGGATCACAACAAATTCAAGGAGATATCCAAGAAGAAGATCTCAAACAAGCCCTATCCCAAGCATTTCCTATCGATACTATCGAAGACGTTCCTACCGGAATTAAATGAGCTGATTTGATTCAAACCGTGAAAAACTCTATCGGTCATACATCAGGAGTGATTATCTGGGAGTCAAAAAATACCAAAGCATGGCAAGATGCTTGGATTATGAAACTCAAAGAGGATAAGCTCAAAGTTGCTTGAAATATAGCTATTCTTGTTACTACTGTACTCCCAAAATGAGTGAATAATTTTTGAATGATAGATGATGTCATGGTCTGTCTTCCAGAATATATTATTCCAGTATCAAGTATTTTGAGGGATAAACTCCTTTCTATTTCAAAGGTAGAGACCAGTCTCCAATGAAAAGATGTCAAAATGGAAATGCTCTATAAGTATCTCTCCAGTGAAGAATTTTCTTCAAAAATATCTATGATGGTAGATGTGTTTTCAAATCTCAAAAGTTGAATTGATGCAGAACGAAGAGCTATGGAAAAAAACTGGAAAAAACGAGAAAAAGACCTCGAACGAGCGACCTTTGCAGTGACAGGAATGTATGGAGAACTCGAATCTCTTATGGGGCAAGCCCTTCCAGGTGCAGAGAGATTAGAACTTGGGAGTGGAGAAGAATAACCCCCACCCTAACCCTCCCCCTATTAAGGGGAGGGAATAAAATACTTTATTTTTTTATCATCCCCTCACCCCCTCCTTACTAAGGAGCACCTCTCCAGGCATAAAGGGGAAACGAACGAAGTGAGTGGGGGTGGTTTGCAAAGAACTATGGCAAAAGCAAACAGAATACAAAACCGACAAAACAAACCGATCAAAACAGGATTCCATCGTAAGAAAAAAACAGGACGAGGGAATTTTGTTGTGCAGGATGAATTTGCGATACAAGCACAAAAGGCATGATACCGAGCACGATCTATTTATAAGCTTCTCGAAATTCAAGAAAGATTTGAGCTCATCAAACCTGATTATGTTGTGCTTGATGTTGGATGTGCTCCTGGAAGTTTTCTTCAGGGGATCAGAAATATCGTGAAGCAAAATACCATTGTTGGTATTGACCTGAAACCCTGTAAACCATTTTCTCATAAAAATATTCATACCATTGTATGAGATATATTTGATTATAATAACGTAAGCCAAGCAGTCACTCAGATTATCTGATCAGACCAATTTGATATTATTACTTCAGATATAGCTCCAAACACAACAGGAAGAAAAGATGTTGATCAATATGCCTCAGTTGAACTTAATATTGAGATAGTTCAGTTCTCGGATAGATTTTTAAAAAAATGATGAAATCTTCTTTTAAAAGTATTTCAATGAGAAGACTTTAATGATCTCACACAACAAATAAAAAAGCGATTCACAGATATGAAAGTCTATAAACCGCGAGCTTGCAGAGATAGTTCTCATGAAGTCTATGTCATTTGTTTTGAGAAGAAAGCTTAATTACTTCTTTTTTATCACATTTTAATTTTTCTTCATTCAAATATATTCCAAGTTTCAGAATCTTTATCGATTCAATTTTTTGAAACCATCCACATAAGAGGACTTCTCGTCTTTATAACAGGTACTTCACCTTGTAAGTCAGTAAAATAAATAATGGCATCAGGCTTGTAAAACTCATTAGAAAAATATATAGGTTCATTAAAATCGGTTCCACCTCATCCATATACTAGTTTTGGTACGACTCAAGTATACGAATATTTTTTTTGTATTTTGGAATCACATTCAACGATAAAAATTTCAGTTCATTGTTTATGTATATGATATATTTCAGAAAAAAAAGCATTTAATTCGTCCTGGTTTATACTTCAAGATGTATCTATAGCGACAAGAATTTTATTTTTCTTTTTGATTCTGATTCACGGAGTTGTTCCATATCGTTTGGAAGTTTTTTTGATAGTTGTTTTGAGGT
>JAKVBB010000043.1 GCA_022448215.1 Candidatus Altimarinota bacterium | reverse complement strand
ATGAGATTCTCAAGTATTTTCTGGATACCGTTGAACCAATGCACCAGAAGTATATCGAACCAACGATTACCTCGGCAGATATGGTTGTATCCAATGAATATATTCCATTTATAGAATCTCGTCATACCAAATTTAAAGAATACCAACTCAAGTTTGATATCTCTGATGTCAAAAAAGAATTGCTTTCAGAAATTCTCTTGAGTCATGGTGGAGACTATCTGGGTCGAAATCATCAAGAGGATTCATATTTTAATCCAAGCTATAAAGACCATGCTTTTGACTTAGATAACGAGATCGTCATGATTCGTCGCTTTGCCTATAATGACCGCTATATTTTAACCTACAAATGACCAAATTATGACAGAGATATTTCTGAGAGGTACATACTGAGTTTCTTTATAGACAAAGAACTCTATGAGTCGTTCCATGCTTTGGAATGGGAAGAAGTGAAAACTTTTAGCAAAGAACGATCCAATTATTATTTTTACGGAAATCTCTTTTCTATTGATGTATTTGAATCGTGAGAAACATATTTGGAGATTCGTATCAAAGATAGAAGTGAAGATTCACGTAAACAACTCGAAGCACTGCTTCAAAAAATGGGACTCGATATCACTCAAGGTATCTCTGATTCATATTTAGAAATTTTTACCAACAAGTAAATGATTTGGCAGACCAAGGAGTGGCAAAATATGCTCCAAGCATCATCACAAACAGAAGCTTTCTATGAGATAGAAGGTACTTTTGTAGAGAAAAGAAAGATTTCTCTCGGGCAATATGGACTGTTTGTTGTATGAACCACACAAGAGAATATTCCCTATGATGCTCTCAAAGAACTCTGTAAAAAAGAATCATGTTTGTTTGTGCAAGTTGAGAGTTATTCATTATACCCCTCCCCCTTACTAGGGGGAAGGTTAGGAGGGGGGCAAGAAACATGAAAAAATCCCCCTCAATCCCCCTTTATTAAAGGGGGAAGTAATAAGGAGTGATATAAAGTAGGACACTATAAAAAATTTATTCCTCCTTATACCGCTGTCATTGATCTCTCTCAATCACAAGAAGATATTTTAGCTCGTATGAAACCCAAAGGACGCTATAATATTCGTCTCGCAGAGAAGAAATGAGTGAAGTGTGAAAGAGTCGAAAAAACTCCTGAGAATATAGATACTTTTTATGAGCTCCTCACTCAGACCACCACTCGTGATGGATTTGCTGGAAATACCGAGAATTACTATGCAAACTTTCTCGCACTCCTAAACTCAGAACTCTTTTTTGCTTCTTATGAAGAGAGTGTTATTGCAGCAGGTATTTTTGTATTTGATACAGAAGTATCTCTTTATTATTATGGAGCATCAGGAAATCATCATCGCAATTTGATGGCACCATACTTGCTTCAATGGAAGGCTATCAGTCATGCAAAAGAGCAATGATCTCTTTATTATGATTTTCTGTGAGTGGCAGATCCAAGTAACTCTTCTGATCCACTTCAATCGGTCACTGATTTTAAAAAGAAATTCACGAGTGATATCAGGCAAGTGAGTGAGAGTATGATTTGGATATCTTCTCCACTGAAATATTTCTTTATCCAACTCTTAAAGAAAATAGCAAGATAGTTTTTTTTGTGTTTCACACTCAGTTTTTTATACTAAAAAATGTTTTATTTATTTACTTTTTTATTATGAAAAAGATAATTGCGAGCTTGGCTCTTGCCTTGCTCACTGTATCAAATGTTTTTGCGGGAGATGAATCATGGAGTGAACCAAAAACAACGGAAGTAGAATATTATAACTTTGGTTTAGAAGTATCAGTAGAGAATGGGGAAGTATTTCTTGAGTGGGATGCGTATGAAGGAGATGATTTAAAATGGTACAAAATAGTCCACTCTCATACCAATGCTACTCCGGTATATCCACATGATCGGAGTGTGGCAATATATGATGATGCAGAGAAAGATGAAGCATGGGACAAGGCTCGAGAAGGAACTTCATATTACAGAGTATGTGTTGTGACAGTTGAAGATGATCGACGGTGTGGAGATGTAGTGAAAGTAGAAATTGATGCAGACGAGGCATATAGCTATGAAAAAAAAGAAAAATACTCTGATGGTGAATATGAGAAAAAACGAGAAGCAAAAAAAGAATCATATGAAGATAAAAAATATGATGCAAAAGAAAAAATTAAGGCAAAATATGCTCAAAGCAAAGAACAAAAATATACAAAATTGAGCAGTAAAATAAAAACAAGACTCAAAAATTTTGTATCCAATTTTGAAAAAAGACTCGCTCAATCAGATCTCTCTGATAGTGAAAAATCAGACCGAATTGAAACAGTTATTACCAAACTAGAAGCACTTTCAGACAAGAAACCACGTTTGGCAGATATGATAGATTATATCATCGATTCTCTTACCGAGCTTCAAGCAGAGTATAGTGATGACCTCTCAGAAATTGAGTCACTCCTCAATATAGAGTAATCTGACAATACACTTTCAAAAAAGTATAGGAATTTTGCTTCTTATACTTTTTTATTGACTTCTTAATAATTTAATTTATATTTAAATTATTAAACACAAACAAAAAAGGAATCTTCCAAATGAATATTTCATATTTTCTTTCAAATAAGAAAGAAACATTTATATATATCATTGCTATTTTTGCTCTTACTGTTGCTTATTTTTTGCCACAACCACCTAAATGGGTACTTATAACCGTTGGTTTTCTATATGCTGGAGCAGTTATCTTACTTATGTTCTCAACAGTTCTCCCAACTATAAAAGAAAATCATCGAACTGGTAAGAGTAAATTTAAACCACAACAAGCATTCCCTATACTCATTCTTTATTTTTTGGGATTTGTATATGGAAAGTGCTTGGGTGATGAAGGTATATTTTTAGTAGTAGTTGGTGGAGTTGGCTCTCTTATGGGAGGTAAACTATCTCATCAATCTATTACACTACCATATATTGGAGATCAAAAAAACGAGTCATACTGACTCGTTTTTTTACTTCACTACTAAATTTACTATTTTCCCTGGTACATAAATTTCTTTTACCAAATTTTTTCCTTCTAGAAACCTTGCTACATTTTCATTGTTTTTTGCTTTTTCTAGGACACTGTCTTTGTCTTCATCTTTGCCAATTTCTATCTCACCTCTGAGTTTCCCCAGTACCTGTACCCCAATAGTAATGGTATTATCAATCGTCATTGCCTCATCATATTCTGGCCAAGGAGCATGAAAGACGGATGAATGCTCCCCCTGCTCACTTGGGTTCGCTTCCCCCTCAGCTGAGGGGGATTGAGGGGGAGTCATGCGTTCCCACAGTTCTTCAGCCAAGTGTGGAGCAAATGGGTTGAGTATTCGTACAAACATTGATCTCCATTCTCTTTGAAGTTCAGTGTCCTTTGGAAGACCATTATTTACGAGAATCATGAGTTGAGCAATGGCCGTATTGAATTTGTAGTTTTCAATATCTTCTTCGATTTTTTTAATGGTTTTATGTACCAGTTTCATTGTGAATTCATCCGACTCACTGCTGAGTTTTGCTTCTTGTGTAAAGAGTCGTTCAGATTTTTCGAGGAATCGCCTTACCCCAATAATTCCTTTGGTATCCCATGGAGCAGCATCTTTAAAGTCAGCCATATACATTTCATAAAGCCTGAGACTATCTGCACCATATTCATCTACAATTTCGTCTGGATTTACAACGTTTTTTAATGATTTTGACATCTTTGATACAATTCTGTCTACTTCTTCTCCGGTGGCTATTTCAAAGTACTTTCCATCTTTTTCTTCGACAAGATCATTTGCAAGGAGTCCACCATTTTTTCTTTGGAATGCATGTGCCAGGATCAGCCCTTGATTTCTGAGCCGGTAGAATGGTTCATTACTCGAAACTACTCATATATCAAAAAGGAATTTATGCCAGAATCGTGCATAGAGTAGATGGAGTACCGCGTGTTCAGCCCCTCCTACGTAACTGTCTACTTGTCCCCAATATCTTTCAACTTCTGGATCAACGATCTTGTCTGTATTTTTTGGATCCATGTACCTGAGGTAGTACCAGCAAGATCCTCCCCACTGTGGCATAGTATTAGTTTCTCGTTTTCCATTCAGGTTCTCTGCGAGTGCCACGTGGATGAAGCTGTCTACTTTTGCAAGAGGAGAGTTTCCGTCTCCAGATGGTTCAAAGTCTTCGACTTCAGGGAGTTCAAGAGGGAGTTTATAATCACAGACTATTTTTCCGTAGAGACCATCATATATTTTTGAAAATTCTTTTTCTCCAATCATGAGAATATTTCCATCTTTTATCCATGCTTGGTTTGATGGAGTGCTGGAGAGTGTGTTGAAATCATCATTATCAAGGTGTATGAGTGGTATTGGTTCTCCCCAGTATCGTTGACGACTAAAGAGCCAGTCTCTGAGTTTGTAGTTGACTTTCTTTTCTCAGAATCATTTTTCTTTAGCATACTGAGTGAGTTTTTGACGAGCTTCAGGACTTTCTAAATTGCTAAAATCTCATGAATCAACCAATTTTCCAGCTCCAGTATATGCAGTATTTCGAGACTGTACTTGCTCTGATATGAAGGATACTATTTGTTCTTCAGTCATATTTCCGAGTTCAGGAAATTTTGAAATATTGCTATTTTTCCATTCTTTTGAACAAGATCCATAATAAAAAGATCGCACACTTTCTGTTATTTTTAAATCATACTTCTTTGCAAACTCAAAATCTCGTTCATCGTGAGCTGGAACAGCCATGACAGCACCAGTTCCGTAGTTTCCAAGTACGTAATCCCCAATCCAAAGAGGAACCGCTTGGTTATTAAAAGGATTTATAACGTATGATCCCGTAAATACCCCAGTTTTTTCTTTATCTGCTTGGGTTCTATCTTGATCAGACTTTGCTGCTGAATGAGTTATGTATTCTTCGCAAACTTTTTTATGTTCATTGGTAATAAAGTCACTTACTTTTGGATGATCAGGTGCCAATACCGCATAGGTCATACCAAATACGGTATCTACTCGTGTAGTATAGACTCTGATGCTCGGAATTTGTTCTTTCGTTTTATTCTCATCTAAATATTGTTGATAGAATTTTGTTCAAGTATCGTATTTATAGTATGACTTAATGTAATAGTTTCCATTATTTTGTTCTCATAAAACAACTTTTATGATCATGTTCTTAAAAGCAAAATATCCATGAAGATGTGCATCAAAATCTATCTCTTGTATAACAGAAAAAACAGTTGCTATCAGTCATTTTCTATATCGAAACTCCTTTGTATGTTTTGATGCAAAGTGTTTGAGAATATTACTTGAATTGAAACTAATATCTCAAATTTGATGTTCAATTACTCACTTTATTTCTATTTTTCCTCGAAAGTTTATCTTTTTTTTGACTTTTGTGATATTTTTAAATATACTACTCATAGATGAGGACTTAGCCAGGTCATTGTGACCAATCTCGTTTTCGAGAATGCAGACCTCATTTTTTTGTGCTTTCTTCATTTCAAACTCACATCCTTCACTTTTCCCAATCCAGTTTCTTTGCATTTCTTTAATACTCTCTGGCCAATCGAGATCATCAACATCGTTCAACAGTCGTTCAGCATATTGGGTAATGCTAAGTACCCATTGACGAAGTTTTTTCTTCTCTACGAGAGTCCCACACCGTTCGTGAGTAAAATTATTGAGTATCTCTTCATTGGCTACACTGGTTTTACAGTGTGGACAATAGTTAATAGGGAGGTCCTGTTCATAAGCGAGACCATTTTCAAACATTTTGAGAAAAATCCATTGAGTCCACTTATAATACTGTGGATCAGTGGTATCTATTTCTCTGTTCCAGTCATAACTAAAACCCAGCTCTTTGATCTGTCTTTTAAAAGTAGCGATATTTTTGTCGGTGGTAATACGTGGATGAGTTCCTGTTTTGATGGCATAATTTTCTGCTGGTAATCCAAAAGCATCCCATCCCATAGGATGAAGTACGTTATATCCTTTGGCTGTTTTGTATCGTGCTACGATATCATTAGCAGTCATCCCTTCTGGGTGTCCAACATGCAACCCAGCTCCAGATGGATAGGGAAACATATCCAGCACATAAAAAGGCTCTTTCTCATAACCCCCCTTTCATCCCCCCTTCTCAGGGGGGAGACTTGGTATAGCAAAGGTGTTATTGTTTTCCCAATAATTTTGCCATTTTTTTTCTATTTCTTTGTGGTTATACATAGGTGTCTATCTCAGTGTTCAGGAAAATAAGTACTTATGCGAGCCATTATATAAAAAACAAGGGAATTTTCTAGTTTTTATTGAAATATTTTTTCTCTGTTATATACTAGAAAAAATACTTTTTATCTTGTTACAATTATGTTTTATAAAATACTTGTTTTTGGCTGAATTGCTGTAACAGCAGTTTTGGTAGTAGAAAATATGGTGGTGAGCACACAAGCATTTCTTTTTGTTGATAGAAACTCTACGACATGAATGCTGGCTATTGTTTCTACACTCGTTGGAATTGCTATTGGATATGGTTTTTTTGGAATGATGCACGATAATAGAGAAATTGAGAGCGATGATATAGATTTCTAAATAACTGAATATTAAAAAAATACTTCTTGAGAAAGAAGTATTTTTTTGTATTTGAATTTTTTATTGAGTGATAATTCCAAGTACCCATTGTACAATTGAGTTTGCGAGGAAGATCACAAGAAGACCAAGTCCTGCTTGAATAATGATAGTTTTTCCTTTGGTCACTTTTTCTTCGTCACCACCAGCAGTAAGAATTTGAAAACCTCCCCAAAGAAGGTAGAGTACTGCAATAATTGCGAGGAAGATCATGAAGTTTGCAACGATATTTTGTACTGCGATATCAGCACTTTCTGTTCGACCTTGGATATTAGTTTGAACATCGTTTGTTGTAATGGCAGCATGTGCAGAATTGAGACCTGAAAGCCCAAGACCAATGAGACCATATACCACTTTTTTCATAGGAGATATATATTAGGAATAAATAATGTGTGTAGTATAGCGATATTTCTATAAAAAGGCAAATTTTTCTTGGAAAAAAAGGTATTTTTATACAATATTCACAAATATAATTTTTTTGTACTATGAATAGAAATATTTTGATTCGTGAACTCAGAGAACATGGTATACTCAATGATATTCCAAATATTAGTGATGTGAATATGAAGTTTCTTTGTGATGTAATTCGTATTTCAGGAACACGAGATATGCTTGAAATTGGGAGTGCAAATGGTTTTTCTGGTATATGTTTTTGAGATGTACTTGAGTCACAATGATGACATCTCACAACGGTAGAGTTTTCTCAACCTGCCTATGATGCTGCCAGAGAAAATATTGAGAGAGCTGGATTGTCTGATACTATTACACAAATATTTTGAAATGCACTTGATGTAATTCCAGGACTGGATGATGCGAGTTTTGATTTTGTTTTTATTGATGGTATGAAACGAAGAAGCAAAGATTTTTTAGAACTTTCTTGGTCAAAATGTAAAAAATGATGAGTGATTATTCTCGATGATGTGATTAAATTTAGAGATAAAATGGTTGGTCTTGAGGAATATCTCACAGATAATAATATCTCCTATAATATTCTTCCAATCGATGGAGATGATGGAGTGATGATGATAGTGAAGAGATAGTTTTTTATGTACTCATACTCTATAGTTTACTTTACAATTTTTCTCAAGCTCGAAAAACTCGGTCTTGCGACCTTAGACAATTTCAAGCTTTCAAAAAAATGAAAGTAAACTATATAAATATATTTTTAAAAGCCCCCTTTAATAAAGGGGGTTGGGGGATTCTATATTCGAATTTTCTTTTTTGAAGGTGCTTGCTGTGGAGCACTCTTTGGATTCATAAAGAGAGGGTTTCCATTGCTTGGTGTCCCACTTTGTTTTGGAGCTTGTTTTTGATCTGAGAAATTCTCCAGACCAGATGCAACCTCATCTCTGTTCTCTTGCATATCTCTAGTTGCTACCTGAACGTTTTCTACTTGTTCGATTTTTTGAACTGAGAAGAGAGCATGAATCACTTTGTATTCTAATTCATTCATAAAATCTTGGAATTTTTGGTATGCTTTTTCTTTGTAAACTACCAAGGGGTTTCTTTGAGCATATCACTCAAAAGCAACTTCTTCTCTTAAGTGACTCATGGCATCAATGTGTCGCATCCAGAGTTCATCAATGGATTGCAGCATAATCCGTCTTTCAAGTTCATAGAATTTTTCTTCTGAGAGAGCATTTTTTTTGAGTATTTCTATTTTTTCAAGTGCTTCTTGGGTGTTTTTTACCATGCCAGATTTGATGAGCGCATCTGATTGGTTCTCTATCATATCTTGTATATCTTCGTGGAGTGTTTCTCCAGTATTTTGTGTTTCAAGCAATTGATTTCTTTTGCTGTAGATAATTTCTCGGTGTTTGTTTATTACATCATCATATTCGAGAATGTGTTTTCTGGTATCAAAGTGATGCCCTTCAACCTGCTTTTGTACTCATAATACACGCTTGGTCAGCATATTGCTT
>JAKVBB010000042.1 GCA_022448215.1 Candidatus Altimarinota bacterium | reverse complement strand
ACTAAGTATTTTTTGAGAGAAGCTTCGAGCTCTTCAAATTTACATACTCGAGCGAGCCCATAGGAAACTCGTTTGTAGGTTTCTTTTACTTTTTCTATATCAAAAGCCTCTTTTTTCCCATCAGTTTTGAGAATTTTGAGTTCTTTTTTTTCAATTTTTTTCTCAAGTTTTTGTTTCTTTTCTTGTCTGAGCTTAGTTCGGTTATTTCGATACAAAATAAAATGTTTGGCCATAGCAAATTGACCTTGGTCCATAAGCTCCTGTTCCACCGCATCTTGGATAGATTCTACATCGTAAATTCCTTCTGCTGTAGAGGTTGAATACATCCTATTCATGACTCCATCTACGATTTCATCTACACAACTCATATCTATGACACCCACGGATTCTGCTGCTTTTTCAATCGCTCGTTCGATACGAGAAATATCGAATGGTATCATCTCTCCTTTTCTGTTCTTTATGACCGTGAGTTCCATATAAAAATATTTAAAAAATAGCGTTATAAAGAAAAAAAATATCTCTTTTCGCATCCGTAACAGATACACTTGAAAAGATATCTTTTGACTAGAGAAAATTGTAAATATTTTTTGATATTTTGCTATAATTTTTAGAACACTTGTGTGAAAAAAGTGTCTTCATTTTGTTAAAAAATGAAGACACTTTGCACTATAAAGCAAAGATATTTTTTAAAAATATAGTTCATAATATTTTTCTTGCAAAAGTCGAGAAAAAAAGTTTTTAACAATCAAATGTTAAAAACTTTTATATTTTGGTTCACATAATATTTACTTCTTTTCTCACTCTAGTTCATGAATCTTATAAATATCAGTATCAATAATATCAAGTCTTTTTGATGCTGCATCATAGTGATTCTGAGCTGTTTGAAGAGTATTTCATAGTTTTCCGAAGACTTCCTGATACTTATCTAAATCTTTTTCTAGTTTGTTCACATACTTCACAACCTGCCTCACATCTTCTTCTATTTTGAGGTATTTAAGTCATTGAATAACCGTCTGTAGATATGCATAAAATCCTGAAGGAGAACAAATAATGACTTTTTTTGAAAAAGCATATTGAGTCAGATCTTGAGGAGAAATATTTCCAACTTTACCAATAAAAATATCATAATAGAGTCCTTCAGCTGGAAGCAATAAAAAAGCAAAATCAGTGGTATCTGAAGCCAAATCGATATATTTGGATGTTTCATCAATACGAGTTTTGATATCTCTTGTGAGTTGCTTGGCAAAAATATGACTATCGGTTTCATTTTCTGCTTGAACAAGTTTCTCATAATTATCATAAGGAAACTTTGAATCAATGGGGATTACTTTTCCTCCAATAAAAAGTGCCGCATCTACGATTCACTTATCCCCAATGGGATGTTGAAGTGCATAATTATCAGATTGAAAGACATTTTCAAGTAATTCTTTCAAAAAGTATTCTCCCAGATTTCCTCTCCGTTTTGGGTTTTTGAGAATATTTTCGAGTCACTCAAGCTGGTTTCCTATTTCACGAATCTCTTTATTAGTATGCTCGATACTCGAAAGTTTTTTAGTGAGTTCCACGATATTTTCTTGGGCTTGTTTACTCATAGATTGACTCACTTCAAACTGTTTGGTTTGGTTTTTTGTATTTTCATCGAGTCTATTATCCAGCACCTTTCGCAGATGAAGTATTTGTTCTTGCAAGAGCCCTATACTCTGCTCATTCATATTTCATTTACTATTTTTTTGTCATGATACGAGAAAAAATATGATCCCTATTAATAAAAGTATCATGATCCATAGAGGAGAAAATGACAAAATCTCAATATTCATAATTGAAAAGATATTTAAATATACTATTATTTAGAGAGAATATTTGAGCTTTCTTAAATCCCATCCCCCTCCACTCCGCTTCGGGTACTTCCCTTTAATAAAGGGAAGAAAATATACGAATAACACTTAAAAATTAATTTTCCATAGATTTCTTAAGAAAGTTCTTGAATAACATATGGAAGAATATCTGCAGCATCGGTCATATCTGGAGGCAATTGTGAGAGACACCGAGCGACATCCTGAGGAGTATATCACATTCCGACAAGAGTAGATTGAATCGATTCAGAAAGCCCCTGAGGGAGAGAAACGCGTGATGATGGCTCAGCAGAAAGAGTAATTCAAAAATCTTTGTCTTTGAGTTCAAGAAGTATCTTTTCTGCCATTTTTTTCCCAATTCATTTTACTGACTCAATTGACTTATTATCTTGTTGAGTAATGGCCTGAAGCAAGTTCTGTATTCCCAGTGAAAGGATTTGAAGTGCTACTTTTCATCCCACTCATGAAATTTTTAAAAGCTCTTTAAAAACCTGTTTTTCTTCTGCTTCTAGAAAACCAAACAAACTTCGAGCATTCTCGGTAATATGGTCATAAACATAAAGGCTACATATTCATGATCCAGGAAGCTGGCTATACGTTCATTCATGAATATGGATTTCATAGCCTACTCATCCGTTGGTCAGAAGTGTGACAGTATTGAAAGATTTTTCAAGAACATTTCATTCGATATAAGCAATCATGAGAGAAGCAAAAGTAAAAAATTATTCCTATATAATTGTATAAAAAACCAGTAAAAAGTAAAAACATTTAAGAGTTTATATCAAATATGACAAAGTATAGTTGTCATTTTATTTTGGCTTTGTATAAAGGTATTCTATAGTATATAAAAGAAAGGTGTCAATATATATTTGACTCTTTTTACAAAATATGCATAATGTGTTTACTACCAGATCGAAGGAGGAAGAAAAAAATCTGGTATAAACAAAAGATATGAGGAGAATCATCACGTAAAGGAGGAGAATTATCACACTATTCTCACTCGTATCTCCCTTGTGTAAGTATAAGGAGGAATGCTTCCATAAGGACATGGAAATAATGAAGAAAGGAGGAACTTCATTATTTCCATGTTTTTGTATATAAAAAAATCATCTACCCAATAAGAGTAAATGATTTTTTTCCAACAGATGTTCCATTTATAGTAATTTCCAATAAGTGTTCTCAAGGATATAGGGCCTTAGTAGTCATTAATTTGAAAGGGTGTTTTTTAGTAATATGTACAGCATGAGTAAATGTGCCTTTTTTTATTTTAAATACTTTTGGTGAGAGTTTTCAAGTTTTTCAGATAAAGTAAATCGTGTAATCAATCATAAGTTTTTCTTGCTTGTGCGGTGTAATTTGGAATGAAAATTCAAGCTCATTTCATATTTTAACAGAGTCATTTTTCAGACAAATATCACTCATGTTTATTTGTGGATGAGAACTATATCATAAAAGCTCAAATGCAGGGATATATCAATTCTTTACAAGGGTTCGAGTAGCATGTGAAATCATATATTCGATATCTTGGCACTCCTGAGATTGCCATTTTTTCAGAGTGTCTACTACCAATTTGGGATCTTTTTTGGAAATATCATTGAGATGATTTGCGATACTTCTGGTAACAAATCTACGCTCATCATGAGCCAGTATATCAAGTATCTGAAGAGGTTCTTGATACTGCAAAGATATCTTATGTCCCCAAGGAAGATTTGGCCTGGTTCACTCACTCGATAATCTTCGCACATGATAATTATCTGATCGAGCCCATTCCAACATACGAGTAAAGGTTTGATCTGGAAAGGCATTCAGAAAAAATCGTATGGCCCATTCAACACTAAATCGCTTGGTCATTTGCTCCAGAGCATCCAAGGAAATATCGAGATATTCTTCTTTACAACCATATTTTGCTACAAAAAATCCATATGGTGCCAAAATAAAATCTCAAAAATCATCATCGTGCTTATCTGGATCAAGTTCCCTTGGAAGAGCAGATAAGAGTATTTTTAAGCTTTCTCGATAATCAAGGACATCATTTGAGTGCACAAGATATATTTCTAGGATATCAACAATATGATGTATTCGATCCATGAGTTCAAGTTCTGGAAATTTTTCTACTACATCATCAACAAATTTTATTGTTTGAAAATCGGGATAAGCATCATGTATTAATTCAGCAATATAGCTTACTTTTTCACGATTAAAAAGCTGGTCTTTGAGAGAAAAATTCTTTTCTTTTTGTTTCATAAAATTAAATAAAAACTAAAACACTCCTCTATCTACTACCTCTAATACATCGAGTTTTTTATAAAATTTTTCCATATCTGGAATCTGACCATACCGTGGATATGCATGCATTTTGAGATAGGGACGAGAATTTACTTCAAGAAAAATACATTTTTGTTTATCATAATCTACATCAATTCATTGTTCCATAATCACATCAATTCAGAAAAGATTAGACTCAAAAAGATCAAGAATTTTAATAAAAAGTTCTTTATTTTTAGGAGTAATAGTTTTGACATCAATAGTCTTTAATACTCCTCCGGGAGCGAGTGAAACACGATGATAGAGCTCGATCTCTTCTCATGATTTTGGAATTGAATCAAAATTGAGTCCATGTTTTTTGAGGTGTCTTGCGATTTGAGCAGATTTTTCTATGAGATGAATTACAGGAGTCAGTTTCATTTCTTCGCGCACCCTATTTTCTACATCGATGAGTTCGCTGATACTATTTTTCCCGTCTCATGTTACAAATGCTGGATATCGTCGCATAGCAATATCGACCGAATCTTTTGTTGTAACAACCCGGTAGTTTTTTCCTTTCAGATATTGTTCAACAACTGATGTTGGCCACCAAAATTTTACAAAAAACATTGCGATCCAAAACTCTTTGAAATTGTTGATGGGAAAATGACTCCCTCTTGAAAAACCACCTACATTTGGTTTAAGTACCAGAGGAAATCCATGCTCTTTGGCAAATTTATAGGCAGTATAGGGATTGAAAAACACCAGTCATTTTGCATAAGGAATGCCATGTTTTGCAAACATTTCTCGAGATTGAAATTTGCTCCGACAACTCTTTCGTACCGAGAGAGAATTATAATCAGAACATCCATTTAAAAAGTTTTTTTCTATCCAGCCGTAGATGACTTTTTTCAGTTGCATATAATAAGGATTATGAAGTAATTTTATTTTATAGTGCCATGCAATTTTTCGAAGAAATACTTCTTTGTAAGGTTGTTTTGGTCGAAGCTTTGTAAGATGAGCCAATGTATGAGCCCACTTCTTTAAAAAAATAGTTTTTTGACTCTCATCAACATTATATGCGAGAAGCTTCAAAGGCATAGGAATAAAAATATTAATTTCAAAGACTTGGAACTTTCCAGCAATCAAATCATTGAGGGAATTTGCTTTGAGTCCAACTCGTCCAATCCAAAAGTTTCAAAGAGACTGTAAGTGTGATATCAAGGCATCACATTGCTTCATATCTATTTCATGAATACATTCTTTATATCGAGTTTCTGCATGAATCGAGCTGATATGTATTCCAGCTCCATTTTCAGCCTGTACCAAAGAGTGAATCATAATAGAATCAAGATTTTCAGGATTTTTTGAAAAACATATTTCAAATTCCTCACTATACTCACTTGCAGGCTGAATCAAATAATTAATATTGCTCTGTCTACTTTTATGAAGGAACTTTTGCAGATCTCTTTTATTATCAATATATGATATTCCATGAGCATTTTGTCCCCATTCTGGTTTTCAAAAACATGGAAGTGATACTTGATTTAAAATATCTGCAACATCATGGTTATATTTTATTTTATAGCTTTCTAATCTCCATTTCTTTGGAATTTGTTTCTCAATATCACACTTGGAAAATATTCCTTTCTGGGTATCAAAAAAATGGGCATGTATTTGAAAAAATGCCCAAGGATTGGTACGAATTTTTAAGCAGTACCAAATAAAGTAGAGGGTAATTTGGAGTCTCATAGAGGAATATTATTTCTTACAACATTTACCACAGAAAAAGTATATTTTGAACATCACAGATCCAAGAATCAGAATACTCACAGCAGCTCGAAAAAGACTTCCTCCGTCCCCATTTACTTCGATCCCAAGTGGAGTGAAAAGATGAAAAAATACTGCTCCCAGCATGATGAGTGATGCACCCAGTCATCCAAATGCAAACATTTTTTCTGCATATGCTTTTTTCATAAATATACCAATAATACCAGCAAGAAGCACCAAAGATACCACCAGCTCAGCTCATCCTATTATATAAGCTCCATAGTCTACAAAACCTTGACCGATAAATCGAGGAAATATATCCATCATCCAGTCACCAATAGTACCAAAAATATTTTGCGTATGTTCGTGTCCACTAAATTTATATGGAAGTGATCCAAGAAAAATATACATAATCCATACAGAACTCAGGGTATAGAAAACTTTTTTTGCAATATTCATAAGACTTATGTTTAAAATATAATATCGATATGATATATGTTTGATACCTATCGTCAAGAAAGAAGTATAGAGAACAACCTTAAAAAAACATAAAGAATTGGGGTGTAAGTAAATACACGAAAGTCAAGCTCTCTTTTTACCTTCCCTCTAAAAAATATGATAGAATATTTACAAAGCTATCTATAACACAAAAGAGATGAAAAAAATGAGCACATTTTTGCTGATATGTATCGGATATATTGGATATATTTCATCCACATATGCTGGTATTCTTGTCCCAGCTCTACAGGATAAAACTCATAATTCAGCTACTCTTGAATCAAAAACAAATGAATCATGAGGGTTTTTTGGTGAAGGTTTTTCGGTTATTCAAGAAGCACTCAGCCTGGGAGCACTTATTGTGATAGCCATTCTCTGCTTTATTGTCTTTATAAAAACAATTCGATTTATTTTTGAGATCTATTATGCAAAAAATCTGAGATATCTCAAAGTGACACTTCCTCGATCAGATTCAAAACTCGATAAAGAAAAAGAAACCAAAAAAGATTTCAAAGAAAAAATAGGTATGATGAGTCTCTTTTACAAAGCCATCCATAAACTGGCAGAAGCGGGACTCCGAGATACTTTTTTGAATGCCATCTTTAAGCACTCAAAAATAAGCCTTGAACTCGCATATCATGATGGAGACATGGATTTTTATATTGTGACCTATAAAAATTACGTGAACCTTATATCTCAGCACTTAACCTCTATCTATACTGATGCTGAGATTCTTATCGTTGATCCAGAAAAAGAATACATCCAGCTCAAAAAACCAGAATACTCAATGCGAGCTGCTTCACTTGGAAAAGAACATGATGATGTATTCCCAATACGAACCTATAAATACCTCGAAGATGATTCTCTCAACAACTTTACCAATGTATTTGGTGGACTCGATAAAGATGATAGTGCCATTTTCCAACTCGTCATCAAACCTGAAGGATCCAGTTGGAACAAAAAAGCCAAACAAGCTGCTGGACAAGTAGCCAAAGGAAAATTCAAAAAAAATAGAAAACACCTATTCTCTTTTCTTTCATTTTTATGGAACCCTATTGTAGCTCTCATAGAAGGACCTGAAGACATGGTGGGAGGAAACAATGCCCCTGGAGCCAGTGAATGAGATGCCTATAAAATCTTTAATCAAGCAGAAACAGAAAGTCAAAAAATTATGGGAGAAACAGCAGCTCAACCAACCTTTGAAGCATCTGCTCGTGTTCTTGTGAGCAGTAAAAAATACGACAATGCCGAAAATGGAGTTCATGCTGTTGTTGCAGCTGCTTCTATCTTTACTGATGAATATAATAATGCTCTTGATAATCCTCAAGTACTTGAAGATGCGTTTCCATTTATATTCACTCCTCTCAGATATTTTGCATTTAAACACAAACTCGTTGGTTTTTTCCAAAACGTATCATACTTTTCTGCAGATGAAGTATCAACGCTCTATCATCTTCCAGATATCAACTATAACCGGTCTCCTCTCATTAACTGGCTTTCGTACAAAAAACTTCCCACTCCGCATAATCTCAAATATCCAAGTGAACCAACCATGATAGAGGAGAAAAAAGAAGTGGGACAAAACGAGGATGGAAGTCCAAAATATGAAATTACTGAAACACAAAGAACCCTCGGAGGATTCCCAGTCTACAAAGATGGAGTACTTTTGGGATGGAATGAATACAGAAACAAAAAAACTCCTATCTATTTCAGTCGAAAAGACCGAGGACGACACCAATATGTTATCGGGAAATCTGGGTGAGGTAAATCAGTATTTATCGGATACCTGGCCAGACAAGATATGTGGAATGGTGATGGCCTGTGTGTCATTGATCCACATGGAGACCTGGTAGAAGACGTACTTGCATTTACTCCAAAAGAAAGAGCCAAAGATACGATTGTATTTGATCCAGCTGACGATCAGCGACCTATGGGACTTAATATGCTTGAGGTTATCTCAACGGACCCAGAAGCTCGAAAACGAGAGATGGATCGAGCTGCCATGGATGCAACAGAAATCTTTATTAAGATCTTTGGGGATGAAATATTTGGACCACGTATTCAACACTACTTCCGAAATGGATGTCTGACTCTCATGGAGGACCAAGAAGATGGAGGAACACTCATCGACGTCCCACGACTCTTTGTCGATGATGCCTTTATGAAATACAAAGTATCCAAAGTAAAAAATCCTGTCGTGCGATCATTCTGGGAACACGAATATGCCAACACAGGTGACCGAGAAAAACAAGAAATGATTCCGTATTTCTCGAGTAAATTTGGTCCATTCATTACGAACACTACGATCCGTAATATTATTGGACAACCAAAATCTGCCTTTAATATTCGTGAAATCATGGATAACAAAAAGGCTCTTCTCGTCAATCTATCCAAAGGGAAAATCGGGGCACTCAATGCACAGTTGCTTGGACTCATCTTTGTATCCAAAGTAAATATGGCTGCCATGAGTCGAGCAGATATGCCAGAAGATCAACGAAAAGACTTTTACATGTATGTAGATGAGTTCCAGAACTTTGCTACTGAGACTTTCTGAGAGATACTATCTGAG
>JAKVBB010000041.1 GCA_022448215.1 Candidatus Altimarinota bacterium | reverse complement strand
AAATATGCTGAAACTCGTGCAGACCAGCATGGAATCGATTTTGTATACGATATGAATGGTCAAATTTGATGTGCCCTTGAATTCTTAGAGTCACATAATTCTCTCGGAAGTAATATCTCAGAAATATTTTCAACACATCCTATCACACATTTTCGAATAGAACGTATCAAGGAATATATTGATGAAAAGTGATATGAGATGTGAGTGTGTGAGAAGTAAAAAATCCCAGATATACTGGGATTTTTTACTTCTTTTTCTTTTTTGTAATTTTCTTATGTGAAGCATGAATTTTGAATCGTTTTTTTACTTTTTCAAGAAGCTCTTTTCTATTTGCTTTTAAGTCATGATCTTCATCAACATCAAGCTCTCCTTTTTCTGAAAGTAATACTGCAATACTTCTGGTAGCAGGAATTTTAGCTAGTATAATATTGAGAATTACTGTAATCGGAACAGAGAGAAGCATCCCTACTACCCCCCAGAGATTTCCCCAAAAACCAAGTGAGAGAATAATAACCAAAGGAGAAAGATTGAGTCTATTTCCTACAAATTTTGGCTCAATAATATTCCCCATAAATACCTGTGCAGCAATCAATCCCGTAGCCATTCAAATAGATATATAGTAACTATCAAATTGAACCAGAGAAAATAAGATCGGAAATGTGACTGCAATAATTGAACCAATAAATGGTATAAAATTAAGAACAAAAATAATGAAAGTCCAAAAGAGAGCAAAATCAAGTCCAAGAAAAGTCATGACAAGATAACTCAAAATTGCAAGAATAAAACTGACTCCAGCCTTAATAACAAAATAGCTTTTTACATCTGATTTAATTTTTTCTATTACTTGAATCACTTTTTGACGATTGATATCTTCGCGTATCATCATTTTAAGTTTAGAACCAAAATAACGATATTCCAGTAAAATAAAAATGACATAAAAAGTAATAACTCACATCTGTGAAAAAATAGAAGTTACACCAGAAAATATAAGTGAGAAAGTGGATTGCAGATTGATCTCTCTGAGTACTTCATTTACACTCGTTGGAGGAGTGATACCAAAATATTCAAATATATTTAATACAGTAATATATATCTTGTCTTGATATTCTGGGAGGAGTCGGATCAATTCTTCTACGTTTGAATTAATAATCTGCCCCATTACCCAAAACATGGCAGCATATGTTGCGATAGAAGCAAGAAAAGCCAATATTTTTGGAAGATATAAAGATCGATAATACTGCATCAAAGCTATGATAGCAAATGAAAACAATAATGCTATCAAAAATGGAATAATAAGATTTTGACCGATAGAGAGTATATAGATTACCAATGAAACAGTAATAATAAGAATAGGAATACTCACAACCGATGGGTGTTGTTTCTTAAACATAATTTTAAATATAAGTGATTATTTTAATAAATCTCTCAAATGGAGTTCAAGTTCTCGGAGTCAAAGTTTCTTTTGGCTCGATACAGGAAATATCTGCTGTCCAAAAAATGCCTGTTTCGCAAACTCAATACTCTTATTTGCTTCTGATTTGGAAAGCTTATCTATTTTGGAGAGAATAATGGTAATAGGCATACCAAGCTCGAGCAAAAATTCATACATATCTCTGTCTGTCTGCTGTGGTCCTAATTTTGCATCAATCAGCATAACAACACTCTCAATATTTTCTTTTCTCTCTTCCAGATACCAGCTCACGAGTCCATCAAGTGCTTCTCGCATCTGTTGTCACATCTTAGCAAAACCATATCCAGGAAGGTCGGTAAAATAATATTTTCTTCCTACTTCAAAAATATTAGCTGTTTTTGTTTTTCCGGGTCGTGCACTGGTTTTGACCAAATCTTTTTTGCCAAAAAGTGCGTTCATGACACTCGATTTCCCAACATTAGATCGTCCAACAAAAACAATTTCTTTACGCGTATCAAAAAATATTTTTTCTGATCCAAGTGAAACAGAAGTAGAGAATATTGCATCTGAAAAAATCACGTATTTTCTTTTGGTAAGTCAGTTAAAATCGAGTATAATATTAGTGATTTTTTCAAAAATATAAAGTAAAAATATAAAAATATGGAAACACTCAATAAAAAAATTATTTCAAATGCAGTGAGTACATATCTCCTCATTTTTGTCAGTGGATTGTTTCTATTCAATAAATCAGATAAAAATATAGCACACCCTTTTGTAAGAAACCATGCAAAGAGTGCTTTTTTTATTCATACTCTTTTTCTTATCAACTATATTGTTTCAATAGTATCAGGAATATTTGATGGTGTCACTCTTCTTTCTCTTCCTCTTGGGAGGATCATATTTACTCTTTTATCACTTTTACTGCTTATAAAGCTTATATATGGAATGTATTTAGCACATAATTGAAAAGATACTGATATAAAAAATATATTTTCTTTCCAAAAAAAATGAGAAATATTAGAATTCAAAAATAATGCTTCAGAGGAAGAAAAAAAAGATATGATTTTATCCCTGCTTCCTTTTGTTTCTCTCTTTTTAGAAAGCAGAAATGATATCATATCTCAACAGAGAAATATAGCCCAGGTCATCTCATGTATTATTTTACTGGGATATGTATGAGGAAATGAAAATTTTTCCAGTATACTCTTACTTGGTTATATCGTATTTGGAGTATTTCAGAGTATTCAAATTATTTCACAAAAGGATATTTCAATACCAAAATTTCCTATTATCAGTTCACGAAATATTCGATGTTTTTTTATTTCTCTCTTTCATTATACAAAGCAAAGTATATCAAATGCATCATTTGTACCTTGGAATACACTCATGCATTCATCACAAAAAAATCATGATACCACATGGAATACCGTCCTCACAAAAAAATCAAACACATCTATCAATCCAGATATGTATTATATACCTATGATAAATCTGATTGGACTCAAGGATATCAATTCTGAATATGCTTACCATATTAAAAATGGTTTTATAATAACACTTCTTTTTATTGATATTATAATTTTATATCCAGAATATTTTCTCTTTTTACTCTACCCTATCTGTGCAGGAATCAACCAAATGAAAAAAAATTCAAGTGCCTATATTTTTGGTATTACAGACATATGGCTGTGTTTTGAATATGCATATTCAAAAATAAAAAAAGTATGAAATAACTACCATACTCTTTCAAAAAAAGAAGAACACACTACATTTGGTTGAGATAAAAAGTAGTGACCACTCAAACGGTTTCAGTTCTGAGAATATTTTCTCATAGATGTACTCAAATACACCCAGCCTCCTGAAAAGCAACTACTTCATGTGTACTCCAACCTCACTCGGGTCATACAAATATTTGTACGGGCTTATCTTTGTCTAGAAAAGTAAGTTCATTTAAACGTTTATTGGTATCATCTTTTGTGTGAAATATAAGATTATATCAATCATTATGAAGTTCTCAGAAACCTTCTTCCATAAAAATAAGTTGTGGAATGTCATTTCTATCAGACTGTTCTACCGCTTCTTTGATAATTTGTTCAAATCTTTCTCTTTTATGATCAGATATGTGGAGCTTTTGGCTTCGCTCAGAACGAAAAAAACAGAATTTTTGTACTCCAACTTCAACTCATTTTTGGAGAATATACTCCATTTTATTATATTTATTTGGAAGTGCTTGAAAAAGAGTAATAGACCGAGAAAATTTATTCTTCTGAATTCCATAAACAAATTCAAAAACAATTTCTTTTTTTTCTATATGTTTGATGCGGTATAAATAGTCTGTTGGTGTTTCTCCATCAAAAAATACAATGGTATCATCAACTCTGACTTTGAGCACTTTTATTAACTGATGAAGAATATGTTTATCATTGATAATATATTCTATTGCATAAACAAATCATGGTATATAGATTCTTTGCATAGTGTGAACATAAAAATGTATTGGACCTCCATAACAATACTCAAGAAAAATAACTAGCGTGGCATTCAATAAAAATCAAGACCTTTTGAGTCTACCATAGATTTTGTAAGAAAATTTTTCTTTTTCCCTCTTAAGAAAAAACCTCTTTCATCAATAATTCCCTGTTCGATAAGTGATTCTGGATTTTTTGTTTTGAGTTTTTTCTTTGGAAATTTTTGTTTATTTTCCAAATAGTGTTTTCGTGCTTTGTAGCTTTGATTTTTTCGTGTTTGTGGATTTTCATTTCCAATAAATACACTGTGATCAGCTTTTTTCTTATTTTTTGCGAGCTTTCGAGCGGCTGCTTGTTTTTTTATAATTCGTGATGTCAATCCGTGACTGTTTGCCATTTGTCTAAATATTTTTCTAAAAATAAAATTTGCATGGATTATATGAAAAAAGGAGAAAAATGCAAGATAGATATAACTTTATATTGACAGATAAAATTAAAAGATTATAAGATATCATGAAAAAGGATTTTCTATCAGTGATTTTTTGCAATACTGATAAGACATAGCAATATTTACCTTGATATCCCTATCCCCAGGGTATCAAGGTCTTTTTTTATGTGAAAAAATCTTTTAAATACTGTATATCATATGCAATAGCATCTGAAAATAAATGAGTCTGTGTCTCGTAAAAATCAAAAAAATCTACTATAGAGTCAAAGCTTTTTATGGCATGAATTTCTGTCGGGTCTATTTTTATTCCTTCAGATATTTTTCAGATAAAAAGTTTTTTATAATGCTGCCTGATTCATACATTTGACTCAAATGAGAGATAAAAATGACCGATCTCCTCAAACGAATCAAGTTTTACTCATAATTCCTCAAGTGTTTCCCTGCAAATAGCATCCTCATAACTCTCTCGTGACTGTACTCGACCATGAGCTGGAGCTTCATACTTGAGTGGGTCTACCTTTTTATTTGGTGACCTCTGAGCAATATAAAACCTTCATTGAGCATCGGTAATATAAGCCGTTGTGACACGAGTAATATCATCATTTACATGAAGATCATTTTCAGCAACTCAATACTGAATTACCTGGTCATTTTTATCTACAATATCAAAGATTTCTTGCATAAGCATAGAGAAAAAATATACTTACCTACAATAGTAATATTCTCTCATAAAAAGCAATAGTTTATGCACAAAAAATCGATCTTTTGGTTCAGGCAAGACCTTCGAACCCATGACAATACTGGACTCCACGAAGCCGTACAACAATCTGAAGCCCTACTCCCCATTTTTATCCTCGATACGCATATCATAGAGAGTTTTGGCTGACTGAGTGATCCAAAGTTTTGATTCATCCGAGAAGCTCTGGAGCACATATGAGAGAGCCTGAAACAACTCGGAGGATGAGACGTACTGGTACTGCATGGAAAACCAGAGGAACTCATCCCAGAACTCATAGAAAAATACGATATAGAATGTGTCTTTGCGAACAAAACGTATGGAAAGTACGGTCAAGAAAGGGATGAACAGGTAGCGAAACTGGCAAAATGTGAATTCAAGTCCTATAAAGATTTTTTACTCGCAGAACCACATGAAGTGGATACCAGAAAAGTATTTACTCCGTTCTATAAGCTCTGGAAAAAAGTGATAGAATCCCCCCAACCCCCTTTATTAAAGGGGGAGCTATGAAAGTTCTCTCAACTCAAAATAGATGAATCTACTCAAGCCAAAGATTTCATCACTCACGAGAAACATCCCTATTTCACGATGGAGTTTGGAAAAAAACGAGTCGAACACAATATTACGTCCAGCTACGAAGAGGTTCGAAACGATCTCGACAAAGATGGAACTTCCAGACTCTCTCCCTATCTCAGATTTGGAATATTCTCGGTACGAGAACTCTACAATAAAGCGCTGCAGACCTCACCCCCAGCCCCTCTCCTGTGAGGAGAGGGGAGTTCCCAGAAAAATGCTTTTATTTCTGAACTCGCATGGAGAGAGTTTTGGTGGCATATTTATTATAATTTTCCAGATACCGTTCATACTGAATTTCAGGAAAAGAGACGACACATAGAGTGGGAGACAGATGAATATCTGTTCAGTAGATGGTGTGAAGGCAAAACAGGATATCCAGTGGTCGATGCTGCGATGCGTCAGCTCAATGAAACTGGGTGGATGCATGGACGAGCTCGGATGATCGTTGCAAGTTTTCTGACCAAAGATATGCATATAGACTGGAGGCTCGGGGAGAAATATTTCCGAGAGAAGCTCCTCGATTTTGATACCGCAGTGAATCTCGGAAACTGGCAGTGGAGTGCCAGTGTCGGAGCTGACCCAAAGCCACTTCGAATCTTTAATCCAATTTTACAGAGTGAGAAGTTTGATCCAAAGGGGATCTTTATCCGAAAGTATATTCCAGAACTTGAGAGTGAGCCGATCAAAGCTATACACAATCCTCTAGAAAACACGCTCAACTATATTCGTCCCATTGTAGATCATAGAGAAGAGACGAAGGTTGCGAGGGAGTTGTATAAGGGTGAAGTAAATTAATTTGTTATAATTACAGTAACGATATATCTTGGATACAAAGTATTGCAGATGATATTGGAACAAAAAATGGATTTGAAATAGAAATAAAACAAATATTCTAAACATTTAAAAAACATGAAAAACAATGAAAAATACATCTATTGCCGATCGTTCATAACACGAAAAAACAATCCTCCTCTAACTAGGTGTAGTGGACAATTAAGCCATAAAGAAGCATTATCACAATTAGAAAAAAATGAAGGATTTATATGGATAACTGATAGCTCAACCAAACCTTCGTTCTTGCTTCAGGTATCTAATGAGAGCTTTCATGATGCATCAAAAGAAAAAAATCTTCTTTTGCAGTGGGATATTCAGTATCTTGATGACAAATTGAACTGCTATTCTTCTTTTTCTTACACAAACATTTATGCGAACAAAGGGGGTAGCCCATACCGTTTTTTTCTAACTTTAGCCATAATAAAGAGTTGGGATGACCAAGATAACTTACATGGCTTTGTACCTGCTTTTGGATTTGCTGAGAACAGTAAAAAGTGGGGAAAAGGGGGCGAACTAATTGATAACTCTTGGGAAATAAATAAAAAAATCTGGTTTAGAAAGAGACATTATGTAAATGGTGAAGCAATCATCACTCCCAAAGAGCTTCAAATCAATTACAACTTTGATTCTGAGAAATTATGGGTGAATGCTAAACTTGGCGAGTGGAATGAAATCATTCAACATGGTCATAGTATTTTACCTTTTCTAAAGAAAATCATGAGTGAACATAAATGAGATTAATATTAACTATGATATAACCGAAAATATATATAAGTATAGTGTATCAATACAGGATAATTTCAATAATTGTTTGGATAGTATATGGATCACAAATATATTCAAGAAATGCAGTGATATTGTAAAAATCTCTATAACAACTGAGCTGAAGCTATTATTCTATGATGTACTGAACTTCCATTGATATTGAAAGAGAGCTTTGATACATTTCAGTTCTTTGCTTCAAGTGAAATATTAGCTGAAGAAGTATTAAAGAGATAAAACAAACAAATATATCATTACACATCTAATGTATAATATTGCTTATCTCTGATACACTGCATATTTTTCTCAGTCCATCCAAGAATATCTTTCTGATGGAGCCTCCAAGAAATATTTTGTCAGATATTTTTATCCTTTTTATCAAAGATATTGATACATAAGACAACCTGTTTTTCAGGATCATAAGAAACAATCAAACGATATGTTTTGTTTCAAATACCCAGCTTGACTTTAAAAAAAGGGTGTTGAAAACCGATAAAGTTTTTCGAAGAAATATTTATCCTTGAAACGAGTATTTCTGAATTCAAATTTGGGGAAAATTGACTCAGTTGTTTTTCAAAAAATTTTGTAATGATATACTTCATTTATGCAGATCTCATGAGATCAAGCATATCATTGTGCATCTGAGTTCATACAAAATCCTCACTTCATTCCAGTGGAGTGACTTTATTTCAAGATTGTGTAAACTTCTCATAGAGTTCAAAGTCTATGAGCACTGCTGTAGGTTTGTTATTTTTAAAGATGATTTTTTGTTTATCTTGTTTCAGTGAGGCAATAAGATGAGAAATATCTTTTCTCACATCAGTTACGGAGATAAAATCTGAACTGCTATACATATTACATAATTTATTACAAAATAATTATACAAATATAATAACAAATTATGTATGGAATAGCAAATTATTTTTATATATTAGTCTGTTTCCCAAAAATATATCTTCCTGGTACGGGAGCTGAATCAAGTACAGAGCAAAATGGGGCTTTCTTGAGTTGATACTGATCTAAAATTATATAGTTATTTTTCTTGTAAAATTCACAAGCCCAAGTGGCTCTTGTATCTGTTTCAAAAGCAATCACTTGAGCTCATTTATTTCATAACTCAGATTCTAAATATGTAAGAAACTGAGTTCCATATCAGTTGCCTTGATATGTAGTATCAATATAAAACATACTGAGCCAAACGGTTGTTGAGTTCTTAAATCGATATGATGCATATCCTATCATGGTAGTATCAAGATACATACAGATATATTTTCGTGTTTGAGATCACTGTATAAGTGACTCAATAGATTCATCAGCAATACAAAAATCTTTTGCTTCTTCAACAGAATAAATATCAAAATATACTTGATCTGCATTATTTACAAGATCAACTATTTGAGCATATTCAGAAATATTTGGAATACGAAAGTGAAGCATTAAAAAATTTGAAAAACTATATTCCCTCTCATGATATTGATAAACCTCTCTCTTTCAATACAATCATATTTATTTCAAAAAAAAGGAGACATGCAAGAAAAACCAACAGACAAAGATAATTCTGAAATTTTAGAATATCATATTGATATATGAATCACACAAAAGCAGTCTTGCATAAATAGTTTTCAAAAACAATACACCCAAAAACTTCATACTGATTTTATAGAAAATAAAGAGGAGAAGAAACACAATATTAACTCTCACTCCAATTGGTTTAACAAGAAAATCAAATACAA
>JAKVBB010000040.1 GCA_022448215.1 Candidatus Altimarinota bacterium | reverse complement strand
GTATTTGTAATCTTTTCGAAATCTCAAGATGCGGCTTTTACAAGCCCTCTCAATTTCTCAAAAATTCAAATACTCTTCTTTTATTTTCTTCCCTTTAATAAAGGGAAGCGCTGTGAGCGATAGCGAGGAAGTACTCTTGGGGTGTACTCGAAACGAAGTGGAGGGGGATGGGATTCTTACTCTTCAAAAAGCTTCACATATTCTCCATACCCTCTTTCTTCGAGTTCTTCCACTGGAATAAAATCGAGTGCAGCAGAATTAATACAATACCTTTCTCATCCAGCTTCTTTTGGACCATCTGGAAAGACATGACCAAGATGCGAATCTGCATTTTCACTTCGTACTTCCGTTCGAGTCATGAATAGCTTGGTATCTACATGTTCACTCACATGATCGGCATCAATTGGCTTACTAAAACTCGGCCAACCAGTACCAGAATCAAATTTATCGAGCGAGCTAAAGAGTGGAGTTCCATCAACAATATCTACATAAATACCTTCGTCTTTATTATCCCAGTATTTGTTTTGAAAGGCTCGTTCTGTGGCATCATTTTGAGTTACTTCATATTGAAGTGGTGTCAGTCGTGCTCGAAGTGATGCTTCTGATTCTTTTCATTGTGATTCGAGCTCCTCTATTCTCTGTTTCCAGTTTTTTTCTATATATCCGGCTCGTCCACTTCCATGTTTATAGAGATTGTATCTGGTAGAAGCTTTTTTATAATAGTCTTGATGATATTCTTCTGCCTTGAAAAATTCACTCACTGGAACTATTTTGGTAACAATGGGTTTTTCAAATTTTCATGATGCTTCAAGAGCTTGTTTGGATTTTTCAGCTATTTCTTTTTCTTCAGGATTTGCATAATAAATAGCAGTGGTATATTGGAATCATTTATCTGCAAATTGTCCTTCTGGATCAGTTGGATCGATTTGTGTCCAGAAAAATTCAATCAAAGTTGCATAATCAATGATATCAGGGTCATACGATATTCGTACAATCTCTCTATGCTCAGTCTTTCATGATGCAACTTGAGTATATTCAGCATCAGAAGCATCTCATCCCATATATCATGAAGTGGCTTCGTATACTCCATCTTGAGATTCAAAAATTCATTCCATACACCAGAAACATCCTCATGCAAAATAGGCTTGTGAAGCGTTATCAGGAATATTTTTTTGAGTGGAATCTTGGTTTTCTTTGGTAAAAAGCATCGTAAATAGTGAGTAATATTATAAGTGTAAGAATAAAAATAACTACTTTCATAATAAAAAGGAGAGAAAATATGTAACAGTATAATACAAAAATATCTTAACGTGAACTTAAAAGACCGGTCTCATATGAGACCGGTCTTACTTATTACATAGATGTATCTCTTTTTGATAATTGAAGAGCTGATCCTATGTTTGCAACCACACTATCAAGTGACTTTCATTGGGTGGCAATGCCTTTATCCAAAACACAAGCATCATAATATCCTGTTTCTTGATCAAAGCTAATTTCTATATTAGTCATAATAAAATATATTATTATTAATTTATATTTTAGTATAGTGAAATAAATAAATATGCAATAAAATAAAAGTTCTGCAAAATGCAGAACTTTTATTTTATTCTTCATCAATTTCAACTTTGAGACTGAGTTCATCGAGTTGGTCATCTTCTACCATAATAGGAGAATTCATCATCATATCTTGTGCTTTACCTGATTTTGGAAAGGCATAGATATCTCGGATATTTTCTTCATTGAGATAGATCATCATCAGTCGGTCCATCCCGATCGCAAATCATCCATGTGGTGGGACACCATACTGAAATGCTTCATACATCGCACCAAATTTTTGTTTCACTTCATCCGCACTTCGACCTACTTTTTCAAACGCTTTCACGAGTGATGCTATATCATGATTTCGAATCGCTCCTGAAAGGATTTCATACCCATTACATGACAGATCATATTGCCACCCTTTCACATCAAGTAAGTCTTGACCGTCTTTTTCAAAATCAGCCACTCCTCCTTGAGGCATAGAGAAAGGGTTGTGTTCAAAATCAATTTTTCCAGTATCTTCGTCTTGTTCAAAAATTGGAAAATCTGTAATCCAGCAAAACGAGATTTTTGAGTTATCTGCCAGATTCATAAGATCAGCCAGATAGTTTCGGAATTTCCCCATATAGTTTTGAACCAATTTTGCTTCTCCTGCTCCAAAAAATACTACATCTCATTCTACCAGTTCTACTCTATCAACGATTTCTTGTAGATCTGCTTCACTAAAGAACTTATTGAGTGGTCCTTTGAGGCCATCTTCTTTCATTTGAAAATACCCAAGTCCTTTGGCTCCAAATTTTCGCACATAATCTTCAAATCCTTTCATTTGAGTTTTTGAGAATACCTTATCTCCACCTGGAACTTTGAGGGCTTTGATTCGGTTTGCATTTTGATCTGAGGCAATACTTGAAAAAATTTCATTGCTAGATCGAGCAAAGATATCTGCCACATCTACCATAGCGAGTCCATATCTGAGGTCTGGCTTATCACTCCCGTATTTTTCCATAGCTTCTTCATGAGTGAGGGTAAAGAATTGTCCTCATTCCCTAATAACATCTTTTCCATCTGTTTCATTGAGTACTTCTTTATCTGAAAGATTTTTTGTAATATCCAATAAAAAACTTTCTACTACATCAAATACATCAGCTTGTTCCACAAAACTCATCTCACAATCAATTTGGTAAAAATCTCCTGCGTGTCGATCTGCTCGTGGATCTTCATCTCGAAAACATGGAGCAATTTGAAAATATTTATCCACTCACCCAACCATAAGCAATTGTTTAAATTGCTGTGGTGCTTGAGGAAGGGCATAAAAATGACCTGGATGAAGACGAGAAGGTACCAAAAAGTCTCGTGCTCACTCTGGAGAAGAATTGGCAAGAATTGGAGTCTGTACATCAACAAAATCTCTTTCTACAAACCAGTTTCTAGTATAGGTAGTCATTTGTGATCGAAACTGCATATAGTCTGCAATTTTTTTTCTTCGCATGTCGAGATATCGGTATTTCAGTCGTACATCTTCTCCTGCTTGTTCTGCATGTTCATCAAGTTCAAATGGAGGAGTTTTTGATTTTGAAAGGAGCTTCACTTCAGAAATAATGACTTCTATTTCTCCTGTGTGCATTTTTGGATTTTCTTGCCCTTCTGGTCTGTTTCGTACTTTTCCTGTAGCTTGAATGACATATTCACTTCGAAAGCTGTCAGCTGTTTCCCAAGATGCTTTGTCGTCAGCTGGATCAAATACAACTTGTGTCAATCCATATCTATCTCGTAGATCGATAAAAATAATCCCTCAGTGATCACGTCTGTTACTAACCCAACCTGAAAGAGTGACGGTTTCTCAAATATTTGTTTTTGTTAAATCATTACAAGTGTGTGTTCTCAGCATGCTATCTTAAGTTTAAAAAAATGAGTATAAAACATGAGAATTATATGAAAAATACCCAGAAATCAAGAAGAAATACCTGTGAACAAATAAAGAAAAAATATTACACCATGAAACAAAAGAGGTATCAAGAAGAAATACTCGACTTTTTATCTATTTAAGCTATATTTTCCTTTATTATTTCTTATTCAAGTCTGCTTATGAATACTCAAACAAGGAGAGGTGGTTTCACTTTAGTAGAACTCATAGTCGTTATAACTATCATGGCTATTCTTGGTACTATTGCCTTTATAGCGCTTCAAGAGTATCCACTCATTGCAAGAAATGGAAAAAGAATCGCAGATATGAGAATAATCAGTTCTAGTTTAGAAATATATTCAACCAAAACAGGAAGGTATCCAACACCATCTGATGTCTTTACTATTAGCTATAGCTGAGCTACTGCTTGGACTCAAGGATCATTCGGAGACAGTGCATTTCAAAATGTAGGAAACCTCTCTTCTCTTCCTCTCGATCCACTCACTCAGAATCCATATGCATATTCTCTCACAAATACTTTTAACGAATACCAACTCGGATGAATACAAGAAGGTGGTGGTCTTTTCGTTTCTTCTCCTGTTACTTCAAATACATATGCAAATAACCAATATGCTCTCGTCAATGGAAACTATAACGGACAAATGCTACGGGTCAGCACAGGAGCTCTCGATTACATCCTCGCTGTCCCAACTATCCTTACTTCAGAGATTAATGATGTCACGGTAGAAGAAATTATTTCGAGACAGTCTTTTGTTATGGAAAGGTTTAGAAATATTCCAGGAATATATATACAAAACCAAAGCAATCTTCAAAACTTTAGTGGAACAGGAGGATTCAATTACAATCCTTCCAGTATTGTTGCTTGGAGTGGAAGTAGTATACAAAATCTTTCTGATGAGAATGAGAGAGAGGTACTTGCAACGGCTCTTCAAGCAGCTTATGCTGGAAGTGATCTAGAGCAGGACGAAGAGTATAGAAGGTTCATTCGTGTAGATACCACCAATGCTACGGCTCTGGTAACCAATGCTATTGCTTTTAATAATTGAGGGGTGTCCGTTGAAGGAATTGACGAAGAAGATGTTGTAGTGCTAAGTGAAAGTGGGAGTTCAAGTGGTGGAGGTGGAACATCCTATCTTGCATCAAATGGAGTCACTATTGTATGTGAAGGAATGAATCCATGAGATACTTTTGTTCAAGATTGAATTACTTATACCGTGGTGGAAGATGGAACGGGAACGTATTGAATTCGAAATAGTTCTATGATTGGTCTTATTGATCCAGATGATAGTAGCACCAATTTATGTACCAGTAATGTGACGGATATGAACAATGTGTTTGCTAATAATACTTCATTTAATGAAGATATTAGCAATTGGGATACCAGCAATGTAACAAATATGTCATATATGTTTTCAAATTCGAGTGCTTTTAGTCAAGATATTTCAGATTGGGATACGAGTCGTGTTGCCAACATGAGTAATATGTTTAGAAATGCTGACTCTTTTAATCAAGATATTTGAAACTGGAATACCAATAGTGTCACGAATATTAAAGAAATGTTTGCTTATAATAATTCTTTCAACCAAGATATTTCAGGATGGAACACAAGTAATATAACTGACATGAATTATACCTTTGCATACACAGCAAATTTTAACCAAGATATTTGAAGCTGGAATACCAGTAGTGTAGTTGATATGTATGGAATGTTTCGACGTGCAAGTGCTTTTAATCAAGATATTTGAAGCTGGAACACCAGTAGTGTAACAAATATGAGTTATATGTTTGAATATGCCAATTTATTCAATCAAGATATTTGAAGCTGGAATACAGGAAATGTTACCAATATGATTGGAATGTTCCTAGAAGCTGATGCTTTTAATCAAGATATTTGAAGCTGGAATACCAGTAGTGTAACATATATGAGTAGTATGTTTTCAGGTACTAACTCATTTAATCAAGATATTTCTTCTTGGGATATGAGTAACGTTACTAGCGTGGGATCTATGTTTTCTTGGAGCAGTGCTTTTAATCAAGATATTTCAGGTTGGGATACGAGTAACGTTACACTAATGATAAATATGTTTAGAAATGCAAGTGCTTTTAATCAAGATCTCTCTGGATGGTGTGTCACAAGAATATCATCGGAACCTTCTAGTTTTGGCCTTAATTCTGTACTCAGCCCATGAAACTATCCAGTATGGGGGACTTGTCCATAAAAAAATATCGAACTTTCGTTCGATATTTTTTTATTTTCTTTTTTCTTGAGCTTCTTCTCTAAATCATCGTGCTTGCTCATACACATGAGCCACTTCAAGGAGTTTCTCTTCATGCAGTTGAGGAGCCAGTATTTGTAGTCCTACTGGAAGCATTTCTTTTTCTGCATCTTCACTCTCTGCAAACCCACATGGAACCGAAATTCCTGGGAGACCTGCGAGGCTACCTGGGATCGTATAAGCGTCTGAGAGATACATTTTCACTGGATCATCCATCTTTTCACCCATTTTCCAAGCAACACTTGGAGATACTGGAGAAACAATCATATCTACTTCCTCAAAAGCTTTATTAAAATCTTCTATAATAAGTGTTCGTATCTGAGTAGCTTTTTTATAGTAGGCATCATAGTATCCAGCTGAGAGAACATAGCTTCCGAGTACACATCTTCGTTGTGCTTCATCTCCAAAACCTTCGGTCCTATTATTTTGAAGCATTTCATCCATACTTTCATATGGGGCATCGCTCTTATGTCCGTATCTGATACCATCATATCTTGCCAAGTTAGTTGATACTTCGGCTGGCATGATAATATAATAGGTTGCGATTGCATATTGTGTCATTGGGAGAGATACTTCTTTTACTTCTGCTCCAAGGTCTTTCATTTGTTCGATCGCTTGTTCGATCTGTTCTCGTACTCCAGCATCGAGTCATGCTTCAAAGTACTCTTTTGGGACTCAAATTCTGACTCATTTCAGATCTTTTGTCTCCCAAATTTTTGGATCAATCTGATCTTTCCCAGGAAGAGAAGTAGCTTCTCGCTGGTCATATCCATTCATGATATCGTAGAGCAAACCAGCATCACGAACCGAGTGAGTCAAAGTTCCTGGGCAATCCAGACTCGATGCCATAGCCACAACCCCATAACGACTATTTCGACCATAGCTTGGCTTAAATCCAACGACTCCACACATACTGGCTGGTTGCCTAATAGATCCTCCAGTATCCGTTCCAAGTGCAGCAGGCACCATTCCAGCCGCTACAACCGCAGCCGAACCTCCACTCGATCCTCCTGGAATTCGACCTATTCCCCAAGGATTTACTGGAATTTTAAGAGCCGAACTCTCACTGGTCGATCCCATAGCATATTCATCCATACTGACTTTTCCAATAGAAGTCATTCCTGCTTGTTTGAGATTTTCAATAATTGTCGCATCATAAGGTGGAACAAAATTTTTGAGCATATTTGAAGCACAAGTAGTAGGAACTCATGTTTCACAAAAAATATCTTTTACAGCAAGGGGCATTCCAGCCAAAAGAGAATCAGAATCAAATTCTTTTATATCTGAATTAATATGGTGAAAAGCCATGATGTGTTCATCATTTTTTTCAATCTGTTTCAAAAAATATTCATACACTTCTTTTGAAGTAGTTTCTCATGAAGTAATTTTTTCTTTTATTTCTGTCAGGCTCAAAAAAGCAAATTCCATAGTATTTTTCTAGTTTTATAGGTGTAAAATAACTTGTGAGGTAGTATATACAAAAATAGTTTTTTGGGAAATGAAAAATATGGTATAATAGATGTGATTATATATAAAAAAGGAAAGAAATAATATGACAAAAAATAAGCAATATCCCTATACATTCAAACAAAGCATTGCATATGAAATAAAATCCGACCCTAAAGCAAATGATGTTGTAAAAAAATACGTTTCAAAAAATCATACTGGGTATTCATATAATCGTCTGAAATTTTCTCAAAATATAAGTAAAATTATAAGTAAAATTCAAAAAACAGTTGATCAAATCTGTGAAAAAAAATATCGAGATTTTTATTATGAGAAAATAGAGCAAATACAATTCAAAATAGCTGTAATGCTGTATCAAGGTGATACTATAGCTCAGCAAAAAGAGCCATAAAAAAAATGGAAATTGATGAAAAAAAAATGCATGAAAGAATGATGCTTGTGTGATCTAATATGATGCGAAAACATCTACAAATTCGAAAAGGAAGATCAGAAAATTGAGAAGAAGCAAAAGGAAAAATACTCACATTAGATGAGCAAGACAGAAAACTTCTCATAGATACATGTATATTTCATGACCTTGATTCACTCCCTCTTGTTCTTAATACCCTCTACCCAAATAATTCTGAAAAAAAATATAATATCATTGAGCAAGCTCTTCCGTATTTATATAAAAACAAGTACAAACATATATATAATCAATCAAGCATAGAGGTTATATTTCATAAATTTGAACTTCATGATTGAGAAAAAAACTTTCACTTACTAAAACAATTCATTCTCCAAGCAAAATGATCCATAGAGTGCTCAAATATACATATATTTTGACTCAAAAATGATATACAAAAAAAGGAGATTGTCATGTTATTACTCTTGCATAGTAGACATGATAATATTCTTCCTTACTTTCATCTTATGAAAATTAGATCTGAAGAAATTCGATTTGAAATAGCAAAAAAAGTCGCAGAGAAGGAAGGTTATATTTGAAAATATTTAGAAAATTTTTGAATCAATGATACAGATAAACTGAGAGAATTAGCAGATATAAATTCCCAACATATAACTCCTACAAAAGGAGAAAAAAAAGTTGTCAACCCTCAATTCATCAATTATGCAAAAAAATTTATGCTGTCAGGTGTAAGTCTGATAGAACGTATCGATGCAACACTCACACCTGATACTATTTTTAAAATAAATGAGTCATGAATGACTCAAGATGAACTATTACTTCCAATGATACAAAAAGTCATTTCTCTTTCATCAAATTATTATACCCTTGATGAAAATATCTGACATATTTTTTCATACATCAAAACTCTCTCTGAAGAAAAAAAATTGCTCTACTTATCTGAATTATGAAAATATCTTACTGCTCGATCAAACACAAAAAATATTATTAAAACAATAAAAGAGTTCGTAAAAAACTCAAACATAACTCAAGAAGAATTTGAAAATATATTTGTCTCATATTTCACCCATAGTCTCCAGAAGCAAGTCCCAAATAACAGTTCTATTCAAAGCTATCTCAATGGGCTGACATATATGTGATACGGGGAAGATCAAGTGAGTCCATTTAACACAAGAAAAGATATACTCATATTTATTCAAGCTCTAGAAAAGTGATGATATATTGATCATCATATCAGAAAAGCGCTCTTATCAGAAAATCACCATTTCGAACATTTAAAAAATTTTTTATTTCTCATTTTTGAAGATACAAGCATCTCAAAGTTAGAGTATAAGTCAGATACTTCTACAAACAAAAGCAAGCCAAAAAAAATAATAAATGCGTTAGCGCTGATCTCTTTGTTCTGTGATGTCCGAACCTTTTAGCGGGCTACGTTCAATAATTTCATTACAGTACATCGTACATTAAACCCAATGTAACA
>JAKVBB010000004.1 GCA_022448215.1 Candidatus Altimarinota bacterium | reverse complement strand
AAAAAAATGAGATACACTCCACTTCCTCCATACCAATAAAAAAATAGAAGCTCTTGATGTTGGGTATTTTTCTCCCAGTTATGTCAGTGATAAAAAGATCGAAAATGGATCGGTCGGATATATCGTTACCGGACTCAAAACTCTCGAACATGCAAAAGTAGGAGATACTCTCTGGAAACCAGAACAAGTAGAATGACCCAAAGCAAAAGCGGAAGATGCCAATCCTATTGAAGGATTTTCTGAAGTGACACCATTCATCTATGCCGGTATTTTTGCCATGGATAGTAGTGAATATCCACAACTCAAAGATGCGATGGAAAAACTCGTCCTCAATGATTCAGCTCTCAGTATAGAATCATCGGTTTCTCCTGCACTTGGACATGGGTACAGGTGTGGTTTCTTATGACTGCTTCACTTGGATATCGTAAAAGAACGACTCTTCAGAGAGTTTGATATGGATGTGATTATGACCTCTCCACAGGTGACGTACCGAATCAAATTTATCGGAGACAAAACCAGTGAATATTCACGATTCTCTCCAGAAGTAGTGAAACAAGAATGAGGGACTTTTAGCTATATTTATGTATCCAATCCTGAAGATCTCCCAGCACGAGAAAAATATGTGAGTATCGAAGAACCAGTAGCTAAAGTAGAGATTATTTGTCCTCAAGAATATGTAGGTGCTCTCATGCAACTCGCACAAGAGAGAAGAGGGAAATTCCTGAATCAACAGTTTATTGATAGCGATCGAGTCATGCTCTCTTATGATTTACCTATGAATGAGCTGATTTGAGATTTTTATGATGAAATTAAATCTCTTTCATCAGGGTATGCTTCACTGAACTATGAATTTAAACGTTTTCAAGAGGACGATATGGTAAAACTGGATATTCTTATTGCAGATGAGCTCGTAGATGCACTCGCATTTATCTGTCATCGAGAACAGGCTCACTATATAGGAACAAAAATCTGTTGAAAACTCAAAGAAGTGATTCCAAGAGCCCTCTTTGCTATCAAGATTCAAGCAGCTATTGGATGAAAAGTTGTTGCGAGAGAAACCCTCTCAGCACTCAGAAAAGATGTTACAGCCAAACTCTATGGTTGAGATATTTCTAGAAAAAGAAAGCTCCTTGAAAAACAAAAAAAATGAAAGAAAAAAATGAAACAATTTGGGAAAGTGAGTCTTCCAAGTGAAGCATTTGTGAATTTATTGAAAAAGTAAAAATTTATCTTATAATAAAAAAAGAGATATTTTATATACACTCCTATAGAAATGAATATTTATAGATGAGATATGCATTTTCATACCGATGCTTCAGATGGATATGCTACCTGGGAAGAGCGTCTAGAATCAGCAATAAAGAAATGACTTCACGTCGTTACTCCCACTGATCATGATATTGTAACAAGTCCTCAATTTATTGAATCAGCTCGTGAACAGGGTATTTTTACCTGGCCATCTGTAGAGATTTCTGCTCATAATCCAGAGCAGCAATATTCTTTACATATAACGCATTATGCAAATCATTATAATGATACACTCAATGATGTTTTAGCTCATACTCGAGAACAAAAAGAATCTTTAACTCATAAACGACTTGAGGTACTTTTAAACAAAGATTTTTCTTGAAGTATAGATGATTTTATAGATTTTTTTAAAAAGCAGTGACGCTCAAAAGCAAGTTTGAATAAATTTGATATGGCCCATTATCTGCTTTCTTACGAAAAAAATATGAGAATAGTACAAGGTATACTGGGAGATTCTATCAAAAATAAAAAATTTATTCATCAAGTATTGTCCTTTTATGAATCTTGTTTAAAAGATGATCAAACATTTCCAGATTTTTATAATGTTCGTGTTCCTAAGTATGAACCTGATATAGATCTTCTCTATAATGATATAATTTGAAGGGATGATATTTTGTGTATTGCCCATCCAAATCATACTTTTAAGACCATAGAGAGATTTAGAAATGAACTTCCATATTATGTAGAGAGATGAGTCAATGCTGTTGAGATCAATTCATGTGCCGACAAAGATTGGGTGCAGGCTATATATCAGGTAATAAAAAAGTATAATCTTATTTTGACTTTATGAAGTGATAATCATAAGCCTGGAATGACAGATAATAAACATGGAGATTTTTGAGTATTGAATCCAAATTTATCACAGGATCAAATATGAGATATCTTTACTTGAGTGGTAAAACATATGGAGAAGTAGTTTTATATATAAATTAAAAATATCAGACACGTAATATTGCCCCAACTCCATATGCCTGGTCTATGGATTTTAAAGACTAAGAAATTGTAAACCAAAAAGTATTACAAAAAATAGATGAACTCGCAAAAGTGGTTTCAGTATAATTTTTAGAAACCCCCTAGCCCCCTTGTCCTAAGGGATGACCTAAAGGCCTTCAGGGGGCTTAATTTGTAAAAGGAGAGTGTTATGAAAATGGATATATAAAATATGATTCTAGGCTTAAAAAAAGAGCTAGAGAAATGAGACTTAATCCTACAAAAGCAGAGCTACTTGCATGGGAAAAATTATTTTCAAATAGATGATTTTATGGGTACAAATTTTCTCGACAAAAGATGTTATGATATTTTATAGTTGATTTTTATTGTTCTGAATTACAATTGGTAGTGGAAATTGATTGAGGAATTCATGATTCTAGAAAAGAATATGATTCAGAAAGAGAATGTGAATTACAAAAGATATGAGTGAAAGTAATCAGGTATACGAATGCTCAAATTTTAAAAGATGTTGAGTGAGTATATTATGATTTAGCTCAGAAGTTAAATTTAGGTTCCCCCTGATAAGGGGGCTAGGGGGTTTATTCTATAAATTAAAAATATGAAAAAAATAACCATTATACAATCATCTCTCAGAGATGGTTCACACACACATATACTATGTCAAAAAACCAAAGAAGTTTTTGAGTCACAGTGAATTCAGGTTGATTATGTTGACTTGCGAGATATTGAAATGGAGTTTTGTAATGGGCAAAAACTGGAAGCATACAATAGTGACTTGCAAGATGTTTATCAGAGAATGGAGCAATCAGAATGAGTTATTTTTGGTATGCCAGTGTATCAATATACCATGAGTGGAGTACTGAAGAATTTGATAGATATTTGTGGAGGTGCATTGCAATCTAAGCCAGTAGGGGTACTCGTGAATGCTGGAGGACCAAACTGCTATATGGCATCACGAGATCTCTTTGATGCACTCTATTTTGAATATCAAACACGTAATATTGCTCCAACTCCATATACATGGTCTATGGATTTTAAAGACTGAGAAATTGTAAACGAAAAAGTATTACAAAATAGATGAACTCGCAAAAGTAGTTTCAGAGTTATAACTTTTAGAAACTTTCTATCTCCCTTATCAGAGTTAGGGATGAGAGTGTGTTATCAAGTATTCTTACTCATCTCTTACCCCCACTCATTACAATGCCTCTTGTAAAATAATTTTACTAAAGCAGGCATTTTTTCTTACCACATTCTTACCCAAGGTATGACATACTATGCACATGTAAAAATATTTACATACTTTATATTTATAATTTATACAATTATGAAAACAACACAAAAAATTGCTTCAGCACTTCTTATTGCTGGACTCCTTGGAACTTCTGTTTCTGCATTTGATTATTCTGATGAAAGAACACAAAAAGAGCATCCAACATATGCAGAACTTCTTGCAGATTATAATGTAGATGCAGATACACTTGCAGAACTTGAAGCTCTGAGAGAATCTCGACAAGAAAATAAATGAGAAAAACAAGATTTTAAAGATATGACTGATGAAGAAAGAGAAGCTCATAAAGCTGAAATGCAAACAAAACGAGATGAATATAAAGCTCAAGTAGCTGAAATTCTCGAAGATTATCCAGAAGCTATTTCTTTTCTTGAAGAAAAACAAGCAGAAAAAGCACAAATGCGAGAGGAAAAACAATGAGATAAATCAGAAGATGGTAAGAAAAAAGGAAAAAAATCTATGAAAAAGAATGGATACAAGAAAAATTTTTCTGATAAACTCTCTTCAAAAATAGACACAGTATCAGATGATAGACTCGAAAAAATTCTTGAAAGAATTGATTCTATTTTTGAAAAAGTAGAAAGCAATGAAAATATTTCTGATGAACGAAAAGAAACTATTACGGCTCAACTTGAAGCACTTCAAGAAATTGTACAAGAAGCTCTCGATTCACGAGATGCTGAATAATAAAACTCCCAAACCCCCTTATCAGGGGGCTTTTTGTTGAATAGGTAAAAATACTCTTATATCACGTTCCCCCTGACAAGGGGGCTAGAGGGTTTCTTACTTGCTTCTTACCTAGTTTCGTATACTATTCAATCATATTATAAAAGTATTTGTAATCTTCTCGGAATCTCAAGATGCGGCTTTACAAGCCCTCTCAATTTCTCAAAAATTCAAATACTTTTACTTTAGAATTTATGGAACGTATGAAAGTACTTATTATTGAAGATAATCAGGATCTCGCACTTTGATTGGTGCGATTTTTGGCTCTCAAAAATATTCGCGCTCAAGTTGAAACAGATGGAATAGAGTGATGTTACCAGGCTTTGACAAAAAACTATGATGCTTTAATACTGGATATTAATCTTCCATGAAAAGATGGACTTGAAATATGTCGTGAACTCAGAGAAAAAGCAAAAACACTGCCCATTATCATGCTCACTTCTCGTTCACAAAATAGTGATATTGTCACGGGACTCGATATATGAGCTGATGACTACTTAGTAAAGCCATTTGATTATGAAGTATTGACAGCCAGACTGCATGCTCTTACCAGAAGGGATCTCAAAAATAAATCAACGACTCAGATAGGTTTTTGACCCTATGTGATCGATCTTGAAAAAAATGAACTTTTACATAATAATGAACTTATTCATCTCTCACATTTAGAATTTGAGCTTTTAAGCTATTTTGCAAAAAATATTTGAAAAATTATTTCCAAACAAGAATTAGCCGAAAAAGTATGGTGAGAGTTTCGAGAAGATTTTGTAGAAGGAAAGACGGTAGACGTATATATCGGCTATCTTCGTAAAAAATTAGATAAAGATTTAATACAAACGAAAAAAGGGAAGGGGTATATGCTACAAAATATTTTATAAGCTCTCGAACGATAATTTGTAATCTTTTCGAAATCTCAAGATGCGGCTGATCCTCAGTCCTCTCAATTTTTCAAAAATTCAAATTATCTTTTCGTATTCATTTTTTTAATTCATTTTTAATATGAAACACACTTCATTACGACATTCACGATTTAGATTAACCCTACTTTTTGTCTGAGTAGTATTGTTTTTGATGCTTATTTTTGGTGCTTTGTTTCTTTCATGACAATATTATAAGCAAAATAAAAATTTTGAGCAAAAATTTCAAGCCCAACTCGATTTTATTTACAAAAATATTCAAAGAGACGAAGCATTCTTAGAAAAATATATATCTCGGTCAAATCAACCACGAAACAATGGAAAACAAAGAAATAAATTACCAAATAGGCCTCAATGAAATATAAATTTTATTATATTTTGAAGTGATGGAAATATTATATTTGAAGATACAAGACAAGAGGTTATCTTTGATATAGATGATATATCTTCTCACTTTTTTGTAAAAATAGATGATATGGTTTTTATCAAAAAGAACTTAAAATGATGAGAAATCATTGTGTTTTATGAATCTATTTATTATCCTTTTTCTGAATTCTTATTATCATTATTGTGGTTGGTTTTAGGAACCTTATGAACATGAATCTTTGTTGCTGTTATATGATACTTTTTTGTCTCTATTGCCTTAAGACCGGTAGCAAAAAGTATGGATGACATGTCTGATTTTATTCATAATGCAGGCCATGAACTCAAAACTCCGCTTGCTGTTATGCGTGGAAACATGCAGATTATGCAAGCAGAAAAAAATTATGATACAAAGCTTCTGCAATCATGAATAGACTCAGTGGATCATATGAATCAACTCATAGAATGACTCATAGAGCTTTCTGAGATTTGAAATGCAGGAGAAAAAACAGATATATCTCTCAAAAAAGCAATAGGAAAAATAATCAAAGACTTAGATATACTCAAGCAAGAAAAAAATATTCACATAAAAATGAATGTGAAAGATGATATTCATATTCAGACAAATATTCATGAACTCGAAGTAGTACTGACAAATATTATAAAAAATGCTATTTTGTATAACCATGATGATTGAGTAGTAAAAATTAAACTCAGTAAAAATACATTAAGTATAAAAGATACTGGAATATGAATGACTCGTTCGCAAATTCAAAAAATATTTGATAGATTTTATCGATGATGAGATTCCAGAAATACCACTGGTTTTGGTATTGGTCTATCTCTCGTCAAAAAAATAGCCGATGCAAATGGTTGGAAAATAGAAGTAAACAGTACTCATGGCAAGGGAAGTGAATTTAAAATAATTTTTTAGACTTTTCATACATATTCCTTACACTCGATAATTAGTTTAGATACATACTAATTACTTATCTTTTTATTCTATGGAACTCGTAAAAATTCTTCTGATATTCATTTCTGGTTTTGCTACTATTCTTATTTGTGATTATATCTGGCTTGGATATATCGTGAAACGATTTACCATTGCAGAATTTGGATCACTGATTGTGGTTGAAAATGGAAGTATCAAGGTTAATTTGACTGCTGGGATATTTGCTTGGATATCTATTGTAGCACTGGTGTATTTCTTTGTACTCAAGTCTGGATATGCCAGTTCGAGCTGGTCAGCAATAGGTTATGGAGCACTTATGTGAGGTCTGAGTTATGCTATGTATGATCTGACGAATCTCACTTTTTTGAAAAATTATTCACTTCATTTCACTCTCGTAGATATCGTTTGGGGAGTGTTTTTGTGTTCCATAGTGGCACTGGTTATGTATCAAGTAGATATACTCGTGAATAAAATCTGGTAGTATGATTTCAGCTATTCTCATCATTTTTTGCTTACTGTTTCTTCTCTTTCTCTCGAGCATATATACCAAAGACAATTCCAAGATAGATATTTTTTGGGGAATTGGCTTTGTCATCATTGCTTGGGGAATATTTTTTGAACCTCCCAAGATGCAGCTGCTTCAATGGTGTGTACTTACCCTGATCACACTCTGGTGACTTCGTTTGGCAGGATATATCGGGTGGAAAAAACTCCAGAATCCATGAGAAGATGCTCGTTATGCTGTCTGGAGATCCCAGTGGAAGTATTTCTATACCAGAAGTTTCTTTCAGATCTATATCTTACAGGGTATTCTCATGTGTATCGTAGCTATGCCTCTTTGGTTGTTGTATGGAGATATCTGAGAAATACCTATCTGATGGATAACAGTCTGAATGAGTATCAGCTTTTTTGGTCTTTTGTATGAGTCTAGGGCAGACTATGAACTCTCGCAGTTTCTGAAAATAAAAAAACCATGAGATATACTCACAGGAGGACTCCGAAAATATCATCGATATCCACAATATTTTGGAGAGAGTGTATTTTGGTTTGGGATATCTTTTCTCGTTGCACCGATCAACCTCTGGGCATTCATATGATGGGGACTTATTACAGTACTGGTATGCTTTGTATCATGAATTGCCATGTCTGAGAGGAAATATAAAGACAATAAAAAATATGCTCACTACCGTGAACATACTCTTGTATTTTTTCCGAGATATTTTTAGATTAGCATATATTTCCTGGTTCTACAATATTGTAGTTCACCAGTTTTTTAATCTGTGAGATAATCTCTTCTGGTATTAAATTTTCTTTATCATCAACAAAATCTAATATATTTATTATACATTTCACTACTTCTTCATTCACCTCTTCCATATCTATCTCACCATAACAAAAATCAACCAGGTCTTCTGTTTGATGAGATGGTATTTTTTGTATTTCATTTTCAATATAACTTGGCAGTGTCTGTTCTTGCATAAATTTACGTAATTATATGGTGCAACCGACAGGGTTCGAACCTGTGGCCTCGACCTTCGCAGGGTCGCGCTCTTCCAACTGAGCTACGGCTGCATAAGCTGTTGTAGTATTGTATGAAAAAAAAGAATAAATCAAGACAATATTAATGAGAAATTTTGCATATTCTATCATGTTTTATACTATATTCACTATCTTACATATCTTAAATCTCCCCCATGAAAAACATTATAAAACATATTTCCACTCATATTATTTTGGGTTGTCTCACTCTTTGTGTTTTGGGTATCTGATATGCTGCCTGGAACGATGTAGTAAATTCATGAGATCCATTGACCGCGAGTGGATGGAATGATTTGGTAAACAAAGTTGCTGAACTTGATAATTTTTCTTTTAGCAATGGAAATATTGGTATTGGTATTACTCCAGAACAAAAACTTCATGTAGACGGAAATATTCAGATCACAAATAATGGAGAATCGGTTGTTATTGATGTAGACACCTGGAATGATATCCAAGACTTTGTCACTAAAAAAGCGTATCGGTTCTGGACTTGGAATAGTACTGATAGTACGCACTATTGGTATGGCCCTGGAACAAATTTTAGAAACTGTGAAGTGCTTGATTACTTTCAGCAGGGAAGTAGTATTCAAAATACATTGATTCTTACAATTTTGGTACATAATATGTGAAGTGATCGAACTACATGGTCATCTTCTCCTTACCATGGAATGTTTTTGAGAGATTTTAACCTCAGCTCGAGTCATAATAACCCTTCAAGTTCCACCTATGGTGCTTGGTCTACAGTAAAATATGGTCCTTCTTTTTTAGAGCGATGTGTAGCAGATTAATTTTTCATTTTTTATAAATGAACCCTTTCAAACTTCTCAGCAATATCCAAACCAACCAAACCCTGATTCTCTCAGGGATTTTGAGTATTGGTGTTATCTGGTACGGACTTGATATCACGGTTTTTGAGATTCTTCTTACATTTAGTACAGTCATTGTACTTGATCTTTTGTTGCATGCCTATCGTACCGGGAAGTGGGTCTTTCCATACTCTGGGGTCAACGCAGGATTTGGGATCAGTTTTTTTCTCCGAAGTGATGATGCGATTATCTATGTGCTTGCTGGAGCATTGGCTATCTTTGGGAAACATTTTTTTCTCGTAGCTGGGAAGCATTTTCTCAACCCTTCCAATATGGCTGTATTTCTCACACTCATGCTTTTCCCATGATATACATGGGTCAATACTCTACAATGGGGAAACTATACTGGCCAACTCTCAACTTCCTATATTATATTGCTTGTGTGTGTGTTCTTGCTTGGGCTTTTTATGTGCTTGAGAGTGTTTCAAATCTTTGGCTTTCGCTCTGTGTATGATTATATTCTCCCATTTTTGTTGGCTCATGGTATCGCATTTTTTACAATAGCATCTTGAGAAAACATGACCACAGCAGCCGTGTTTTTTAGTATTTCCTTTTTCATATTTACCTTTTTTATGATCACCGATCCAAAGACGATTCCGAAAACTTCTTTGTTTCGATCTGTATATGCCATTGGGCTGGTAGTCAACTTCTACATACTCCAGTTTTTTATGAACGAAAATTACGCACTCCTCGGATCACTTTTTATGGGAACTTTGTTACTGCCTGTTATATGGAAATTAGAAGCTATAAAGTCAAGGTCAATACAGCGAAAGTGCTTGATTTTGTATCTGAGTGTTTTATTATGCCTTCTAGCTTTCTTGGTATTTGCTTTTGGGAGACCTGATCTGGCATTTGATAATATCTGTAACCAGCGAGTCTGTCTCAAATAATATTTTATTTTTTTGACTGTTTTCTTATGCAAAATATTCTTCAAAAATCTTCTTTGATACTTGGATTGGTCATTCTCTATATTGCAGTGTCCTTTTTTCTTGCGGGTACTTCAAATAATAAAAATGTGAGTTTGTGAGGTTTTGAGCAAATTTTTGCAAACATTACCTTTGATGCTCAAAATTCTAGCACATGGTATAATGCGAGCAACCCAACCGCGAGTGTGTCTGTTTCACCCAGCAGTCCTCCAGCTCCAGTTGCTATTACCGTAATTACACGACAAAGTCACTAAACTGCTTTTAATATCTTACATTTTTTATCATGAAATATATTTCTTTTATTTTGTTGTCACTCTTTGTGAGTATCGCTTCTGTCTCTGCCAATGTTTCAGAAGAATCTGCGTGTTTTGCACTGCTTTCTCAGCATGTATCTGAACAATACTGAGTTGATCTAGCAGATGTAGAAAAAGATGAACGAACTGGGGAGAGAGCAGATCTCTCAAGTTATGATTCTTTTCGAGATCATACGGTACGAAACCCAGCTCAAAAAGACTCTGCGAGCAGAGGTGATCCATGGTACCGAGATCGATCATACGGAGACTTGTTTGCTGCAAAGCGAAACAACATTGGGACTATACAAGCAAGTAATGATTATATTTTGACACAATTCTCTGGTTTTTGAGATAATTCTGCTTTTCGATTTCCTTTAAGATCACAAAACCAAAGATGGTGGCAAACCAGTGGAGATCGCTATACCGAGTTTCGACAAAATCTTGTTTATACACACCATCTTCTTGATGGAGAGTTTGTGAGTTGTGGATATCTTAATATTACTCCAAAATGAAGCCACAGCCTTCAGAGTCTTGGTCAGAGAAACTATAAAACAAATGTATTTGAAGGATCTGGTTTTGAGATGCTTGAAAATAGTGTAGACGAAGCAGGACATGAGTTTCTTGTTGGAAAAGTATCTATACATTCTGTTGACTATAGTGATCAACCATTTTTTGAAATTGATCTTGTGACGGTAGCGTATAATAATGAGAGTGATTATTTCAATGAATTTGAAACCTTTCCACTCCAGGTACAAGCGATGAAAAATACTTCTGCTCAGTCATCAGGACTCTTTGAAGTGATGGATAACTTTCTTCAAAGTGTGAGAAGTGAAACATGTTTAGAGTTAGTACACAAAAGTCCCTCTTCTCTTCCATCTCGATGTAACGGTCGTTTTCAATCACTCTCTGCTGATAACTCAAGCAGCTTCTTAGATTTCTTCTTGCCTCAGGCACATGCAAAACTCGATACAGGATGACAAGACTATAGTCAAGAAATGCAGGAGGCACGATGAATGGTTATCTATGATGGTTTGCCATATGAGCTTTTTGAAAAACTCAAAAGCATCCCAGATGAAAACTTTAAACTCTGGCTTCAAGTAGCTCTGACTCCAAACTATGAAGCAACACTCGAGCAAAAACAAGCGCAAAATGAGCTTCTGACTCCAGAAGAAGAAGTGTTTCTTGCCTGTGATATAGACTATACCACTCGAATGGAGATTATTATGGATTTTCTGGAAAAACTTGATCCAGAAGCAAATTTTGATCCTCAAGGACTGTTGTATTCAAATCCTAAATTTGGAGATTGTGTGATTCCATATCCAGATAAACGAAATATTGAAACGGTAGTAGAAGGGTCTTTTGCATCCAATCAACTCTTTGCTGAACAACTCAGTGCAACTGGAACTCTTTTGGATGATCTGAGTGAAGAACTTAAAGGTTTGGTTGCAGCTCAACATCAAGCTGAGAAAACATACAATGAAACGATGCAGGCTTTTCAAGCTCAGATTGATGCAGGGAATATTACTCCAGAGCTTGAGGCCCAAATTAATGCCAGCAGAGAAGCCTTTGAAACAACTCATAGTGAACTTGGTACTCAAATCAATGATCTTATTTCAAGATGAGCCGAACTTCCGGGTGATGTTATACCAGAAACACTCTTACAAAACACATCTTCTGGTGGATCATTTTTCTTTTACCTTATCTTTGGATTTTTACTGGTTCTTGGTCTTGGACTGGTACACCTTGGTGTAAAGAAAAAGAAATAGGAATAAAAGATATTCCTTATGGTATAAATAATACCCATAGATCAAATCTTTATTAGAGATATATTATTTAGAATAATGAAAAACAAGATTGTTTCCATCTGGAGTTTTTTGGTAAAATCTCATGGGAAAGAAGTGCTTCTATGGGAATGGATAGTATATTTTTTTTGTCTATTCTTAGGTTTTTGGATGACCTATTTTTTGGCTCAACCAGAAAGTATGGGAGGATTTATGAATTTTGGGAATCTGTTTCATCTTCTTTTCTTGATGGTACTTCCAATTCAACTGATTCCAGAGTTTTTCCAAGAGCATTTTTCATATTTTTTTGTACCTGATTTTCTTGAAGTAGCCCTTGTTGTTTTTGTTTGGATTGCTTCTACTGTATTTACAATTGTTTTTTGGCTTTGGTTGCCGTATCGATTTTTTCTCATTGTGTATAAGGCAATTGCTCAACAATCTATCATACTTGCTCCAAGTCTATTAGTCTGGATATTTTGTGCTTTTGCGATGATGCAATACTTTCATGCTATGAATGGAGATCGAGAACTCTATCTGGATCGTAGTGGTTTGATAGAAGGGAACTATGTTCTTGGTATTATATTAATATGTATTGCGAGTATTATCGTATTGTTTTCTACAAAGAAAATATTTCAATCTCATAATAAGACAAAGATCATATCCCTGTTATCGATCTTTTTATTTACTATGATTATTTTTGAACTCATATTTCATGTAAAAGATATATGATGACGTTACGCAAAAAATCATTTTTGGGTATATTATAGGAATCAGGAGGTTAGTGGAGCTGATCCATCTACATTTACTTTGTTACATGAACCCTTTAAAAGCCATCCAGCTATTGCAAAAGATAAAAATAGTTTTTATGTTGGAGCAAAAGCAACCCAAAGCTTTGATTCAGAATCTATGGAGGTCCTTGTAGGTGATTATTACCGTGATAAAAACAATGTTTATTTTAGACACAATGTAATATGAGGTGCTGATCCTGTAACTTTTGAAGTTCTTCAGGATAAAGGTTACGATAGCTATCGTTATGCAAAAGATAATATATTTGTTTATAAAAATGGTAATGTCTTAGGATATATAGATGCACAGTCGTTTGAATTAATACATCCTTATTATAGTTATTATACTAAGGATAAGAATAATGTTTTTTATCATGATGAAGTTCTTATATGAGCTGACCCAAAAAGTTTTGTTTATCTTGATGGATGATATGCTTATGATGCAAATAATCTTTATTTACAGTGAAAACAAATTGAAAATATTCAATCAGCTACACTGAAAGATTTAGGTAATGGGTATATTGCAGTAGATAATAAGATTTATTCTCATAATGGTGAATGGATTACTGTAGCAGATATGGAATCTTATGAAGTAATAGATCAGAATTATACGAAAGATGAGCATAATGTATACCTGACTCCTGCTTATGAAGATAATATTATTATACAAGAAGCTGATCCTAAAACATTTCAAATTTTAACAAAATACTATACGAAAGATCAAAATAGTGTGTATCATTTAGGAAAGCTCATTGAAAAAGCTGATCCATTATCTTTTGAATTATTGAGCGAAAATCATACGAAAGATAAAAATAATGTCTTTCATTATAATAATATTATATTTGGTGCAGATTCGAAAACTTTTAAAATTTTAAATCCTTCTTTATCTTATGCGAAGGATAAAAATTTCTTTTATAATGAGGGTAAAAGAGTATATAATAGATCATTTATAATTTCGGAATCAAGGAAAATAAATATTTCTCCCGACCCTTATCTTGAAAATATACTCAAAACACCCAAAGAGTTTCAATATTTTGATTTACTTGATTGGATTAAGTGGCATCAGAAAAATGATGAAGTTTCATCTCACCATGAAACATGTTATATAGAAGCTATCGCTGAAAAAGCTCAACGATTTGTACTGAATAGTCAGTATGATATATTGCAGTTGGATTGTGGAGTGAGTATTTGAAACTATAGAGTTTTTCTCTATTACCTAATTGATCAAGACCATCAACCCCAATTGTTAACTTTTCCTCACTATTGGTGAGGAGAAAAAATACCACAAACCACACTCATTCCTGCCGTATTTAACCCTGATACAAAAAAGATAGAAGGGCATGTCCGTAACCAGTATACGGATGAGACTAATAAAAAGGTGATTGTTGATTCTGATTTTTATTATGCTTGGTCGGAATATACTAATTCCTTTAAGTTTTATAAAGATATAGAATAATATCATTATATTTTTAAATGATTTTTACTATTTTTTATAACTAAATGCAGAGAAAAAGTTGACATTTTTTTCTAAAATTTTATTATCAAAATACTTATGTACTATATAACCTTTAATCACTATGGATAATAATAAAGAATTATTTAGCCTAGAAGAAATTACAGATAATAATGTTGGTCTTATACAAAGTGGTTGTTTTGTGTGACCAGCATCACAAGCACAAGCACAAGTAGAAGATACTTCAGAAAAATCAAATGATATTTTATAATAATTTGAAAAAATGGTTTTATATGTAAACCCGCTGTTAAATGTAAGAGTGAAAGAATCAAACATTGTGGTTTATCTAGAAAATAAAGTATATAAAATATCAAAATGAATACTATTTATCTTATTTAGTATTAAAAATAACCATTTCGAAATCTATAATCTTATAGATCATTTATCTGAAAATGGTTACTTTTTTTGTGAAAAAGAAATACAAATATTGATTGTTAACTCCATTATAATTACTTCTTTAGAAGAGAAAGAAAAATATGATTATTGGTTCAAATATTGATGGGGAGATGTGTTATACTATTTATTGTGAACAAAAGATTATGAATTTATAGACTATAGTACAAAAAAGTGATTTCAACAAGATTTAAAGATGATGAAGGAATATGTAGACTTAAAAAATAAAGAGCCTATAGATAGAAAAATATATAAATCTGAATCGTATAAGCTTGAACATATTGAATTGCCATTTACTAGTATAAAAGAATACTATAATTGAAACTGTTTATCTAAAGATTCTGTTCATCTGGATATAAAAGAGAAATTATCATTACTCCTTAAAACATCTTTTGGAAAAATATGAGTAAATAATATGTACTGAAAAAAATTTAATAAAAAATGTTCTCCTTCCTGATGATCAAGACACCCTACCGAAGCTTATTTGTTTGATTTGAATTGATTATTTAAAGAGGATTCAATTTTCTATTATGATTTTATAGCTCATGAATTAAAACTACATTCAAAAGAAAAAAAATTATTAAATACTTTAAATGATTTTTCATATAATTACGAAAGTAATATTAACTATAAGCCAAATTTTTGAATATTAATAACATCAAACTTTGTAAAAAGTATGTGGAGATACAGAGATTCTAGAAGTTTTAGAGTAATATTTAATGATGTTTGACATATATTAACCCACATCAACTATATTGCCAATATACTTTGATTAGAATATACAGAATTTTCATTCTTAGATGATGACGAAGTACTTGATAATATGAATTTCCAAATAGATGAATCAATCATGGAAAAACCAATTTATTTTATAATGTTCAAATAGTCATGAACTATTATTTAAACCCATTAATAGATATTAATTTTTATTCTGAAAAATGAGTTTTAATAAGGTCGCTAAATGTAGATAAAACTATTGTATATAAATGAAACTATAATCTATTAGTTAATATTATATATAATTTTATTAATTGATGATATTTGGATACATTAAATAAAGAATTAGATATTGATTTAACTATAGAAGATTTGAATTGACTGGTTGGTTATGAAATACTTATAGATAAAGATGAATATAACAAAATATCTGAAGAAATACGAGTCTGGGTATTCTATAAATGGATGCATGCATTATATTATTATTATGGTTCTAAAAAACCAAATTACATTGAACCAAATCATAGTAATTGGAATGATATTAGAATTAAGACACATAAAAATTATATTGCTGATACATGATTGCCTGAACTCTATAAAAAAATAAAATCAATAAAAAATATTAAACTTTGAAAAGTATTAGATTTACCAGATGGTTCGTTTCTAGATTTACTATATGCAAGAAAAAGTGTGAGGAACTTTAATAATGAAAAAGTCACTTTTGATGAACTAAGCACAATTTTTTATATTTGATTAAGATGAGTAAAGGAAGTCAGAGAAAATATCTCTAATTACATGAGTGATTTGAGTCAATTGAAACAAAGTGAATATATAGCATTTGAGTTTTATATTATGATTTATAATGTTGAGTGAATTGAACCATGAATATATCATTATAATTTGGAAAACAATGAATTCTGTTTGATTAAGAAATGAAATTATAGTAACGAAGTTACTGATATTCAAATGTGACAAAAAGTTATTGAAAGATCAAAATTTTCCATATATATCGGAGTAGATTTTTATAGATATATGTGGAGATATCGTTATTCTAAAAAATATACACTTTTACTTATGCAGGTATGAAAAGTAGCTCAGCAGATTATCACCATCTCTCAAGTCCTATGAATAGGGTCTTTTATGTCACCTGCTATAAAAGATAGTAAAATAGAAAAATTAATATGATTGGATGGAATCAATGAATCTGTGGTTTATTTCCTTTCATTTGGAAAATATAATAAAGAAAAATGATCCTATATGTTTAGTAATTGATGAAATGTACTTGAAGACATTAAATAATTCATATTTCATACATAAATGATGATTTGATTTAGGTGCCACTCATAAATGAATACATCTATTTGAAATAGCTAATAATATATTAATAGTCCCAAATAATGTTAATAGCAAAAATTTTTGTTTAAATTGTTTTTTGTATTTTTTAATAAAAAATGAAGACGAAAAATTTGAAATTGAAAATATTGTTTCAAAAATTAAAATTAAAAACTATATAAAACATTTTGATCATTTTTCATTTTCTGATAATTATATCTATTTTTATAATATACAAAAAAAATCAATCAAAAAGATTGTTAAAACTTACTCTAGACATCCATATTGTAAAAAACATTCTGAACCATTTTTTAATGTTGATTTTTATGATAATATTTTAGATGTTCATTTTAAAAATTTAGATAAACATAGAGATATATCAAATGTTATAGATAAAGATTTTTGTAATAAAATATTAAATGATTGTGATATTTTTTCATACACTTGAATCAATCAGTCAATTTACAGTTTAAGATATTGATTTTGAACAAAAACTGTTAATCCATTATTTTTTCAGTGATCAAATACATTGTATTTAGATTGCTATTGAAATTTTTTTTCAGATGTTGATAAATCCAAATTTCTTGCAATTATGGAATGAATAGAAAGATTTTGTACATTATCTTTTTGATATAAGAAACATATAACAAAAAAATCAAAAGCAATTCATGAGATTTATACAATTAATATAAAGAAAAATACTATAAATAATATAAAGATTGATAAGTTTTGATTATGAAATTCTAAACGTTTCTCTACAGTTTGAGGAGCTGTTCATACAAACTATAAACAAGCTATATTGAATGGATTAAGTGAGATAATTGAAACCAATAGTTTAATCAATTTATGGATAAAAAGAATGAAATGTTTACATTACAATTTATCAGAAATAAAATTAAGTTTCCCTAAAATAATTCAAGCTGAATATAGAATATTCATTTTAGATGTGCCGAGTGTTATATGATATACAACTTTAATATGTTGATTTAATGAAAAAAATAAAAATATACCATATTTTATTAGTTGATCTGGGCATTGATTTAATAAATTAGATTCAATACAATCTGCTCATAAAGAATTTATTCAAAAATGTAATAATATTGATTCTTATATAAATTATAATAGTAGATATAATAAAAAATTAAGAAATAAATTTACTTATTACTATGAACATAATAATTTCCATCATAAATTATTAGAATTTCTTAGAATATCAATATGAAAGGAAAGTTTTAATAAAAATATTACAAAATCAAATTATGATAACATTATTTCTAAATTCCCTTATAACATATATTTAGTAGATACTACTCCAAAATTTATTCAGCAGAAATGACTTTTTTCTGTAAAAATATATGTCAAAGAATTAAAATCAGATATTGATAATAAATATTTAAATCATTACCCTTTTTTTTAAAGGCCTTGATTAAACTACTTTTTAAAATTAGTACAACTAGATAATTGAAATATATTATTAGTCATTTAATTTTAAAAATTTAATATGATTGTATGATTATTTAACAAAAGAATCATTTATTCAAAGTATAGGTGAATTAGAAGACATATTACTTAATAGCTTACTCAACATAGGTTTTATAATATATCAAGATAAAGTTTCAAATATATGATCTATTAATGAAAAACAAATATTATACTCAAGTTTAGTCTTCTAAACTTTCCTATATATAAGGCTTTTTTGCTTTTTTATATAAAGTATAGTATCATATATGTATAATATTTTTTCATGGCTCTTATTATGAAACATATTTTTCTTATAGTACTGGTATTTTTTACTCTGACTCTGGAATCAGCTTTTGCTGGATGGGGATCGTGGACACAGATCAATAACTCGCGGCAGTTTAATAAGGTAAATGGAGTACATACACTCTACATTCAACAACCAGCCTATATTAATCCATTTGCAAATAGTCGAATTACTCGTGATCAATTTAATAACTATACTGTTGATGGACGAATTTTTAATAGAAACCATTCACTCTGGAGATACAACAATAACGGAGTTCCAAATCAAAATGTTCTCTCTACTCGAAGAAACTCAAAAGTATATAGATATGATACCACTCTACCCGTATGTGGTTCTGTCACTCTCTATGCTCGAGGAGTAGCATTTGATCCAGTCAATTGGACCAATCAAGATGTAACAGCATCACTCTCTTGTATTGATACGCTTTCAGGGTGTCAAAATTCAAGTATTTCTGGACTCGTTATGTCACATGGAGATGCAGCCACTCCAAATACGACCCTTACTGATCGAGCTGGAAATAATAACACCTGTTCTTCAACTCTTTCAAATGGACGAAGTGTACTGATTGATCAGAGACTTCCAGCTGTAACAGCTATGACATTTTGAGGAACTGATCTTTCCAGTCAATCAGAGTTTGAAGCTGGAAGAACACAGTTTAGTTTCTCAATTATTGATCGAGTGACGACCAATTATGGAGTTTCGGGTATTAAGAGCTATGACTTTTCATTAAACTATTTAGCTGATCATGCGGGAAATGCTCGAAATACTCAAGTATGTCAACGATCACAAACCTATCCTTCATATAATCCAAACGGATCACTCAATGCTGATGATATACAACATGATACCATCGACTGTAGCAACGTATATTCAGCTGGGCAATACCGAGTTGATCTAGAAGTAACTGATGATGCTGGAAATACTATTACGGAGTCATATCCACTTACGATTTATCCAAATGATGAGAGTATCTCTCGAACGGTTGAACTGATTTCTCCAACATCAGGAGCTCTCTATGCCAACAACAGTGATGCCTATGTGTATCGTGTGACGCTTCAATGAGCCTATGGAAACCCAATTTACAATAAAACCATCACAAGTGTGAACCAAGATGGAAACGAATCTGGTTTTCAAACTCTGGTAACAAACATGGTAGATACAACCGGTTGAGATGCTGTGATAGAGATATCTTCACTCACAACGAATAATAATGGTCAGTTTGATGTAAATGTGAGATCTCTTTCTCCAGGAGTTTTTTCTGAATCATTTCGTGTGGCTTTGAATGGATGGGGAGATGATTATAACAATAATACTGTTTCACATGACTTTTATGTCAACTCGTATGGAAGCAATAGTTTTAGAAAACCTTTTATAGGATCATTGTGAATTAATGATGATGCACTTAAGCTTTCTAAAACACAACAATCCAATCTGAGTGTGACTCAAAATAGTTGTGCTCTGTGTGGAGCATACAGTATCGGGAACTATATTGATTCTTTTGATGCTACGGGAAATGGATTTGTGATTGAAGCAAAACAAAATGAATCATGACTCAGCACAAATCCAAGCCTTGATTTTGTCCTCAATCATGATGGTGAGAATGTGATGGATATAGATGATCTTTGAATTCAGACGGTACCACATATTTCATATAACCTTTGAGGATCAACCGTACGCTATGTACTCACTCAAACGGATTCAGCTTTTGACACTGATCCGATCAGTTATAACGGAGGAGTTTTCTATGGATTGCATATCCTTGGGAATCTTCAAGGACAAGGAAAACAAACCGTGACCGGTCAAGAAGAGAATTTTTCAGATATTACCAAACTCGAACTCAGACAGGATATCGAGCAAAATGCTTATGAACTCACTCAAGGTATGACAAGTGGACAGATTCTGGGTGGAGTGAAATATGTAGAAGGGGACTATGATATCAGTTCTGCTCCAATTGACTATGAAACCTTGATTGTTTCTGGTAATCTGACTATAGATAACAATATATCTTCCCGAGTTGGTATTATTGTACTTGCGGGAAACATTGAGATTGAGAATCATGTTACCGATGTTCAGGCCATGATATATGCTGATGGAGCTCTTCTTTCTGATGGAAGTAGTGAAACACAACTACGAATCACTGGAAATATTTTTACTCGAAATACGATTGGTGGAGCTCTTGGAGATGGGAATAATTATATTCTTCCAGGAGGTGGTTTGACCAGTGACTATGACAGTGCCAGAAGTTATGATTTGAATTTCCTCAGAATCTGAAATGCTGGTTGGGATAAAAATGCAAATGGAATACAAGACAGCGATGAATATGAAAATACTTCAACGCTCGTTATCTATGATCCAGAGAATCAAATCAATCCTCCAAAAGGATTTGAATCACGTTAGTATAATATCTATAAAAAATATCTCTCAACTGTATGCTTGGGGGATTTTTTTATAGATAAAAATACTTGACTCACTGCAAAAATATATACTATATTTACATATTATTGAGACAGAGTATCAATAATGATTATGTAATAATACTGTAATGTAATGAAAAAAATTCCTGTAACCGTCCTGTCATGATTCCTTTGAGCTGGTAAAACCACCCTTCTCAATAATATTCTGGGGCAACGATGAGACAAAAAAGTTGCTGTGATTGTGAATGATATGTGAGAGATTAATGTAGATGCAGATCTTGTGCAAAATGGAAACATACTTTCCCAAACCGAAGAAAAACTCGTAGAGATGTCTAATGGTTGTATCTGTTGTACTCTTCGAGAAGATCTGCTCATTGAGGTAGAAAAACTCGCAAAAGAGTGAAAATATGATGCCATTGTGATTGAAAGTACTGGTATATCTGAACCTGTTCCTGTTGCTCAGACATTTAGTTTTGTGGATGAAGAAACTGGAATTGACCTCTCACAGTTTGCCTATCTGGATACCATGGTTACGGTGGTAGATGCCTATGATTTTATGAATCAATTTGGAAGCGATAAAACGCTTGCTGAGATCAATATGGGACTGGGAGAAGATGACGATCGTCCACTGGTCAATCTCATAGTAGAACAGATTGAATTCTGTGATATTCTCATTCTCAATAAAGTAGATATGGTATCTGATGCAGACCTCAGATATATAAAATGAGTGATCAAATCACTCCAAGCGGATGCCAAAATTATCGAAACCACACAGTCAAAGGTAGATATAAATGAGATAGTGGATACCGGACTTTTTGATTTTGACAAAGCGAGCATGAGTCCACTTTGGATCAAGGAACTCGAATGAGGATGACACCATACTCATACTTCAGAAATCGATGAATATGGTATTACATCTTTTGTGTATAAAAAACAGATCCCATTTCATCCAAAAAGATTTGCAGAAATAGCCAGTGAAAACTGGTCAGGAGTCGTTCGGTCAAAATGAATCTTTTGGCTTGCTTCACGAAATGACTATGCAGGAAACTGGAGTCTCGCAGGAGGGAGTATCAAAATAGATCCAATGGGACGATGGATGGGAAGTTTTTCCAGAGAAGAACGAATACTCTATTCTCCAGAACAAAACAGGGAATATGAAAAAGAGTTTGGAGATGCTCCATTTGGAGACCGTCGTAATGAACTTGTGATTATCTGAGTAGACATGGATGAAGCCTCTATTACTGCGATGCTTGATAGTGCTTTACTCACTGACGAAGAGATGCAAGATCCAGAAACTTGGAAAAACTTTGAAGATCCACTTCCAGTATGGCAGGTGGATGGGGAATAGTTATAATAAAAAACTCTCAAGGTAATCCTTGAGAGTTTTTGTTAATTCTACTTGCTTTTATACAGAAATACAGATATAATGAAATCATTATATTTTATGTATTTATGATATGGCTAACGCACGACTTACTTTGGATATTCCAAAAGAACTTTCTCAAACCCTTAAAATGCTTTCAGCGAGTTATGATATCTCTATGAAAGCTTATATTCTAGATGCCATTGTACAAAAGATACAATCTGACGAAGCCCTCGAAGATATGATCTGGGGTACATTAGCAAGAGCAGAAGATAAAAAAGAAAATTATGTATGAAAAAAATCATCCAAAGAACTTTTAGATAACTTGATATCTGCATAATATGAGAGAGATAGATATGAGTAGAAAGGCTCTGAAATTTCTCCAGAAACTTCAAAAAAGTGATAAAAAATTAGCACAAAATATTGCTGAGCATCTGATGCAACTTCAAGACGATGCTGAGGGGCAAGAAAGTATTGGACTCGTATGATTTTATCCTTTGCGTCGTATTCGTGTTTGAAAATATCGAGTTATTTATAGATATGACGATACCACTATATATGTTGTGCTTATTGGAAAAAGAGATGATATCTATGAACATGTAAAACGTTTTGTAGAGCGGATGTAATTTATTTTTTTATATTAAGTATATCAATAGTAGGAGGATTGAGAAATCTCATCGGCAGCCCTGTTTCTCATACTCATGCGGTAATATAGAGGAGTCAATATTTTTCTGTACTCAGTCATCTGTCAAAATCTCATCTGGTAGGTATAGCATACTTATATAACCAAGGGATACGTATTTGTCATCCATGAGTATGTCAGACAAGTGTAATATCAGCATGATAGTTTGTATATTTTGATACCGTATCAGGATTGTGTGTGAGCACTATAATGTTATCTTGTTGAGTATATGTATCGAGTAGAGAGGTATCATCTTCTCTGTTCCAGTGACTTCCAAGTCATATGAGCGTTATACCTGATATCTTTTTTACATCATTGTTGAGATAATGCAGATGCTCGTAGTCCAAAGCTTTGATGAGCTCATCTCGAAGTGGTGGTCATGGTTGTTCTACATCATGATTTCCCAGTACCCAATATGTTGTATGCTTGAGATCCTTGAACGGTGAAAAAATTTCTTTGAGACTTCATTTTTTAGGATAATAGGTGAAATCTCACGCGATGAGTACCATATCGACCTCGAGCGTATTGAGTGTATGTACGAGTTTTTCAACATAGGATTTTTTCTTGTATTTTCCGATATGCAAATCAGCGACCAGTGCTATCTTGGCTTGAAATCACAATTCTATTTCGGTGTGTTGTATACGTATAGTATAGGGTTCAATAAATCGTGACCAAACAAAAATAATACTGAGTATGATGAGGATTACTCTTATAGTAATGGAGAGTCTTTTGCTCCAAATGATGTACGCAAGAAAAGGGAAGACCAGATAGCTTCCATAGAATATAATTTCTTTCATATATTTTTATATGTTAATTAAATCGTTTTTCCCACTCTAGTTTTTCACTTTTACCAAACTCCCCAAACTCATGTTCTCAGGATTGAATCTGAGCATGATAGAAGAAATAGTTTCATTCAGGTCAAGTGAGTTTTTTGTATACTGGACGTACTGAGAGCTCGAGACTATATTGCTGCCTAAATATATCTTGGATATAGTGCCGGTGATCTCATGAATGAGGCTCCAGATGAAAGGCCCTGAATTCGTCAGGGTGAGCGGAAAAATATGTTTCATGGTTTTCATGGAGTATAACGATGATCTTTGCATCGTCTTTTTTTATAGACTTCATAGAAGTTTTTTTTGCAGGAGCTATTTCAAGACTTCCTTTTGTTTCAAAAAACTTTGAACTTCTCAGAGGATAATTTTCAAAATCTATAAGCCCTACTTGGTTCAGGTCAATGATACTGGAGAAATCCATCATGGCAGCATTTATCTCTCTTCAGCCCCTCCCCCCAACCCCCTCCCTAGCAGGAGGGGGAGTAGAACAGAACTCTTCAAACATTTCTTGCAACTCTTGTTTCTCTGTTTTACTGAGCTTTTGAAATTTGTTTCCAAAATAATATCTGGAAAATATTTTCTCAATATTGGTATCAAAAGCCAGTATATTTTGGTTATGACCAAACGATAAAATAGCCTGAGCTGTGTAGGGTCAAACTCATGGGAGTGAGACGAGTTCATGATAGGTATCTGGAAATACTCCATCATACTGCTCTACAATAATTCCTGCTGTTTTGAGCATGTTTCTGGCTCGTGAATAGTAGCCGAGTCACTGGTAATAAGGAAAAAACTCATCATAGCTGAGCTTTGCAAAGTCCTGCACTGTTGGGAATGCTTCGACGACCTGATTGAAATAATCTTTGACTCTCTCAACTTGAGTTTGCTGTAAGAATATTTCACTGATCCATACATGATAGGGAGTTTGAAGTTGTCTCCAAGGGAGGGTATGACGACCATGGTGTTGGTACCAATCGAGAATGATTTCAAAGGGAAAATTTTGCACGAGTTTGAATTATAAGATAAATCCATCAGTCACGCATACGCGTGCCAGCTTCCTTTTTAAAAAGGAAGCAAAATGTCAAAAAAAATACTATTTACTTTGGACTGAATTGCAATAGTATTCATCTAAATATTTTTCCATATATTCATGAAACAAATCACCTCAAAAGATACTCTCGTCAGATGAGAGAAGCGACTGCTTGAAAAAATGAAATCCCCAAAGATATATAAGTGGGTGGTGGGAGTTATTTTTGTTATGTTTGGATTCAAAAAAAAGTTTTTTGTATTTTCTAAGAACCAGCAAACCAAGAAAAAAGCCCTGGCTTCCGTCACGACAGACTCTATACTTGGGACAAAAGTCTCTTATATTGATGATTTTATCGTAGATAAAGGGCTACGTTGAAAATGAGTGGGGAAGCACTTTTTTTGAAAGCTACTCGATTATATTTGAAATAAAAAGGGGAGTGATTATGCTGTACTCGTGACGCGTGAACGCAGAAAGGCCTCGGTACATCTCTACAAAAAATTTGGTTTTACGCTCCTGAGTGTATGAGTGGCATACATAGCTTATAAAAAAATGAAGAAATAGTTGTTGATATATTTGCATCAACAATAAAACACACTATACTTATCGCATTATTATCTATATTATTTTTATATGAAACAACTTATTATCACGGCACACCCGAGTTCAAAAGGGTTTACACATAAAATCGCAAAAACTTTTAAAAAAGCCAGTGAAGCAAATAAAAATGAAGTAGAGATTATGAATCTCTATCACAAAAAATATGCTCAAGATTTCCTCGCATTTGAAGAGATGTCTGATCTATGAGCAGAGAACAAAGTGAGAGATCGAATTCAAAGCAAAATGAGTGAAGCAGATGAATATATATTTGTATTTCCAATTTGGTGGGGAAGTATGCCAGCTATTATGAAAAACTTCTTTGATGTCAATTTCTCTTCTGGTTTTGCATTCAAATTTCACTCGGGTGGTAAGGTAGATAAGCTTCTGACAGGCAAAACTGCTAAAGTCTTTGCTACCTGCGATGCTCCAGGGTTTATTTATAAACTGTTTCCATTTGCGATGCGACTTAAAGGGTATCTCAGTATGTATATTCTTGGATTTTGTGGTATCAAAATCACTGACTTTCAGATATTTGATACTATGGGGAAATCAAGAGATGATACAAATAAACGAGAACAAATGCTCAAAAAAATCAAAAACATTGCTCAAAAATAAGTCTTCTTGACTTATTTTTTTTAGTACATATATTAAATTAAATTATTTTTTAGATTTTATTATGACTAACAAAAATAAGGAGACAGCTGTAGCTTTTAAAGAGCAAGTTGAAAAATGTCGGAAAAGTATTGCTGTATGAGTTTTAAATGAACAAAAAGAATATAATAGTCTTGTAGATAAAATACTGAATTGTCTCAGTAAAAGAGAAAAAGAAATTGCAGAACAATGAATAAAAATTTCACAACATGTAAATCAAGATCTTCAGAATAAAATATGCCGATGATTTTTAGAGGCAAAAAGTACTCGGGAGTTATTTGAAAATATTCAGAGTATGTGAGATGATGTTTCGGAAATGGAGTTTTATATGTGAATTCAAAATGAAGAGAATATCTCTATTGGATCAATGCTCGCTACTTTTATCTCTGAATTAAAAAAGAGTCCAAAATTCTTTTTAGAAGCATGTTCTCTTGATAACATAAAAGCTTTGTCATTGAATAGAAGTATGCCGGTTTCATGAATGCAATATTATGGATGATTAAGTGACTCAGAAAAATCAGGATTGAGCGAAGAATTTTACACAGATATCAATAATAGCTTTTGGTCAGTGGTGGAAAAATTATATCACGAAAAATGTACGAGCGAGGCAGCGATACGAAACGCTCTTACTGGGATGTTTAATAAATCATTTCATAATGAGTGGGGAAAAAAATACCTTAAAATGTGACAGGAAAAAGAAATACCTGTTTCAACTTTTATGATAGATATTAATTCTTTTAAAAGTATCAATGATAGATTTGGTCATTTGGCAGGAGATCTAATTATTAAAGTAGTTGGTGAAACCCTCTTAGGTATTTTTGAAAAAATTCCAGGAATAAATATTGATGGGGAAGAGTATTTTTCATTTCCTACACATTGGGGATGAGATGAATTCTCTGCACTTTTGGTTGGTGTATCTAAAGAACAATTACAAATCATAGCAGAAAAAATAATGGCAGAATTAAATAGCTATGAGTTTATCAATGAAGAGACTGGAGAAGTATTACCTATAAACCTTTCTATCAGTATTGGATGATCTACCTATGACCCAAAAGAGAAAAATACTCTCATTATAAATTTTTCTATACTTATGCAACTTGCTGATAGAGCTATGTATAAGGCAAAAAAAGAATCTAAAGAAACAGCAAAAAAGAATGAAGAAACTTTAAAATCAAGTTATATAGAATCATATACATCACAGGAATCCGGAAGGTTTATGACTGAAAAAATAGAGAAAAAATTCCCACATGTATGAGTAAGAAAAAAAGCACAATAAAAAAAGACCAGCATGGTCTTTTTTTATTGCCTCTAGTGTATATCTCTCATATCATAGGTACTATCTGCTAAATCACGAGTTGATAGAGTAGGTGTTCATTGAAATACTGGAACACTTCCAGCTTCAAGAATAGCATCTAGATTTATATTTTTGAATTCCTCGGGTGATAAACTCGAAATAAGTGGTCCCATTTTTTGTTGACCTTCTTTGAGTGATGTCGGTGTATTTAATTGATTTGCTCTCATAATCAAAAAAATTATACAATAAATTATAGTCATTATATTCTTCTGATGGGAAAAATCAAGTATTTTTCTTTTGACAACAATGACAATTTTCATATACTCTCCTTGCTTTCAAAAATTGAAGGTCATTTTTTACGTTATGGTGCCCGTAGTTCAGTTGGTTAGAATGCCAGGTTGTGACTCTGGAGGTCGTGGGTTCGAACCCCATCGGGCACCCCATTATACAAATAAAAAAACCTATTTTACACAATGCTATAATTATAGTTGAGTGTTGAGGGTGAGAAACTGAGGGTTTTGCGGAAGCAAAATTTTATTGCGATGAATAAGAGCAATAAAAACGAATGGCCTACTCGTAGAGAGCCGAACCCCATCGGGCACCCCATTTTTTTTAAAGGTTTTATAGTGAAAATTTTCAAAAATTCATTTCAAAATTTTTACTACCTAACTTTTAAGAATATCAGATTTGATCTAAAGTCTGAACAAACTATATCATAGTTTACATATTCTTTTATACAAGACATAAGTGTATTTTCTCGCTCCGCGAGGAAAATACAAAAAGTCTTTTAGAACATTTTATTTTATAACGTTTTTATGCAGATGGCAGAAAACAATATGGCTCTATTTCAAGAGCTCTTTGACGCATCTCCAGAAATTCAATACCCAAAAGAAGGTGAAATAATCTCTGGAACGATCGTAAAAATCGAGAAAAAAAATATTCTCGTAAACGTAAATAACCAATTTTCAGGATTGGTAGTGAGTAAAGAAATTGGTAATACTACTGATTTAAGTGAACTTCAAGCAGGTCAAGGAATTGATGTAATGGTTCTTGGAGATTCTATTGAAAGAGGTCTTTTGATTCTTTCTCTAAAACGAGCGAATCAAGCAAAAAATTTGAGCAACCTTACAAAGTACAATGAATCAAACGAAGTGATCAGTGTACGACCAACCGAAGCCAACAAATGAGGTCTTTTGGTTGACATTGATGGACTCAAAGGGTTTATTCCGGTTTCTCAATTGACTCCACTTCACTATCCTCGTGTAGAAGGAGCAGATCCAGAAAAAATTCTTGCTCATCTTGAAGGACTTGTATGAGAAGATTTCAAAGTACGAGTTATTAATGTAGACGAAGGAGGAAAGAAAATTATTTTCTCTGAAAAAGCTGCGATCGAAGAAAACAGAGAAGAAGCACTCAAAAATCTTAAAGAAGGTGATATTGTGGAAGGAGTGGTTTCTGGTATTCTTTCATACGGTCTTTTTGTTACATTTGATGGTCTAGAAGGTCTTGTGCACGTTTCTGAGATTGATTGGGGACATGTAAATGATCCTTCAAAATTTGCAAAAGTTGGAATGAAAGTAAAAGTAAAAATTATTGGACTTGATTCTGAAAAAATTTCTCTTTCTATCAAACGACTCAAAGAAAATCCTTGGGATGTATTGGCAAAAAAAGTGAAACTCAACGATACAGTGAAAGCTCCTATCTCACGAATTTCAAAATTTGGTGCATTTATGGATCTCGAAGGTGGAATTCAAGGTTTGATTCATCTTTCAGAAATCTCTCACAATGTAGTGACAGATATTAGAGATTATGTAAAAGTAGGTGAAGAAGTTGAAGCAAAAGTTATCAACTTTGAACCAGAGAAAAAACGAATTGGTCTTTCTCTTAAAGCGCTTCAAGAAGCACCAAAAGATGCTCCTAAAAAAGAAGACAAAAAAGCAGCTAAATCATCAGACGATGAAGTAGAAAAAGTAGAAAAAGAAGTAGAAGAAGCAAAAAAAGAAGAAAAATAAAACTTTCTAACTTCCTCAATACCCCTTACTTTAGGATAATCCAAAAGGATGACCTAAAGGCCTTCAAGGGGGAAGTAGGAAATAAGATATTTTTGGGAATCCTCTCATGAAGGAACAGAAATATTTATATAAAGACTCCCCACCTGACCTCCCCCTAGCAGGGGAGGAACGAAGAGGATCTTGCTTAATTGATTAAATATAACACACATGGACAAAAAACAACTCAATTTAATGTTTGATAACCTTCTCCACATTGGGAACAAAACAAATTATTGGAGCCCAAGAATGCGAGACTACATTTATGGAAGTGTAAATGGAATTCACGTTATTAATCTTGTTAAAACGTCAGAACAACTCGAACTTGTTAAAAAAGAACTTTCAGCACTTGCATCAGAAGGGAAAAAAATTCTTTTTGTTGCAACAAAACTGCAATCACGAGATGCATTTGTAAAACTTGCTGAAGAAACTGGACACTACTATGTTTCAGAAAAATGGGTTCCTGGTCTTCTTACAAATTTCAAAACAATCAAAAGAAGAATTAATACCTATCTTCAACTCAAAAGAGATGCAGAAAATAATACATTTGATCAACTCACTAAAAAAGAAAAAGCAGGAAAACTCCTTGAACTTGAAAAACTTGATAAAGCATTTAAAGGTTTGAAAGAAATGAAACGAGTACCTGAAGTACTTTTTGTATTTGATACTGTATATGAAACACAAGCAGTTCGAGAAGGGAATAGTCTTGGTTTAAAAGTATATGGTGTAGCGAGTACAAATGGTGATGATTCTGTAGTGGAAGCTATTATTCCTGCAAATACAAATGCAACAAAATCTTCAGATTTTATTGGAGCAGAACTTGCAAACGTTTTGAAAAATATCAAAGTAAAAGCACCGGTTCGACCAGCTACTGGAGCAAAAAAAGCTCCTGTAAAGAAAATGGAAGAAAAAACAGCTGAAAAAAAAGAAACCACCAAAAAACCAGCTGCGAAAAAAACTCCAGCTAAAAAAACAGAAGAAAAATAATCCCCCCACCACCCCTAACTCCTCCTTATTAAGGAGGGGAGACCAACAAAGAGAGTAGGGGTGGTTAATTTAATATCTAATCTCATAAAACTATGGCAATTACTGCAGCACAAGTAAAAGAACTGAGAGAAATCACTGGTATTGGTATGATGGAATGTAAAAAAGCACTTACTGAGACAAATGGTGATATTCAAGCAGCTATTGATGAGCTACGAAAAAAAGGTCTTGCAAAAGCAGCAAAAAAAGCAGACAGAGAAACAACAGAAGGATGAATCAAAGTAGTAGTAGAAGATGGAAATGCATACGTAATTTCTGTCAGCTGTGAAACAGATTTTCTTGCAAATTCTGATAACTTTAAAGGTATGCTTACTCAAGTAGCAGAATTTTTAAAAGAAAATGGTGCTGATTCAAAAGATCAAGCTCAAGAAATGATCAACAAAGAATTTGCTCTTGAACTTGGAGAAAATCTTCAAGTAAAAGATTATACTATTATTTCTGCTGGTGCGGTTGCATCATATGTTCACTCAAATGCTAAACTTGCAGCAGTAGTATCTGCAGTATCTGGTACGGATGAAGAAAAACTCAAACAAGTAGCTATGCACGTTACAGCTGCAAATCCAGAATACCTTACTCCAGAAGATATTTCAGACGAAATCGTTGAAAAAGAAAAATCTATTCAACTCGAAGCGATGAAAAACGACGAAAAAATGGGGAACAAATCAGATGATGTTCTTCTCAAAATTATTGAAGGAAAAATGGGGAAATTTAAATCAGAAATTTCTCTTACTGAACAAGCTTTTGTTATTGATCCAAATGTAAAAGTAAAAGCTTTTATCGGTGAAGGTGCTCTTGAATCGTTTACTCGATTTAGTATCTAATTCGGTTTTTTATAACCCCCCTCCGTCCTATCGGACACCTCCCCCCTATTAAGGGGGAGGAAATAATGAGGGAATTTAGGCCCATAGTTTAACGGCTAAAATTCGGGACTCCAAATCCCGCGCTCTAGGTTCGATTCCTAGTGGGCCTGCCATTTGTAACTAAAAAAATACCCAAACGTAAGTGAGGGTATTTTTTGGTTGCAAAAGATAGTTTGTATTAAGGAATCGAACTGAGGCTCTGGTTTCCAGTCTGCGCGTAGCGCAAAGATGGAAACTGATTGCGATGAATAAGAGCAATCACCGAATGGCTGACTGGAGTCCCGCTTTAGCGGGATGGAAGCACCGATTCCTAGTGGGCCTGCCATTGAAAAACGAAAAAACATTTAATACATATGTAGAGAATGTTTTTTTATTTGTTTTTTTAGAGTATGCCAAGTACTAGACAAATCAAAATATATTATTATATTATATAGTGTATAATAAGTCCTCCTAATTTTGCTGAAATGAATTATATTATTAAATGAGAAACACACTGTGATAATATATCAGATATCTTTAAAAATAAACTTGTATATAAATGGTTAAAGCAGTGGCATAAGAAGAAATACCCTTGAAAAAACATGGATTTTAGAAGAAAAGAAGAAACAGGAAGTTTTACTCCTGAATTTTATGATTTTATTCAAGAAATTTTTTCGGATAGAATAGATATGGAAGCTTTCCTTGCTTATGTAAGAGAGGACTTTAATAACAATGTTACAACAAGTTCAGAAGTATGGAAATATACATCAGATCAAATTGCTGTGGCTGTACTTGCTTGTGAGGAAATTTATACTCAATTGAAAGATGTTTCTATGTCTACTGTATGAAATATCTTTCAAACAAGAGTACAAGATATTATTGCTCATCATGAAAATCTTCAAAATTCTGAAAATCGAGACTTCCAAGTAGGTGGAATATGGTATATCTTATCAGACACTTTAAATCATCAAGTACTCCCTATTAATGTTCGATGAGAAATTTTTAGTATTATCGGAGATGATGAAGACACATGTGTATACTCAGCATCTATTTATAGAAGTGATGAAATAGTTGATATAGATATGAATGGTAATATTGTATCTGATGAAAGTAGAAAGGAAAAATATATGCAATATTTACAGAGATATAATGATATGATTGCATACCATAATTGAGAAGATGGTATATTTGATGATGACTTATTAGATACTTATGTAAATCAGAAACTTGATTTTTATGAACAAAACCAAGATATAGAAGATCATCAAAAAGAAGATTTCTTTTTAAATACACTTATAGCACAAAGACATTATTACGAATTAAAGCTCAAAAAAATATGAGGAACTGGACAAATGTGAGAACTAAGAGTTGTATCGAGTTCTCATTGAGATAAAATAATTACCTCTACAAGTAGTTCTAAACCAGAGCTAAAAATTGTAAAATAATATTTCCTCTTCTTTGTCATCTATGTCTTCTTATTTACATGCTGTAGGTTTTTCAAAAGAGATTGTTATTCCCTCTCATAATGAACTACTTTCTACCGTATTTCCTGATGAGGTAAAAGTTCAAGTAGAGGATATTTTACGACACTGAATTACAGATAATGCTCTTCATCGAAAAGAGGTCGAATGAATTACGATAGATGGAAAAAATTCTATGGATTTAGATGACGCTATATGGGTTGAAAAAACTCAGAAAGGGTATTGTCTCTTTGTACATATATCTGATGTGATAGAGTATTTTGATGAGAATACCCCAATAGATCGGGAGGCACTCAAGCGAACGACCAGTATATACTGGCAAGACCATATTATCCCTATGATTGATCATCGTCTTTCAAATGATCTTTTATCGCTTGCTGAGATTCCGTGACGCAAAAATAAAACACTCACGATTCAAATGGATATTGATCATGAGTGATATGTGGTACATGAAGAGATATATGAATCTCATTTCAGAAATAAACGGCAATATAATTACGAAACATTTCGAGAAGATTTTATGAATCCTGATGCCCAGTACCATGATCAACTCGGACTTTTGTATGAACTTTCAGAAAAATTGAGGTATCAGAGATCACTGGCATGAGGTTGATTTTATCTTGATGATGATAGAAGACTCTCTCTTGGAAAACAATCACAATATACATCGTACAATCCACTGACTCGTGTAGCCCATGATATTATTGAATCTTCAGCAGTAGCAGCCAATAAAAGTGCGTGAAAAATAGCACCAATCTATAAAAGGCATGATAAGAGAAATGATATTTCATATTATTCTACTGAATCATGATGACATACCGGCTTACAAATACATGATTATACTCACTTTACTTCACCGATTCGGAGGTATGCTGATACTGTTGTACATCGTGTAATAAAAAATACTCTTCGTCAAAATAAGTCTTCATACGTAAAGAATGATCTTGATAGACTATGCAGTTATATGAATGAAATACGGCTCAAAATAGAAGCAGAGAGAAGAAATTTGAGAGCTCAAGAAAGGTCAGAGAACTTTGTTATTCGTACTGAAAATAGACTCTGAAGAGAAATACATACCTACGACATGAAGCACTATATTCGAGCATCTGAACAAAATAGCTATTTAAATATTCCAGAGTATATTATTCAAAAGATGTCAGATTGTATTGTATCTGAACCACCTTGTAATTGGGGGTGGTTGATTCCTTCAGCACTCGTACTGTGACAAAAACAGTGGATTCAGGTAATTTATGATCGTATTTGTGACGAAAATATTATGGCTCCAGTAAAGCTTTTTTCGCTTCTAAATAAGTATAAATTTTATAATGAAGAAAATGGTGGAAAATTTCACATTGAAGAGTTATGAGATAAAGAGACTCAGTATGGTATAAAGTGTTTTTATTGAGATACTCACATATGTACTTTTCAAGAGGAACTTGATTGAGAGCACTATCGTTTTGCAGCACAGCGAGTGAATATTCAAGTGGTACAAAAAATATTTCAGTACTTTTTAGAGAAATAAAAAGGAGTCAATTATTTATTGACCCCTTTTTTACATTCATTTTTATTTCGATGTTTTCGTTCCCTGAAAAAGGGAAGTGTAATATTTATATAAAAATATTGAATGAAGTCAATGAAATATTTGACTTCGCTTAATAAAAAATTATAAATATTATTATCAAAACAGAAACACAAATTTTCTTGAAAAGGGGAGAAAGGTATGAAAAAACTTTGTTTTGTTATGGTAGGTTGGAGTTCAGTAGGTTCTCAGTTTATGAAATATTGTCGAGATAATGGATATGAAGCTGTTTCATTTGACCGATGTAAGGATGATATTGCTCAAAAACATACACTAGTATTAGTGTATGTACATGAAACAGACGACGAACATAATATTGCTATGATGCGTCAAAAATACCAAAAATACTCTGGTATTTTAGTATCACTATCAGATGCACTTACATTTACTGATATTCATGGTATGTTGGGATATAGTATCGATGGGGGAGAAATGAGAATGAAACTTCCATCTCAATGTACTTACAATGCACATCATCCACATCATGGTGATAGCACTTTTGCACAGTTATTACATCTAATTAACTCTCAAAGTAATAGAAGTATATGTAATGTTTATCAAGAAGACTAACCATTATGAATAACCTCCGAAATTTCGGAGGTTATTTTATTTCTTCTTGCTTTTCTGACTCATCTCTATATACTCTCCTCGCTTTTAAAAACAGGTGTCCCAAGAAACTCGATTATAATATAGTAAAGTGAGTTTCCAAAAGGACTTATTTTACTCTACTCCTATTCTTTTATTCCCCCTTACTGAGGGGTATATTTAAGGAGTTATAACTCGAAACACATGGAACAACAAACTACTTTTAAAGACCTCGGACTCTCAGCAAAAATGCTCGAGGCAATCGAAAAAAAAGGCTACCAACACCCATCACCTATTCAAGCTGGAGTCATCCCACTTCTTCTGAATGGAGACAAAGACATTATTGGACAAGCTCAAACAGGAACCGGAAAAACAGCGAGTTTTGGTATTCCTATTTTGGAACGACTTGATCCATCTGCAAAACATGTTCAAGCCATTATACTCGCTCCTACACGAGAACTGGCTATTCAAGTTGCTGAAGAAATTCAGTCATTTTCAGCTAATACAGCAAAAATTCAATTACTCTACGGAGGGCAAAATATCCGAGACGAGATTATGGGACTCAAAAGAGGGCCTCAAATTGTTGTGGGAACTCCAGGGCGAGTAAAGGACCATCTCATGAAAAGAAAAACACTCAAGTTAGATAATATTACTTATTTTGTACTCGATGAAGCAGATGAAATGCTCAATATTGGATTCAAAGAAGAAATAGAAGAAATCCTTGAACATACACCAGAACAAAAGAAAGTACTTCTTTTTTCTGCGACTATGCCAAAATCTATCCAAGATATTGTTCATAAATATATTGGAGATCACGATACCGTAAGTATCAAACGAGAAGAAAAAACCAACAAAAATATCACGCAAGTATGCTACAAAGTAAACGAACGAGACAAATTTGAAGCTCTGTGTCGAGTCATCGAAGTAGAGTTTGATTTCTATGGAATTATTTTCTGTAAAACAAAAGCTGATGTTGATGAAGTATCAGTAAAACTTATGAATAGAGGCTATAAAGTAGAAGGAATTCATGGAGATATCGAACAAAGAAGCCGAGAAAAAACACTTACTCGATTCAAAAACAAAACCATTACTATCCTTGTTGCGACTGATGTTGCTGCACGAGGGATTGATGTAAATAACCTCACACATGTAGTGAATTACTCACTTCCAGATAATGCAGAAACCTATACTCATCGTATCGGTCGAACAGGTCGAGCTGGGAACAAAGGGGAAGCGATTAGTTTTGTATCTCGAAGAGATAGTCGAATGCTTATTTTTATCGAACGACTCATTAAGCAAAAAATTGATGTTTCAAAACTTCCAGATCCTTCACACGTTATTGAATTCAAAAAGAAACGACTCATTAAAAATACCAAAGAAATGATTGATTCAGAAGAAGGGAAATATTACCTTGAGTTTGCAAAGGAACTTTTAGAAACAGGAACCCCAGAACAAGTGGTATCTGCACTTCTCAAAGAAGGATACAATACAGAATTTGATGAAGAACACTACGCAGATGTCAAAGAAGATTCTCGAACTGTTGCAAGTGGACCAAATGGTCAGAGAAGACTCTTTGTAGCAAAAGGTCGAAACGATAACATGTCTCCATGAACGCTGATTCAATTCCTCGAAAGAGAAACAGGAGAAAAGATGTGAGACGTAGGACGAATCGAAGTGCTTCGAGAATTTTCATTTATCAATGTTACTCCAGATGATGCAGAAGTTCTCCTCGCTATCTTTAAGCAAAAAAATCCACGAAAACCACTGGTAGTAGAAGCGAAACAAAAAACGAATGGATGAGGAGGAGGAAGATCAGGATGAGGTTTTAGATGAGGAAATAGACGAGGTGGATGAGAAAGAAGAGATTCAAGAGGAGTATCGAATAGATCAGGAAGACGAATCGGAAGAAGTAAATAATATATAATCCCACCCTCCTCCACTCCGTTTCGGAGACCTCCCTTTCAAAAAGGGAGGAAATATAAAGAAAAATAGAAAATATTATTTCTTCCCTTCAAGTGAAGGGAAGTACCCGAAGGGGGATGGGATGTAAAAGTATTTAACATTTTTCTTCTCTACTATGATTACTTATGTAGAAAAAAAATATAGAGATAACCCTATTACTCAAAATATACTGAAGCAATATCCCAATGCTTCAGTTTTATTGATTAGCAACTATAAAAATATCTTTGATAAACCTCTCGCAAAATGAGTGGAAAAATCTATGATTATTGCTGGGGTAAAAAATGCGATATCAGAAGCACCAAAGTGATATGGTCATGAAGGGTATGGATTTTTCTTTAAAAATTCTCTCAACTGTATTTATGATTGTAGTTATTGCTATCTGAGAGGATCATTTCGTAATAACACAACAGTATTTTTTGTAAATTATGAAGAAATACAAAAACAGATTGCTGAAAAGATTACACAGGTAAGAAAAAAAGACCCAGATACACCTATTTGGTTCTATAGTTCTGACTACTCTGATAATCTTGCAACCGATTCTCTGACACAGTTTACTCAAAATTTTATTCCATTTTTTGAGTGATTTGATAATGTAAAAATGGAAATTCGTACAAAATCAATCAATATAGCTAGACTCTTGGAATATCAGAATATCAGAAATACTGAGATTGCCTTTTCTCTGAATCCGAGCGAAATTATTCAGACATATGAACATTTTACTCCTGCACTTGATGCACGAATTACTGCTATTGAGAAACTCATCGAACAATGATATCAAGTATGAATTCGTTTTATGCCACTTATTGAAACCAAAGACTATAAAAACATATATAAACAGTTTCTTTTATATGTAAGTGAAAAAATAGATTTTTCAAAGATATATTCGGTATTTATCGGATGACTCCTCTATACAAAAAGAGATTATACAACACTCCTAAAAAAAGATCCACAACTCGATATTCTGTATACTCTTGAAGACTCGAGAGATGGATATTACCGAGAAAAACAAGAAGTCAGAGAGTATTTTTATACACTCTTTGATAAGTATATTACTGAGACAGAGTGCAATAGGTGTTTAGAGGAATAATCTTCTCATTATATAACCCATCCCCTCACTTTGTTCGGTACTTCCCTTTAAAAGGGAAGAGTTTTATGGAATTCTTTTTATTCCTCCCTTTTTAAGGGAGGTGTCTGGAATGGAGTGGAAGACGGTGGGTTATTTGTATTAATCCTCTACTTTAAAAATAATATTATTTGGAATTCAGGATACATTTTCCAAGAAAAATGGTCTGGTTTGAATCTCTACATCATGAATTTTTGGATTGTTTAAAAGAATTTTAATCGCATCTGATTTTGATAAACCAGCAATTGTATTTTTGAAATTTTCAAGATAGTAATTTTCTCGACCCAAGAAATTATATGTATAAAATACCTCTACCTGCATAGTAGCTTTTACCCGAAGAGGATTTTTTTCGCGAGATATAATGTATGCAATTCTGAGGGAATCTTCATTTACAGAAAGCACTTCTTCTACATTATCAAGTGTATTTTCTGAGATAAAGTTTCTTAATCGACTCAGCACAATTTCCTTGTTATAAATATAACTTGTTGCTGTTATACTTCCTGAGAGTTCAAATGTATCCGATTTTTCACCAATAGCTATGAGTTCCTCTCATTGTATCTCTACATTACTGTAGTCCGTAATATCTCATGTTCCCAGTATTTCATAGGTAATATTACCGATCTCATTTTGCTCTTCTACTGCTTTTTTAAGAGCATCAAATGCTTCTTTTTTCAATTCTTTCTCTAGAGAGTCTTTGGCTCTTTCTATATCATCTCTACTAATTTTTTTTATGAGATTATCTGTTCATCATTGTAGTGTTTTTTCTACTCGAGCATATATATTTTCTCTCTCTCATCAAAATCATGGAAAAACAAGGAGTGTTTCTGCTTCAAGGTTTCATTGAGTCCCCACTAAATTTCAAATACTATTATATATACTTGCTTGCACATATACTCGAGTTTCAGATGGAATAACTCAATCATCTGTTTGTTTTGCTGCGGGCAGACTTATTTGATCTGGTATAGTAAAGAGAGCTTTTTTATCTACGGTTTCCAGTCTGGTATTTCTTAAGAGTGGAATAGCTTCATCAGTGTGATTATATAGTATGACAGAACCACTTGCTCTTGATATACTTTGCGTATCGACTCATTGAACAGTAAAAGTTTTTTTCAAAGATACAGGAGCTTGTATCTTTCTCATTTTTATATGATTGATATTGTGAGATATTTCATTTTCAGCCATTTCTTGAAATACAAAATTTTTTCCCTTATTTTTTATATGTATTTCGGGTGTTATATGTACATATGTTTTATTGACCGCAAAGTAATAAATAAAAATAAAGAGTAACATCGCTACTCATAGATACACAAGAAAGGGAGTAATTCTCCCATTTTCATGTCATGAATATTTTGATGAAATGAGTGTTTTTTTGTGAATAAGAGACAAAAATTCGTCCTTATACTCGATGGCACTTTTTTTGAGATATTCTTTTATACTCAGCTCACTTTTTGGTGTATCATGCATATAGCTTTGAGAAACTCGGTAGTGGAATCATATCTTTTCTCAGATCTTTTTTGCAGTTATATCAGAAGTTTTAATACATATTTCCTTTCATTGACTGCTTTTTTTTATAATTTTGAGAGCCGTTGCATTGTGTAATACACAGTGTCCAAATGGAAAATGAAGGATAATATATTCTTTGGGGCAATCTTTTATTTTGCTGATAATATCATGAATAGAATCATGTTTTTCTATCTGAATCATGGGTGAGTGTGTCAAATGAATGAAGAGTATTTTTGCTATTGTATAGACTTTTTTTGAGAGGTACAATTTTTTTTCTTTTCTTTGATAAAAACTTCTTTACAAAAGCCATTTCTTCGATAAACTTGACCCGTTATTATTCTATATTTTTTATATATTTGAATACTCTATCTTATATCATAGAGAGAATTGATCAAACACTGCTTGAAAATCCTGGTATTACTGTCACTGAAGGGAATATTATTCAAGATGGTTATGATGAACAAGTAGATACATACAGACAAACTATTGCTACCGCAAAGCAATGGTTAGATGAGTATATGAATGCTTTGATTCAAGCAAGTGGAATATCAAATCTAAAAATAAAATACACTGCAGTATCAGGGTATTTTATTGAAGTTTCAAAATCACAATCACACAACGCTCCTAAAGATTGGCTTCAAACCCAGACACTGGTAAATTCACTCAGATATACTACATCTGAACTTCAAGACTTTCAATCTCGATTACAAGAAGCTCAACAACACATGTCTGAAAGAGAATATGAACTCTTTTGAAATCTCAGAGAAGATATACTTTCTCACTTTGATGATATGAAAAAACAATCTTCTTGTATAGCAAATATTGATATGATATGTAGTTTTTCTCAGTGTGCGTATGAGAATAATTACACCAAGCCAGAAATACATGATGGATATGATATACAAATAACTGATGGACGTCATCCAGTTATAGAAAATCTTGAGTGAGATTTTATTTGCAATGATCTGTCCATGAAGGAGAGTGAGTATATACACTTGATCACAGGGCCAAATATGTGAGGAAAGTCTACTTTTTTACGACAAAATGCACTTATTACGCTTCTGGCTCATATAGGCAGTTTTGTCCCTGCAAAGCAAGCAAAAATTCCTCTCACTGATAGAATCTTTTCTCGTGTTGGAGCCAGTGATAATTTATTTCTTGGGGAATCAACATTTATGGTGGAGATGCAAGAGGTTGCTCATATTCTTCATCATTCTACTCAAAGGTCTTTTGTTATCATTGATGAAATTGGTCGAGGGACTTCCACCTATGATGGTATGAGTCTTGCATGGGCTATTTTGAAACACAATCATGACCGCATTCAATCAAAAACCCTTTTTGCTACTCATTATCATGAATTAGTTGATGAATCACAAAAACTTTCAGGAGTAAAAAACTGGAGTGTTTCGGTATGAGAAAATGATGGAAAAATAATTTTTTATAGAAAGATTATTCCCTGATCTGTGAAAAAATCTTATGGTCTCCATGTTGCATCACTTGCTGGAATTCAGGATGAGATTATACAGGAAGCTCGTGATATGCTGGATCAAATGGAAAGTACTCACAATACATTGCCAACTCAACAGATGTCTTTAGATAATATCCCTTGAGAATTTTCGTGATGTAGCTCAAAATATGAACAAAAAATAAAGTCGCTTGATATTAATTCACTCACACCGCTTCAAGCACTTGAAACCCTAGCAAAAATTCAATCAGACATGAAATAGTTTAACTTTTATCTCCCACTATTATGGATATCAAAATTCAAATTATTCTCTACATTTCAATCTACATTCTTATTATGATTTGATTTTCTCTGGCTCTCTCTTGTAAACAAAGTAAAGAAGACTTTCTTATTTCTGGAAGAAATAGATCTTGGTGGTCTATATGAATGAGTAAATATGCGACCAGTATTTGAGCCAGTTGGTTCATTAGTTATACAGCATATATGTACGAGTTTTGAATGTGAGTCTTTCTCTATGCACTTTGATACTTTATTGCTATGATACTCTTGGGTTATTATATTGGTCCAAAGATTCATAAAGTATCAAAAAAAGAATGATTTATGTGACTTTGAGATGTAGTATTTTATGTTTCTCAGAGCCGAACACTGGCTCATATTGTGGATGCATTTGCAAGTATAGCATTGTTTGCATGGTTACTGGTAACGGTCATTTGATGAGCAAATATTATAGAATTTTTAGGAATACTTTCTTACGAATTTTCTCTCCTCTCTATTATGTTGATTGTGCTTATATATGTCATGAATGTATGATATAAGTGAGTCGTTACTTCTGATATTCTTCAATGAGGTATGATTCTTTTTGTTCTTGTGTTGATGGCTGTATCTCTTATATGAGATATCGATACGCAAGCTATTGCCAGTGTTTCGTTTGATCAGATGGCTTTTGGTACGGTTGCATGATTTTTGATATTTGGTATTTTTTCAGCCTTTCCGTTTGTAGATAGATATCAATTACTCTTTAGTGCAAAAAATGAAAAAGAGATTAAAAAGTGATTTCTCAGTGTCATTCCTCTGATTTTGATATCTGTGCTGTTGCTTATGACTATGTGATATATGCTTAAGTTGAATATGCCAAATCTAGATCCTTCAACTGCTTTTATCCATGCTATTCAGCTCTATACTCCTCAAGCACTTTTTCCCTTAGTTATTGTGATGTTTTTTGCAGCACTTATGTCTACGGTAGATTCTCTTATTCATGCATTTGCTTCAAATGTTTGAATATTTTGAATCAAGGATAGGGTAAAAAATATTCGTATTAACGCAGCTTTGATATCTATTTTGGTACTTATTGTTTGCTACTTTTTCCGAGACATTATTCATCTTACTATATTTGCGGTATGATTTAACCTCATTCTCTCTGTTCCTATGATTTATGTATTGTTTGGAAAGAAGTGGTGAGAAACAAAAAAACGACCTTCAAGAATTATAAGTTCGATGTTTGCATGATGTATTGGTTTTATTTTATGAGCTTTTATGATTGGCTTTAATGATCCAACTTTAGCTCTCTTTCCAATTATATTTTGAGGATTTGGTCTTGTGTTTTTTTCACGATTCCTGGATAGTTATTTATCAAGATAGTGGGTATGAATAAACAAAAAACACTCATACTCCATGATACCTTTTTGTACAAATGAGGTGGAGAACGACTGATTATGATGATGGGAAAGGCTCTTGAATCTGATATAGCGTCATGATTTTTTTCTCCTGGTAGTTTTGACCTGAGAAAAGAAGGATTTGAATGAAATATGATTCCAGTGAGTAGTGAAGTATTTACAAAATGACTCCGTCATATCAAGCTCAAACTTGCTTTTTTGTTTCATACTCATTTTATCCGTGAATATGATACTGTTTTATTTTCGGGTGATTGTATTAGTGCGGTCAGAAATACGACACACAAGCAGAAAAAAGTCTATTATTGTCACACCCCTCCTCGTTATCTCTACGATCTCAAGGATCGTTATAGAAAAAAAGTTCCTTTGTTATTGCGACCTGTTTTTGATATTATCTCTGCTCTATTTCGTTATTGGTATGAACGAGATATAGAAAAAATAGATATTATTCTGACCAATTCAAAAAATACTCAAAAACGTATTCAAAGTTTTCTTTGAAAATCATCTCAAGTGCTCTATCCTCCGGTGGACACTACTCAATTTGCATATGAATGACAGTGAGACTATTATCTCAGTTATGCTCGTCTTTCTGATGCAAAGCGTGTTGATAAAATAGTAGAGGCTTTTTGTCAGATGCCAGATAAAAAATTAATCGTAATATATTGAGAAAATGATCCTCAAAGAGAGAAGGTATTTGCACTAGCTCAGTGATATACAAATATTATTTTTAAAACACTTCCTGGAAATGTTTGACTCAAGGAGATAGTAGGGAATTGTATTGCCAGTCTCTATATTCCTGTGGATGAAGATTTTTGAATGACTCCAGTTGAGTCTATGTGTGCAGGAAAACCAGTGATATGAGTGGATGAATGAGGTTTGAAAGAAAGTGTGATTCACAATAAGACTTGAATTTTGTTGAAGAGTGACTTTAGTATCTCAGATATCTGTGATGCAGTACAGACACTGACTCCCAAAAAAGCTCTTGAAATGAGGGTTGATTGTGAGAGCAGAGCAGGGGAGTTTGGGTTGGATGAGTTTGGTGAACGATTGAAATGATTTGTATATTGAAAAAAATAATACTCATAATTGAGTATTATTTTTTGTACCGAGTATTTATTTTGATACTTCAGCTACAGCATCTGATTCAGCTTCAACAGTTGGAATGATGGTTGTGATACCTACGAGTTCTAGAATATCTTTTACTCATTCACTACAGTTAGAAATACACATGGCTCCATCAGCATCTTCTATGTTTGAGAATACGTCTGCAATGTATCCAATAGATTTTGAATTGAGATATTTGAGACCAGAGAAGTTAAAAACTATTTTTGAGTCTGCAAAATCTCCAATTTGATCATAAATATTTTTAAATGTTTTGTCTGCATTGGTTTCATCCAGCTCTCCAGCAAATTCAAATACTACGACACCACCATCAAGGTCTTTT
>JAKVBB010000039.1:7009-9241 GCA_022448215.1 Candidatus Altimarinota bacterium | reverse complement strand
AACAAATCCATATGGTATGTCGGGTGGATGGAAATGGATTAACATTCCTTATGAAGAACAACTAAAAATCAAACAAGAACAGGTAAAAGAATCCCTTGAATACCTCAAAAAATACCAAACAAATATAGCAAACCTCTTCTCCCCTATTCTTGCATCTCCTCAAATAGACGGATACAGAAATAAAGTAGAATTTTCTTTTTGAAAATATATATCTGCCAAAGAAGAAGTAGAAAAACATTTTCAAGTATGATTTCATAAACAATGAGAATTCTCAAAAATAGATGATATGCAATGATGTCCCCTCATAGACGAAGAGCAAAATGAAATATATAGAGAAATAAAAACATTTTCAAAGACTCTCTGACTTCCAGTCTATGATCAAAAAACTGGAAAATGATTTTTTCGACATATTATGATTAGAAAAACATACTTTTCTAATCAAGCAATGATACTTCTTGGTTTTCATCCAGGATATCTTAAGAATCATCCAGAAATAAATTCAAATGAAATATTCGATACAATAAAAGATTTTTTTCAAACTCTCGCAAATAAATATCCTATTATTACATCAATTTATCTGTCTCATAATGCAAATAAAGCTGATATTTGTATTTGAGATTTAGAGTGTATTTATGGAAGTGAAACCATCACTGAAAAACTCCATGACTTAGAATTTCAGATCTCTCCTACCAGCTTCTTTCAAACCAACTCTGCAGGAGCACAGTTATTGTATGATCAAGTTATTCAAATGGCTGACATACATACTCTTCCCTCTCAAACAGTACTTGATCTCTACGGTGGAACCGGAACTATCTGAATGATATTTGCAAAAAAATGAGCCCAAAAAGTATATTCAGTAGAATTAGTCACTTCTGCTTCACAGGATTGAGAAAAAAATGCTACAAAAAATAACCTAGAAAATATAGAGTTTATCAACGCAAAAGTAGAAGACTTTTTGTGAAACTTTTTATCTCAGTGACATACAGCTGATCTACTTATTATTGACCCACCTCGGTCGGGTATGCATCCAAAGGCACTCGAAGATATATTGAAATTTTGAACAAAAAATATGATCTATGTCTCATGTAATCCTGCTACTCTGGCCAGAGATTGTGAATATATACTCCAAAATTCAAGCTATAATATTATACAAATACAAGCCGTTGATATGTTTCCTCATACTCATCATATAGAAACTATTGTTTTATTAGAGAATATGAATAATAATTACTAAAATAGATTAAATTTAGTTTAGTATATTTTACCGTTATGAAATAGTATTACAGCAAGCATAAAATAACAGAATCCGTCAATATAAAAAAACAAAATAAATTGTATTTCATGTATCCAAATTTAAAATAGAGAAAAGTATTTTTCTCTATTTTTTATGACCTCAGCTCAGCTCTTACAATCAATTTTTGATACTGCATTGAATAATGGATACTCAGATATCCATATTAGTACTGGAATGAAGCCAAAAATACGTGATAATAATGGATATATTTGAGACATAGAAAGTGTGGTTATAGAGTGACAAACACTCACTCCATGAATCATATCAAAAGAAGTTATACTCCAAATTATAGAACAAATAGCTGGAAAAAGTGGAGTACTGAATTTTATTGAAAAAAAAGAACTTGATACTTCTTATGAATTAGATAACAATGAACGTTACCGAGTCAATTGTTATATGGACTCTGCTGGATATTCTATTGCTCTCAGGCATATCCCAAGTAATATTCCGACTCTTGAATCTCTTTGACTTCCAGACCATATCAGAGAAATGTGTAATAAATCAAAAGGACTCATACTCGTGACAGGGCCAACTGGATCATGAAAATCCACCAATCTGGCAGCTATGATCAATTATATCAATACTCATCACAAAAAACATATTATTACTATTGAAGACCCAATAGAGTTTGCCTTTAACTCAGATAGATCACTCATTAATCAAAGAGAAGTAGGAAACACTACTCATAGCTTCCCTGATGCTATTCGTTCGAGCTTGCGAGAAGATCCTGATGTGATCATGATTGGAGAAATGCGTGATACTGAAACGATTCAATCAGCCATTCGACTGGCTGAAACTGGACATTTAGTAATCTCTACCCTTCATACCAACGATAGTGTTCAAACGATTGATCGTATTGTGGATATATTTCCAGGTCCTCAGCAAACACAAGTTCGTATGCAACTCTCTCAAAGTCTTATTGGTATACTGGCTCAACA
>JAKVBB010000039.1:0-6999 GCA_022448215.1 Candidatus Altimarinota bacterium | reverse complement strand
TGTAGCCAATGATGCAGTAAAAAATCTCATTATTCAATGAAAAACTCATCAACTCTACTCAGTTCTTGAAGTGTCACTCAAAGATGGAATGGTACTGATGGATAAGTATCTTGCGACACTCCATAAGAAATGATTGATTACCAAAGATACACTTATGAGTTATGTACGTGATAAAGATAGTGTAGATATGTTAATGAAATAAAATATGATATCTCTTGAAATCCTCCAAAAAATACCCGATTTTGAAACAGTGAATCTCAAACAGTGAGAAACACTCTTTTTGGAATGAGAACGAGATAATAACATCTATATTGTTACGGGATGAGAGCTAGGAGTATATAAATATACTTCTAGCGAAAAAAAAGAGCAAAAAAAACTCGCAACACTCTGAAAAAATGAAATATTTTGAGAAGCCTCTCTGCATTCAAATACAGCAAAAGAATCCAGTATTATTGCAGACACATCTGCAAGTTTATTAAAAATAGATACTCATTCTGGTATTGAATCTCTTCTCTCTCATCATCCAAAAATCGGAAGAGAACTTTTTGAGTATATTATTCATCTTTCAAATAATCGTCTCAATCAAGCGAATGAACAAATAGTTGCTGGGTATAAAATTAGCCAAGCTATTTCTGAATTTACTCACTTTACTCCTCAATCTATTCACGAATTACTTCAAAAGATAGAATCTCTCATAGAAGGCATGTCTCTTCAATATATAGAAAAGCATCCTGTGCTAGAAAACTGTTATACTCTTCGATATGATTCACAAAAACCAAAGAAAGAAGGAGAAATATATGAATCTCTTGATGAAATAGAAGAAAATTACTCTCAATATTCTTCTCAATATCTCCTTCATATATGAGATGTAGGTCTTGGTCAACTCATAGTTCATTCACAAAAACCTATGAGTGAAAATACTGAAAAAATTATTTCTCTTGCTTGTACTTCTCTCTCATGAATTCTTCATAGATATAACATAATTCAAGATGAGAAAAATAAAAACTATCTCAGTGAACACTGAGGATTTTAATATACCATTAAACTCTTCCCTTTAATAAAGGGAAGCGCTGTGAGCGATAGCGAGGAAGTACTCCTGGGGTATACTCGAAACGAAGTGGAGAGGGATGGGATTTTATGGATTATTACTTCCTATACTTTTCCAATAACTGAAATAATTCTATTTCTCATTTAAGAGCTCGATACATAATCTGAATACTTGGTGTTCCACTTCCATACAGAAGTGGGATATTTTTTTGTTTTGAGATATATTCTGCTACTTTTCCAGCATGATACCTGGGAGAATTATCAGATATATAACTCTGATCATGTTCTTCATCAATAATAATTCTTCCAAGTGTATGATATGGGTAAAAAAGAGCACTTCTGGTACCAATAATAATCTTTTTTTCTCAAGTATATATTTGTTGCCAATAGAGTGTTTTCTTTGCTTCAGAGACATTTGAATGAAGTACGACTATATTTTCTTCTCAAAATACTCGTTCTATACTTTGAGCTACTTGATTTGTGAGAAGAATTTCTGGAACCAATAAAAGAGTTTGGGTATTTTTTTGTAGATTATCTGCTATGAGTTTCATATAGATACGTGTTTTTCCACTTCATGTTACACCGTAGAGAAGTTGGAGAGTATCTGTAGAATTTTTAATATTTTGATATATTTCTTCTTGTTTTTTTGATAACGCAATATCTGTAGGGGCAGACCCGTGTGTCTGCCCTGTATGATTGATTGTTTTATTTCCTGTTTTTGGGTCAACACATAGGCTGACCCCTACCTTATTGTTTGATTGAGAATTTTCTGGAATTTGAAATTTTTTCTTGATGATTTTTTCTCTCAAATTTTTTGGGAGAAACACTTGAAGTGTACTATGTATGGGAGTAAAATACTTCTCTGCAATCCAGCTACACAGCTGTATTTGCTCAGATGATAGAAGTGTTTCAGAATATATGATATCTGTTATATTTCGTATATTCTCTGCTTTTGTTCATTCTGGAAGTTCTGCAAATATATCAAAAATGACTCCGTATATTTCCTGGTCTTTAAAAGGTATTTGAACTACATTTCATATCTCTATTTCACTCCATTTTTTTGGATCAAAAGAGTATGTGAGTCAAAATGTATCAAAACTTCGAGAAAATGGAACAACTCTTAATTGCATTACGAAATAGAAAGAGATATATCATTGTATCACATATTTTGGAGCACTTCAAGCATTAAAGCTTTGTTATCCGCATTGGTAATTTGATTGCGTGCAATAGAGGTAGATGCAGTAATAGAAAGTGTACTTCCACTCAGTGCGAGAGTAGATCACCTGAGAGCCATAGTGAGTCATCCTTTGGCTCATTTACTCTTTAATTTATCTATAAAGCCAGCTGAATCAAAAGAAGCTAGTTCTTGAGTCTCTGGTTTTATTTCGATATCGGTATTATCAAAAAGCTCTTCTGCATCATCTATATTTGCCAGTTCTTCTGTGAGTTCACGTGGAAGTTCTTTTTTTGCTTCTTTCTTGATATCCTTTACTTCCTCCCTTTTTAAGGGAATTTCTGAAATCCCGAGCTCGGGAGAAGACGTTGGGTTATTATTTTTTTGTTTTTCATTTTTGAGTCCCCCCTCTTGGAGGGGGCTAGGGGGAGTTGAAAAACTTGAAGTAATTTTCAATAAAGCGACTAAAAAAGTAGTATGTTCATCAAGAGCATTTTTACTTTGAATAAAGGCTGTATTGAGTGTATCTATGATAGAGATATGGGATGTGATATTATTTCCTGATTTGGTCTCGGTAATCATTTTTTCTTTCGTAAAAAAGATCAGTTCTTTCATAAAAAGAACTACGTTTTTCCCATCAGAAATAATAGATTCAAAATCTTCTATGATCGTTTTATCTTCTTGAATCAGTTTATTATAAAAATTTTCTAATATATCATCATCTACAATTCAGAGTTTCTGAATGACATTTTCATATGTAATAGCATTTCATTCTATGAGTTGTTCAAAGAGTGTGAGAGCATTTCTCAGACCTCATCCACTGTTTTTTACAATATAATCGAGTGATGCTTCATCAATAGATATATTTTCTTGCTCAGCTATATATTGCACTCTTTTTGTGATATCCTTTGAGGAAATTCGTTTAAAATCATATCTCTGACATCGAGAAATAATGGTTTCTGGTACTTTGTGTGTTTCGGTGGTTGCCAGGATAAATTTTACGTGTGCTGGTGGTTCTTCGAGAATCTTGAGAAGCGCATTAAATGCTCCTTTACTCAGCATATGTACTTCATCAATAATATAGACTTTATACTTGGTATGTGTTGGAGCAAATTGAGCTTTTTCAATAATTTCTCTGATATTATCTACCCCTGTATGACTGGCTGCATCTATTTCTATGATGTCTATGAGTTTTTCTTCGAGAAAGTCTCTACATATATCACATTTGAGACATGGTTTTCCATTTTTTTGATTGGGACAGTTCATAGTTTTTGCCAGAAGTCTTGCAGTAGAGGTCTTCCCCGTTCATCGTGGTCCACAAAAGAGATAAGCTCCCACGAGTTTATCATCAGCTATCGCTCTTTGAAGAGTTGAATTAATAAACTCTTGTCCTACAAGGTTATCAAAATCTATCGGTCTATATTTGAGGTAGAGGGTCATATTATTTTCTATATTGGTTAAAATATTCTTCTTTTATTGCTTGTTCCCAAGAAAGTTCTCTTATTTCATTAAAATCCATTTTTAATGTTACCTGTTTTATTTTCTTACTGGGTTCTAATTTACCAGCTATTTCATATATACTTGTATATTTCATAATTTTAAAATATTACTTTTCTAAACTTTTTGGTAACATCAAGAGAAACTCCATACAATCCTCATAGTTGAGTTCGTAGTAATTTACTCATAGGTTAATATTATCATAGTACTGCTTTCTATGATTCCAATAATACTCCTCACTGGAAATATTCCAAAAATCTCTTCCAAGTTTTTGGGTCAAAAACCACTTTTCTAATATACGAGCCGTTCGACCATTTCCATCTGAAAATGGATGAATGTGTACAAAAACCAAGTGAATCATAGAGGCATAATAAAATACTTCTTCGTCTGATAATGATTGTTCGAGTAAAGATGCTATATCTGTAAAGAGTTTTTTCATTTCTAAAGCAACATTTTCATGTTCAATAGCCATATAGATAAGACCTGAGGAAGAAAATACTCATACTGGTTCTTCCCTATATTTTCATTGTTTTGATTCTATCAAGAGTGTTTTTGAGGAGAGTGAATGAATCTTGAGAAAATTTTCTTCAGTGAGGTCATTTGTTTGAGCAAAATGATAGGCCTCTATGAGATGCTCTATTTCCTCAACGTCTTTTGTTTTTTGTTGAGTAATCTTTTTTGCATTCATGAATGAATTAAGATCGAGAGAATTTCATTCTATATTCGATGAAAACACACTCGAAGCCTCAGTCAAATAATCAAAATCTAGAGTTCATGAAGTAGCTAAAAAAGACTCGATATTTCCTTTCAGTAAAGATATCTGTTTCTTATAATTTTCCAAATATGTCTTTCGAAGTAATTGCATATTATTTCTATAATTTTACTATTTACTCTTCCTTTTTTGAGGGAAGTACCCGTTAGGGGGATGGGTTATTTTTTCTTCCCCCTTTAATAGAGGGGGACCGAGGGGGATTATTCAATCACCTTATTCTCATCTATTTGTTTCAAAATTTCTTGCGTCACTGTTTTATCATGCCATTCAACTGGCCCATCATTGGTCATAAGAACATGCTCATCTCATTTTCCAAGAAGCAGAACAATGTCTCATTTCTTTGCTCATAAAAGAGCCGTGCGAATGGCTTCTTTTCGTTCAGGAATAATCCAAAAATTTTCTCACTCTTTTCGCTCAATTCATGGAAGTACATCTTTGATAATGTCACTCGTTTTTTCACTATAGTCATCATCTTGTGTCAAAATAACCATATCTGAGAGTCTGGAAACCACTTCTCACATACTCGCTCGCTTTGTAGTATCTCTATCTCCTGTGGCTCCAAATACGGTAATAATTCTTCATGTTTGTTTGATATCTGAAATATATGAAAGAACCTTTTCTATCGCATCTTCGGTATGAGCATAGTCTACAAATATATTGATTCACTCATTATTCTCTACACTCTCCATTCTTCCTGGGATACCTGATACTTTTGAAATTATTTGAGCAATTTGTGTTTTTTCTATACCAAAACTCATAAATACTCCTGTGGCAGCCAGAATGTTATACACATTAAATTCTCATAAAAGAGAGGTTTTTACTGAAATATTTTCTCCTGGTAGCACAATATCAAAAGACATTCCTGATATATCTGACTTAAGTCCAGAGTAAGAAAGAGAGTTCTCAGAGCCATGTCCATAGCTATAGAGAGAATCATATACTTCATCCAGAAATAGATCTGCATAATTGCTCTCACTATTAATCACGGCTGTTTTTTTAAAAGTTCCTTTTCGTCTATAAGTAATCAGGTTTTTAAAGATTTTTAGCTTGGTTTGTACATAGTCTTTCATGGTTCTGTGAAGATCTAAATGATCCTGAGTAATATTGGTAAGAACACTAATATCATAATCAATTCACCATATTCTATGCATTTTGATACCATGACTGGCTGTTTCTATCACTGCAATCTCGCATCATTTTGCTTTCGCAACCTTTAAGAGCCTTTGGAGTTCAAAGGCATCGGGAGAAGTCATTTTTGTATCGTTGGTATATTCTTCATCATCAATTATCACATTTACCGTAGAAAACATAAATACTTTCTTTCCAGCACTTTTGAGTCATTTGGCAATAATATTACAGGTAGTCGTTTTTCCATTGGTTCCTGTGACTCATACAATGAGCATATCACGAGAAGGAAAGCCATAGATGACATTGGCAAGAATAGCTCGACATTTATGATACAGGAGTCTGAAAGGGTTATCGAGAGCAATATATTTTTTCATGAATTTTTAGCAGTAATAGGTATTATCTTTGGGAATCTCTGAAAAACTATGTTTTGATAAGAATATTTGAATTTTTGAGAAATTGAGAGGGCTTATATAAGCCGCATCTTGAGATTTTGAAAAAATTACAAATATTCTTTGAAGCTTTTTTAGAGATCTCTTTGATTATATATGAAATTCTTTCGTATTCAAACAAATTCTTTTTGGTATTCAGGAGTTGTGATATCAAAATGATATTCTCTGATCCCTGGTTGTTTATAGTGCACGTAAGAATATTTTTCACACAGAGGGTTTAACAGAGTATATTCAATAGTATCAGTCGTTGTCTCAGATACTTCGGTTCGAGTATACCAAGAAAGTTCTTGGAAGTATGTATGCTGAGTCAATATCATACCGTCTTGAGGAGTAATTTGAGCGTTTTTTGGGAGTAAGAGACGAATGTATTGATGATTCTGTCATTTTCATTGAATTTGCAAGAGTTCTGATCTGTTTTGGATATCGTATCTATTAAATATATCCAGTATTTCTGCTTCATTCTTTTTATTAAACAGGTGCTTTCTGGTAATATTGAATTTGGTTTCTATAGAACAATTCTCTCAGTAGCTGACTTCTTTTGAATAATGGGTATCTATATATCTATCTGACTTATTTCCAGAGAGAGAAGTAAATACAGGATAGCTAAAGTCGAGTGTTTGAGAATAGTCTTGGTATCCCGAGAGTCATAATCCTCTCAAAATCTCTTTTTCATCGTCAAAAAAGCTAAAAAAGAGAATATCTCGTGACAGAATATGTTCGAGAAATATTTTTGCGTAGCTCCCATAATTTTGTTCTTCGATGAGTGTATCAAAGAATTCTTTTTGAAAATCAAAGAGGATTTGCTTGGGGGTTCCTAGGCTTCATGAACGAGTAATTTTTGCTTCGACAATAGTAGAAATAAGAGGAGAGAAAAATTCTCATGTCACGTATTCAGTATCATTCAAAAAGGATATTCCTCAGACACTATCAAT
>JAKVBB010000038.1 GCA_022448215.1 Candidatus Altimarinota bacterium | reverse complement strand
GATCATATCCAGTGGATCGATACCATTTCCAAGAGATTTACTCATTTTTCGTCCGTGTTTATCTCTGACCAGTCCATGGAGATAGATTTTTTCAAATGGAGTTTGTCCAGTGAATTCATATCCAAATAAGAGCATTCTCACTACCCAAAAGAATATAATGTCATGTCCTGTTTCTAGAACACTCGCTGGATAGAATTGCTGTACGAGATCGTTTTGATCCTCTCAGTCCATATTATACCCAAGTGCTGCAAATGGCCAGAGAGCTGATGAAAACCAAGTATCCAGTGCATCTGGGTCTCTTGTGAGTCGTGTGAGTTCTCCATAATGTGCATTGGCTGTTTCTTGAGCTTGTTGTTCAGTCTCAGCACAAAATATTTCTCCATCTGGTCCATACCAAACAGGAATTTGATGTCACCAAATCAGTTGCCTAGAGATACACCAATCTCTGAGATTAAAGATCCAGTCTTCAAATATTTTGTTATATCTTTTTGGAATAATTTCAAATTCTTTCCCTCGGTATCCTTTTATTACTTTTTTTGCAATAGGTTCAATTTTTACAAACCATTGTGTGGAAATAATAGTCTCTATTTTTGCATGGGATCGTTCTCAATATCCTACTTTTGAAACATGATCTTCTACGTTTATCAGATTCCCTTTTGCTTTTAAAAGTTCTACTACATTTTGTCGTGCTGTCATAAAATCTTGTCCAGCAAAAATACCAGTTACTTCCGTCATTTTTCCATCCTTTCCAATCACAACATGGTCGAGTGAAAGATTGTGTCGTTTCCCTACCTCAAAATCATTTGGATCATGTGCTGGAGTTATTTTTACTGCACCTGTTCCAAACTCCATATCTACCATTTCATCCGCAACAATGGGAATTTCTTTATTTACAATAGGAAGAATGAGTTTTTTTCCTGCTTTGAGGAGTTTTTTGTATCGTTTATCTTTTGGATGTACCGCTACTGCAACATCTCCCAGGAGTGTTTCTGGACGAGTGGTTGCTACTACCACCTCATTATCACTTCATGAAACAAAATAGGTAATATGATACAATTTTCCTGGTTCTTCTTTATACACGACTTCTTGATCTGATACCACCGTTTCTAGAACTGGATCATAGTTGACCATATATTCACCTTTATAAATAAGTCCTTTGTTATAGAGGTCAACAAAAGCCTTATTTACTTTTTCATTCATGTCTGGATCAAGGGTAAATTTTTCTTTGGTCCAGTCACAACTCGTTCCCATTTTTCGGAATTGATTTTGGATTTCTCATCCGTATTTTTTATTCCATGCCCAACATTCATCTAAGAATTCTTCTCGGCTCATAGTATGTTTACTTTTTCCTTCTTTTGCCAGTTTTTCTTCTACTTTTACTTGTGTTGAAATACCAGCATGATCCGTACCTGGAAGCAAGAGCGTCGCATCACCTTTCATTCTATGATATCTGGTCATAATATCTTCAAGAGTGAGCATAACTGAGTGACCAATATGAAGTTTTGAGGTAACGTTTGGAGGAGGTATTGGAATATAGAATTGTTCTCCAGAAAGAGATTTTCTTGGTTCAAATTTATTATTTGCTTCCCAATCACTATAAATTTTTTCTTCAAACGATTTAGGATCATATTTTTTCGGAAAATCAGACATTATTTTTGTATTTTAAGACAATAAAAAGACTTCCCTATTATATGAAGAAGTCTTTTTTTTCAAAACATTTTGCAAAAAAATCAGTTTATCCTCCCCTTTAATAAGGGGGACCTCGGTGCCACTTGACGGTAGGTCTCCGATAGAACGGAGGGGGATTATATAAAAAACTACACCGTTAGATAGATAACCTCATATGGAACATAAGTTCATGCGTGAGCGAGCTTAATACCAAGTACATTTGCATATGCGATCAAGATAGACCAATGAGCTATTTCTCGAATAGCTTTATTATGAGTAATTTTATAAGCAAGATATCTCATAAATATATTGTTATAGAATAATATATTTATTGTAACACATATCAGAATTACTTGTCAAAAATTTTTGACTCTTCAAAAGAAAAAAATATACTTATAGGGCATATAATACTCAAAATAGGAGAAAATTATGCATGCAAAAAATCCTTCTAATCCTGATAAAGTAACTATTACTCCTGATAATTATCGAAAAATTCGTCAAGAGATAAAGTTTCCTACCCCAGGAGAAACGGCTACAATAAAAGAAATAAATACAAAACCGTAGTATAAGTATTGAATATATACTCATACTCAAAAACCCAGTAAAATAGGGATAGCAATGCTATTCCTATTTATTATTATATGCAAATAGAATACTACTGATTAAAAGGTAACCTTTGTCTTTGTTGATCTTTTAAATGTACCTATATGCGTAAACCCATAACCATGTTCACCAAGTATAACATACCATTTATTAATATCTTGCGTAGAAGGAAGAAAAAGAAGTGGAGCAGAAGATGGAAGTATAGAATAGAGTTTTTGCCGACTTATGTTAAATGCCTCAGAAAAAGTCTCTATTTCAGTCAACTCCTTACGGTTCAATCTATAATGCCCTCCTCCTAATCGCTGCCTATGATCCATAATTCCAGAAAGAAGAGATGTTTGAGATATATCAACTATCATCTTGTTCGAAAGAGGAAGGTTATTTTGAAATAAATTCAAGTATTCCCAATACACATTTGCATTATGATATTTTTGTATACATTGCAGTATACTATAATTATCTCTGTCTTCAGGTCGTAAATTCTCGAATACATAAGAAAGAAAGTTTAATGTATAAGCATTCTTGTATCCTTGTTTATGAATTAAATACAAGTTTACTTCTTTATCTTCATTTACCTTCTTAAAAAGATTTTTATGTTCCCCTAATACACAATAGTGAAACAGCCCTCCTTCTTTTGTTGGTTTTTTTGTTTGTTTTTTTGTTTGTTTATTTATTTTTATCTGCACTTGAATAGGAAAGTCTTTTTGTTGTAAGGTTTCCCATACTTCTTGAAAAATATCACACATCTCTACCTCTAGATAAATTGATTGAGGTTTGATGTCATGAATACTCATTGCCAAGTGTGCCAGATGAACCAAAAGGCTTTCAAAATTATGAGAAAGATAGTTTCTTAAATCATAATCATTTCCGAAAAAATCTTTCAGATGCCTCATATTGAGTGGTCTCAACTCAAAAGTTCCCTCCATTTTAAACATTAATAATTCCTCCTCAAATAGTTATAATGTAGTGAATAATCTTTAAAATGTTATCATTAATATACATGCTTATTAAAATAAGTCAATGTTTTTAATAAAAACATTGACTTATTTTTTACTCATCTCATTTTTGAGAAAGTTTTTCATTTACTTCATTCCAAATCTCTTTTGGAATATTTTTTGCTATTTTTACTTTTGGATAATTTTTTGCTGCAAGAAATGGTCACCTTCGAGAATTTTTTACCACCATTTCTTCTCCTGTTTCTTCATCTACCAGCATTCATTTTTCTGCTAAAATTTGTTCAAGAATTTCTTCTTTTTCATCTTTTATTTTTCCGATCCATTTTACTTTTGGATATTCACTACTCGCTAAGAATGGACCATATCGTCCTGTTTTTACTACAATGGTTCATTCAATTCCGTCTGGACAAGGTTTTCATTCATATTTTGCTTTAAGTGCATCAAGTACATTTTTTTCTTCTTCTGGTTGATCAACAAAATCACATTCCGGATACGCAGAACAACCAATAAACTTTCCTGCCTTTGAAAACCGATAAATCAAGTCAGATCAACACTTAGGACAGGCTTTGCCTACTTTTTCAACCACTTTCTCTGCATTTTCTCCAGCATTTTCTAGGTCTTTTTTGAGTGATCCATTCCAAAATTCTTCAAGTATTTTGACATATGTTTCATCTCCGGAAGCTATTTTATCAAATTCTGTTTCAACGTCTTTGGTAAATTTGTATTGCATCATCTGCTTGAAATACTCTTCCAAAAAGTCAGTTACTGTAAAAGCTGTATCAGTTGGATGGAGGTATTTTCTATCTTTTTTTTCTATATACCCTCTATCTATAATCGTTCCTATAGTTGGGGCATAGGTTGATGGTCGACCAATTCACTCTGATTCAAGTTTTTTTACCAGAGATGCTTCTGTATATCTTGCTGGTGGACGAGAAAATGTTTGGAGTCCTTCTGTTGGTTTACCATTCAAAAGTTCTCCTACTTCAATAGCTGGAAGTACTCATTCAGCTTCTTCTTCATTTTCATCATCGGTTCATTCAATATAGAGTTTCATAAACCCATCAAACTTGATCACTTCTCATTTTGTTTTCCATTCTTGTTTTGGAGCTTTACTAGGAGAAAAGGTAAAATTTGTTACTTCTACAATCGCTTCAGCCATTTGGGAAGCCAAAGTTCTCTTCCAGATAAGAGTATAGAGTTTGAGTTGATTGGCATCAAGTGCTCCTTGAAGTGATTCAGGAGTTCGAGAAAGATCAGTGGGACGAATAGCCTCGTGCGCTTCTTGTGCTCACTGAGATTTGGTTTTAAATTTTCTCGTTTTGTGATATTTTTCTCAAAACTGAGAAGTAATCATTTTTTGTGCTTGCCCGAGTGCTTGGTCAGATAGATTGACACTATCGGTTCTCATATAGGTAATCAAACCTTGTCTGTCTCCATTTCCAATTTCAATTCATTCATACAGTTTTTGGGCTACGCTCATGGTTTGTTTTACTCCAAATCCATATTTTCTGGCTGCTTCTTGTTGAAGTGTAGAAGTCGTAAATGGAGCTCCTGGTGATCGTTTCGAGTCTTTTTTACTCACATCTACCAGTTTAAATTCTAGACTATCATCGAGCGTTAAAACAAGTGTATCTTTTTTTGATTTTGATTCTTTTAGAAGAGTAATGTCATCACAAAGAGTCGCAAATATTTTTTGTGCGTCTTCCTTTGAATGGAGTTTTTTTACTTTTCCATCAAGCTTATGAAGTTCTGCTTTGAATTTTGATTTTTCATAGCTCAGCTCTACTGATAATTTCCAAGCTTCTTCTGGTTTAAAGTTCTGAATTTCTCTTTCTTTCTCTACAATCAGTTTTACAGCTACTGATTGTACTCGTCCAGCTGAAAGTCATTTTCTAATTTTTTTCCAAAGAATGGGAGATACTTTGTATCATACCAGTCTATCCAAAAGTCTTCTGGCTTGTTGTGCGTCTACTAAGCTCATATCTATGGTACGAGGAGAGCTTACAGCATCAGTAATAGCTTTTTTTGTAATTTCATGAAAAACAATTCGTTTTGTTTTGACTGGATCAAGTTTAAGCGCATAGCAAAGATGCCATCCAATGGCTTCTCATTCACGATCCTCATCCGTTGCGATCAATACTTCATTTGCAGTTTTTGAAAGTTTTACCAGGCTATCTACGGTCTTTTTCTTATCATCATTTATTCCATACTCTGGAGTAAAATTATTTTCTATATCAATTCAGAGTGACTTTACAGGAAGGTCTCGAATATGTCACATCGATGCTACTACTTGATAGTCTGGTCAAAGGAATTTTTCAATCGTTTTTCATTTTGCTGGGGATTCGACAATTACGAGGTTTTTAGCCATTTTTTTGTATAAGTCAGAAAAAATATCATGCTCATATGTGTACTGTTTTTTGATTTGAAGTCAAACAAAAACGAAAAAGAAGCGTTTTTACACGCTTCTTTTCCTCCTTTGAGTTCTCCTATTATATGTAATATGTAACGCTATCGTTAACACGTATAGATCTTTGTCGCTTAATTCTTTTTGATGACTGAGTTCTTTTAGGCCGAGAGTTACTTGTTCGTGAGTAGACACTTGTATCAAGTGTGTCTTTCTTAGAACCAGAAAAGTTAGCAGCCTGTGGTTTTACTCTTTTCTTTAATGATTTTATCATCTTGTTTTGTCTCCTTGGTTTTTTTGCAAAAAATTTTTTATTTTTGTCACTATACCTCCGTGACATAGTTCATTCTAATAATGTAATAAAAAAGTCAAGTTAAATTTTCAATACATTTTGAACGAGTACTTTATTGTCATATGGGAAACGATAATTTTCTAGATAACGTACTACGCAAGCAAATAAATTCCATATATTTACGCTATCATACAAAAATGCATTTCCAGATGATTTCATAGGGTTGTATGGTTGAAGAAGTGAGGCAACGTTACAGTCTTTACTCAAGAGTGGAGTCACTCATTTCTCTATAAAAGTAGCAAAATTCTCTACATCAGAGTCTGTCAGAAAGAAATCATATCCTATGATATCAGAATCTTGTATCTTTTCGAGAGAAATAATATTTTTAGACGAAGCAGTGATGGATCATGTTACAATAAAATGTGCATCAATATTTTCAAAACCTTCACATAATTTATTCCGAAGCGATTCATCAGATATATCAATATATCCTAGTGCTATATCTTTTTTTGGTAATCCCAACTTCCCTTTTATATTTTGTTTTGTGTCCCTTTTAAGTGTAAACAGTTTTTCAGTATCCATAGAGCCGGAGGAAAGTTATAGAATTAAACTAGAAATATTATAACATATTCTTATACTGTACTCCAAGGAAGAAATATTGACTTTTAAATATAAATATTATTAATTAATGAATAAAGATTTTTGGAACAGGAAAGCGAGTGAATGAAAAATATGTTTTCTCGCTCCCATGGACGGATACGGAGACAGTGCCTATAGACAAAGTATGAAACGAGTGGCCCCTCACATCATGTGTATCAGTGAGTTCTATAGTGCTGATGGACTGGTCCATTCTAAATTTTTAGCAGACAGTGTTCTGCCACATAGCAATATAGAAGATCCACTTATTATCCAAATATTTGGAAAAGACCCGTACATGTTTGCTCGGGCAGCAGAAATAATTTCTCAAAGTAAGTACAATATTGCAGGGATAGATGTAAATATGGGCTGTCCGGCAAAAAAAGTAGTACGAAGTGGTCATGGGTCCAGCTTACTCATCAACAGTGATACAGCATTTGAGATTATATCTGCTCTCGATAAGGCAACTGATCTACCAATATCTGTCAAAACACGTCGAAGCTTTGATGGAAATCAAAATCTTCTTGATTTTGTAGGATGATTGGAAAAATCTGGAGCAAAACTGATCACTATACATGGTCGAACAGCTAAACAAGCATATACCTGACATGCAGATCACACAGATACCTATGAGCTCAAAAAACATGTCAATATCCCCGTTATTTGTAATGGAGATATCATAAGTTATGATGATGGAATAAACAAAGTACAAGATCTCAACGGATTTATGATCGGTCGAGCCAGTTTTTGAAATCCATGGTGTTTTATACCATGAGGTTATGACCCTACTCTTGAAGAGATGCTTCAAGCAATGGAGTTCCATGCAACCAAACTGGTAGAAACAAAATGAGAAAGAAAAGGGTCTCTCGAAATACGAAAACATCTTGTACAATACCTGAAACACTTTCCAGGAGTCAAAGCATACAGAAAAGAACTGGTCACAACAGAAAGTCTTGGAAACTCTCTCAGAGTGATTGAGAGTATTAGAAAAGAATTTAAAAATGATTTAGATAAGAGACCAGGATTGGGAGAGGTCACCACCCCCTAAGCCCCTCCTTAGCAAGGAGGGGGAAACGAACGATAGTGAGTAGGGGTGGTTTGTTATTCTTCTTCCGGTAATGGAGCATCTCACATTCCTTTTGCCATTTCAAGAAATTTTTGATTGTTTTTGTTAAACATAAGTTCCACATTTCCAATAGGACCATTCCTGTTTTTTCTTACAAGAATGTCGGTCACTCATTTTTTATCACTAAATTCATCATAGTATTCATCTCGGTACAACATCATAATAATATCAGCATCTTGTTCAATGGAACCTGATTCTCTTAAGTCAGACATAAGAGGTCGTTTATCTGGACGAGCCTCAACTGCACGAGAAAGCTGTGATAAGGCAATAATAGGCACATCCAGTTCTCTTGCGAGTGATTTAATTCCTCGAGAAATATCAGATATCTCCTGCACCCTATTCATTGGATTTCATCATGACATTAATTGTAAATAGTCAATAACAATTAAATCAAGTCATGATTCCATTTTGAGCCTTCGACATTTTGATTTTAAATCAATCAAATTTCAACCAGCGCTATCATCCATATACACATTTGCTTGAGAGAGTTTTTCCATTGCTTCTCAGATTTTTGCAAACTCATGGTCTTCAAGCTCTCATTTTGCCAGTTTCCAACTGTCTATTTCCATAGCCGAGGCTATCATACGATCCGTTAATTGTTCTTTACTCATTTCCAGAGAAAATATAGCAACATTTTTTCCATTGTATCAAACATTTTGTGCCAGATTCAGAGCAAATGCTGTTTTACCCATCGATGGACGTGCTGCCACTATAACCATATCTCCACCCTTGAGTCATCAAAATTTATTATCCAGTGAAGAAAATCATAACTGTAATCTATGTTTGGTAATAATATCTGGATTTTCATGTACTTCCGCAAATTCTTCAAACCTTTGATTCAATATCTCATTAATGTGAACGAGTTTATTTTTGATAAACACCTGTGTTACTTCAAAAAGAGATTTTTCTGCTTTTTCAAGAAGTTGTGTCAAAACTCACTGCTCATCATATCCACATGATATAATTTCATTTCAACTTCTGATAAGATTTCTGAGTACTGATTTGTTTTTTACAATTTGAGCATATTCAAAAACATTTGAAGTAGTTGGAACAATATCCGTCAGTTCTGTAAGATAGGTAATTCAACCTACCTTATCAAGCATTTTTTTATCATCGAGCTTTTCTTTTACCGTGATAAGATCAATAGGTTTGTTTGTCTTGTATAGATCAAACATTACTTCAAAAATAGCAGCATTTGCATCAGAATAAAAATCCTGTGATTTTAAAATATCTCAAATAGTAATAAAACAATCTTTATCGATCAAGATACTTCCAAGAACAGATTGTTCTGCTTCAAGTGCATGAGGAGGAATTTTTAGCATATGGTTTGGACTAGATAACAAAATATATGCGAAGTATAGAAAAAAATAAAAAAAAATGAAGCAAGAGTTCATTTTTTATGTTGAATAAATGTGAATAATTTTTTGTAAAAAAACTATAATGTAAGAGCCTGCTTTGCTTTAGTATTGTATGGCTGCAAGTTGAGTATCTTTTTATATACTTCTTGAGATTGTTCACGTTGATCAAGAGATTCATGACATTCAGCTTTGAGAAACAATTTTTCTACATTTCTTGGAAATTCTTTCAATTATTTTTATCGTCTTAATCTAGCTTAAACCGTAAATCGTTCTTAAGAAAATTGTATGCAAAATCCAGCGCGGTAACGAGCAGTCTGA
>JAKVBB010000037.1 GCA_022448215.1 Candidatus Altimarinota bacterium | reverse complement strand
TACCGTTATTCAAAAAATATCTGAGCATTCAGATGGAGTCGTATTTATCCTCTGGGGGAATTTTGCCAGGGGGAAAAAAGTTCTCATAGATACAAGTAGACATACGGTTATCGAATCTCCTCACCCATCTCCTTTTTCAGCACGAAATGGTTTTTTTGGTTCAAAACCTTTTAGCAAAACCAATGAAGCACTCAAAAGCTATTGAAAAAGTGAAATTAATTGGCAATTATAACTTCTTAAAATCCCCCTAGCCCCCTTTATTAAAGGGGGAACAAAATGTATAACTTTATTCTTATGTGGTATACTTACATTCTCAACTGTGCAGATGATACTTTTTATACTGGTATTACGACCGATTTAGAAAGAAGAGTCGATGAGCACAATAACTCTCCAAAATGAGCGAAATATACTCGAGTTCGAAGGCCGGTTCTTTTGGTGTATTCAGAAAAATTTAAAAATAGATCCGAAGCGAGTAAAAGAGAGTATGAAATCAAACAAATGAGCAGAGAACTCAAAGAATCACTCATAAAAAACCCTCCTTTAGAAAAGGAGGGAGGAGCGTAGCGGAGGGTGGATTATTTTATTTATGAAGCTGTCTAGTTTTTTCAGCATAATTAATCGCAACATAGTCAATTCCATATATCCGGGAAAGCACCATAGAATGGTATCGCATAGAAATGCACATATCTATTTTATTTTGACTATAGGCTTCATAAGCTCAACTGAGATGCGTTGTAAATTCATGTTTTTTCTTATAAAATTGAGAAAGAAATATCAGATCATTTGCCAGTACATCCATCTTGTGAAAACTATGTGGGAGAAGGAATACTTTCCCACCAGCCTTTTCAATAATATGAATCATTTCTGTAATTTGTTTTTCTTCTTTCTTGATATACCCTCTTCTAAGAGCTAGACCTACAGTCTTGCCTTTGAAGTCTATATCTGCAATCTGAGTAGCATCAAAACTTTCTGAAGAGAGTGTTTTGAGACACTTTCATGTAGGGTGTTTTTTTTGATTATCACTAAATACAGGATCTGGAATAATCTCTGACTTAATTCCTACTTGCTTCAGAGTATCAGCACTATGTTGATCTCGAACCAGAATATGATCAGATGATTTAAATATAGCTTTTATTTTCGGAAGGTTATATTTCTTTTGAATATCAATACCAACTGCGTAAAAGAGTATAGGAGTTCTCAGTAATTGACACATTCTGACTCGCATCAACCATTGACGAAGTGGAGATTCTCATTTTTGAATTTCAGTATCATAAAATATCCCTCCTCAACCAATAACAGCAATATCGGAAGTAGCTACATGCCAAAGGGTAGAAAAAAAATTTCAAATATTTCTGATGAGGTTTTTTGGTTTTTTGGAATCAATGGGAAAGTATTCTGAGTATTTTACGGATGCATCTTGAAAAAATAGATGGGCTGTATCATAACTCATTACTACAAAACGAGTATCGTCTCCATATTCAGCTCTGAGTTCATCAATCTCATTTTTCAGAATGAGTTCATCTCATAAATTCTGAGCTCCAATAGATGCAAAAATAGTTATTTTCATATCGATGTGTATTCAAATATGATATATATATTTCTATGATACTATAAATTGAGAAAAACTACAAGTTTTTTCCTTGATTAGCTCTCTATTTTAATCCTCGCTCAAAGTCAAAAAAGCATCTTTTCGAGAGTCCGCATACTAATATTTGTATTTCATTTCTCAATTCTTGCAATCACTGATTGTGTTGTCCCGATTTTTTTTGCAAGATCAAATTGAGAAATTCTTTTTTTGTTACGAATATCCTTAAGCTGTTGAGAAATCTGATGACGTAGGACTTCTTTTTCATAGAGCTCTTTGATATATGGATTGCGTGCAAAGACTTCTTTTTTATGTTGTTCATGAGTATATTCTTGCATAATAAGTGAAAAAATAAAATAATATATAAAAAATTATAGCAAATTTGCTATAATTTTCAAATTTGTTTTAAATAATACAATATTTTTTTCATACTTACATTCTATTATCTATATATTTTCTTCTCTTTTTCTCAGGCTCATCGCTTCTAAAATATGTTCTGAAAGTATGGTTTCACTTTTTCACAAATCAGCAATGGTTCGAGCCAGTTTGATAATACGATAGTATGCTCGTGTAGAAAGATTGAGGTTTCCAACCGCTTGTTTGAGAATAGTGTCACTCTCAGTATCAAGTTGACAGAATTGATGAATGTCTTTTGAAGTCATTTCTGAGTTGCTGGTCAAAGAAGTGTTTTGAAAACGCTTGTGTTGAATATTACGAGCTTGCTGGACTCTTACTTGAATATCTGCAGATGATTCTGTTTTTTCTCTCTTTTTTGAAATTCAAAGCTCTTCTGTTTTTACCTTAGGAACCTCTATGCTAATATCAATTCTATCCATCAAAGGTCCTGATAATCTTCCCCTATATTGTTCTACCTGTTTACTAGAACAAATGCATTCTCTATCTGGGTCGGTCAAATATCCACATGGACATGGATTCATAGCAGCTACGAGAGTGAATCGTGCTGGATAAGTATAACTCGCATTTACTCGATTCACAGTAATATTTCCATCTTCTAAGGGCTGTCTGAGAACTTCTAAAACACTCGATTGAAACTCAAGTATTTCATCAAAGAAAAGGACTCATTTATGTGCCAAAGAAATCTCTCATGGAGTCGCATTTCTTCCTCATCCGATAATGCTGACTCCACTCGCGGTATGATGAACGCTTCTAAATGGACGTTCAGAAATAAGTGGACGCTTTTCATCAAGCAGTCAAGAAATAGAATAGATTTTTGATACTTCTATAGCTTCTTGAATGGTCATATCAGGTAAGATACTGGCAAATGCTTTTGCAAGCATAGTTTTTCCACTTCCTGGAGGACCATCCATCAAAATATTATGTCATCCTGCTGCAGCAATTTCAAGAGCTCTTTTTGCATGTCACTGCCCTACTATGTGACAAAAATCAAATGGATTTTCTTCTTTGCGATTTTTTCGAGTATATTCTCAAAAATCAAGAAGAGGAAGTGGGCTTATATCTTGTTTTTGATTCAGAAGAGTAATCATTTCTGCCAGACTCTCAATAGCGACTACATCAATTCATGGAATAATTGAAGCCTCTATAGCATTGGCTCTTGGAACAAAGATTCTTTTAAATCATCGCTCTTGAGCGGTGATAGTCACAGGAAGTACACTTGATACTCTTCTGAGTTGTCCGTCCAAGGACAGCTCTCATAAAAACAAAGAATCTTGTAAGTATGTATCCGAAATAATTCACTGATTTTTGAGTATTCCTATAGCAATAGCCAGATCAAAACTGGGACCAGATTTTCGGATATGTGCTGGGGCCAAGTTGACCGTAATACGATTGGTTGGTAGACTGGTTCCACTGGATTTGAGTGCCGACCTGAGTCGCTCTTTACTCTCTTGTACTCATTGATCTGGGAGTCCTACAATGGTAAAACTGGGAAGTCATTGATTAATATCTACCTCTACTTCTATCAGGTCACTTTGTAAGCCATTCACACTCATGGAAAAAATTTTTGCTATCATATGTTTCCTTTTTTAAAATATATACAATATATATCCATATTATATATAAATTATGTATTTGCAAAGTTTTTAGTAAAAAAATCTCCTACTTGGGTCAGTAAGAGACTATAAAGGTAAAACTCCACCAAGAATATTTGTAATCTTTTCAAAATCTCAAGATGCGACTTTTATAAGCCCTCTCAATTTCTCAAAAATTCAAATATTCTTGGTGAAATATATAAAATAGAAATTCTTAATGAATTTCTATTTTATATATTTCAAGTTGATCTTTTTCGAGAGGTTGCATATCTCACTCAAATCGTATCCCACATTCTGTTGGTCATTCGATTTGGTTTACTTCTTCAACTCACTGTTTAAGAGAAGTAATTTTTCCATGTCATACCATTTTTTTATCTCGAATAACACGTACCATTGTATTGTTTTCTATAGTCGTTTCATCTCCTACTTTGAGACCAAGAATCATAAATTCTTTTGAAGTATAGAAGATTCATCCAACTTTTGCCTTTCCAAGAACTACTTCTACTTCTTTTGGATCAAGCATTCATGTAATAATTTTTTCTATTCTTTCAGTGATATGATAGATAATTTCACTTGAAATAAATTCTACTCCACTGCTTTCAAGTACAGACTTTGCTGTAGATAGGACTCATACATTAAAACCAATCAGAATAGCTTCACTTCATTCTCCCATCAATATATCCCCTTCATTAATATTCCCCACTCATGAGTGTATTACTGAAACGCTAGTTTCTTCGGTAGAAAGCTTAATAAGAGCATTTTTAATGGCTTCGAGAGACCCATTAGTATCAGCTTTTACAATGAGCTTCAATTGTTTTAGACTTCCCGCTTTGATCCGAGACATAAGAATATCTAGGTTCGACATTTTATCTCGGGCTTTTGATTCAAGTACGGTCTTATATTCAAGACTCTTTTGTCTGGCAACTTCTGCAGAAGGCACTACCTGAAGAATATTTCATCCTTCTACTACTTTATCCAGACCAACGATAAATACTGGTTCACCTGGAAGCGATTTTTTGACATTATGTCACATATAATCTCTCAGAACCTTTACTTTCCCAAAAGCATCTTCACATACTATGTGATCCCCAGCATCAATATGACCGGTATTTACCAGAAGTGTAGCCACTGGCCCCAGTTTGGTATCCAAATGAGATTCAATTACCGTAGCAATACCATTTCTTTCTGGATTCGCTTTGAGTTCTTTCATTTCTGCAACGAGCAAAATAATTTCGAGAAGCTCGTCAATACCAAAACCGGTATGAGCTGATACTGGAACCATTGGAGTGTCTCCTCCCCAGTCTTCTGGTGTAAGTCCGTGTTCTGAGAGTTGCCCTTTTACATGGTCTGGGTTCGCTCATTCTTTATCCATTTTGTTGATCGCAACAATGACTGGTATATCTGCTTCTTTTGCATGATTAATACTCTCGATTGTCTGAGGCTTAACTCATTCATCAGCTGCTACTACAAGAATAGCAATATCAGTTGATTTAGCTCCTCGGGCTCGCATCACAGTAAATGCCTCATGTCCTGGAGTATCCAAAAAAGTAATTTTTCCATTTTCTTGTTCTACTTGATACGCACCAATACTTTGAGTAATTCATCCTGCTTCCCCAGCTGCAATTTTTGCTTTACGGATATAATCGAGTAATGAAGTTTTTCCGTGATCTACATGACCCATAATACTAATAACTGGTGGTCTTGAAACCAGTGCATCTGTATCTTCATCTTGAAGAAAGGTTGAAATATCTCCGGTCATGATATCGTCAATATGCAATCCAGCACTATCGTCTCTTTGGAGTTTAATTTCAAATGCTTCAGCAACAATATTCGCAGAATCAAAATCAATCTGAGAGTTAATATTTACCATCATACCATTCTTCATAAACTCAGCAATGAGTTGAGCCAATGGAACCCCTATTTTTTCTGAAAGTTCTTTGAGACTGAGTACATCAGAAACAATTACCGTTTCCCCAGTTCGTACTGTGAGAGTTTGTTTGATATCTTCTACTTGTTTTTCTTGTTTTTTTCGTTTATTTACTTTATTTGATCGAGTAAACTCTTGTTCGTCTGAAATAAAGTTTACTTTTCATCTGGTTTTTGATTTGAGAAAACTCTTTTGCTTTTTATTCTCTTGTTCAGATTCTTTTTTCTTCTTTTCGTTTCCGATAGATGATTTTTTAAATGATTTTTTTGGAGTAAAACCAGTTGATGGAGTGCTGGTTGAATCGTTTGTTTTTTGAGCTGGAGAATGAGAGGTATTTTCTTGAGTATCACTCTTTACTCGAGATACGAGTCATATCTTTTGCTGAACTTTTTTTGGCTTTGGTGCCTGAGTATTTTTTGGTGTTTCTATCTTTTCTTCTTTTGGTTTCTCTTCTACTTTTGGAACAACCTTCTTCATCACCTTTTTTTTGGCCTTAATAAGAGGCTTTTTTGGAGAAGAAGCCTTGGAGTCGGATGCAGAAGTACTGCCAACATTTGAATAATAGTCATCAACTTGTGTACCTGGAAACATAAAGCTCAAAAATAGTGAACAAATAAACAAAATTTGACCCATAAGATACAAATTTTTATGTATAAGTCAAAAGATACTACAAAAACTTGTAAAAATCATTTTTTTTCTTAGGCTTTGATTCAATAATTATTCTATCTGCTGAAATGGAAGTTATGAAAGAATACATCACTCAAATAGCCTCTGACTTTTTCTCACACCTTGGTACTCATACTGAGACTATCTCTATTGAGGAACAAGAGCCATGAATTTTTTATATACATGTACAAAGTGATGACTCAAAACTTCTGATTTGACCTCGGTGAAGGAATCTCAGTGACATGCAACACCTTCTCAAAACCATGATTCAAAGCAAACAAGACTCAAGAGTTAAAATACATCTTGAAGTCAATGATTACATGGCATCAAAAGATACAAAATTACATCATTTTCTCGATAAAAAAATTGCCCAAGCAAGAGAAAGTGGAGCAGAAGTTATTCTTCCGTTCTTCTCATGATACGAGAGAAAAAAAATTCACTCATACGTAGCCAGTTTATGAGATGATAGTATTCATACAGAGAGTCAGTGAGAAGGAAAAGAGAGAAGAATGCACTTGAGTGTTTCTGGACCAAAACTTTCTATAGATATTGATGGAGATGATATTTAGTATGGCATCAAAAAAAATAATATATACCCTGATTTTTTGCACTTCTACCATCATTTGTATGGTATTTTTTAGCATAAATAGATACAATGATACTATTTTTTCGGTTCAGGATGAAAATAAGATCGAACATCCGGAACACCTCCCAAATTCTCAAACAGCTGAGTATGGTTCTATATGATTTAAAAATATTATTTCTGATATTTATTGGTTGGATACCATTCAATATATTGGAGGAAATGCTATTGGAGCTGAGTACAAAAGGTATCTCTTTGCTATGATTGATCTCGTCACAGATCTCAATCCATATTTCGAAACTCCCTATATCATTGGTCAGCTCCTGCTTCCAAATGAAAATGAAAGATATGAAAATTTATCCGAGTGAGAATCTCAAAACTATATAGAACAATCCAGGCAGCTCTGAGTGAAAGGAATAGAAAATTTTTGTGATCCCAAAAAAATAGAGCTAATATCCGAAGAATTTGATCTGCAAAAAATATGGACTGATGATGCCTTTAAAAATCCATGTGTATCATACAAAATTCCTTTTTATTTAGCATTTAATGAATATTTTCATGCAAATAATCCAAAGAATGCAGCTCTCTATTATAAAATTGCCTCAGCCAATGAAGAGAGTGTTGAATGAGCCAAGATACTCGCAGCCATTATGCAAGGAAAATCAGGAAATAGAGAGCGATCAATTCTCATGTTTCTCAATATGGCAAAATTTGTCGAACCAGAGAATAGAGTTTGTATAGAAATAGCTGAAAAAATCGAACAAATTGCAGCAGGGGTATTCTTAGGTGGTCAACCTATTGACGCAACACTTATTCGTGCGCTTGAAAATACACAAAAACAGGTGTTTTGAGCATACGATGATAAACAGGAAGGACTCAGTGATACGCAGTGTAAAAACCATGTACAAAAATCTATCAGAGAATTCAATATGGCATATATTGAATCAGCTAATGAACAATTTATGCAGGATCATAATGGCCTCCCAGCTCGTCATGCACAGGCTCTTTATAAGGACGGCTATATAGATTTTCTTCCAACCGACTATCAGCAATACGAAGATTATGGGATTATCTATGCCTATGATTATGAACGAGAGAGGTATGAATACAAAATTGGAGAATATGATTAGAAGCAAAAAAATCCTTGATAAACTGCAATTTTTCTATATAATCCCGAAGCTTAAAATTATTATCATATTTCACACATGAAAATAGAAAAAAAATCCTTAGAAAAATCAATAGTAGAACTGATTGTAGAAGAATCAGTAGAAAACGTTGCCAAACACAGAAAAAAAGCACTTGCCTATATGCAAGAAAATGCAGATATTCAAGGGTTTAGAAAAGGAACAAAAATTCCTGAAAATGTTATTATTCGAAAATATGGAGAAGAACATATTGCAAGAATGACCATTGAATTTGCTATTGAAGATGTCTATAGAAAAGCTCTTAGCACTGAAAAAATACTTCCTGTTGCTCAAGGAGAAATCAAAGAAGTTATTTCAGAATCTCCTCTCAAAATCAAAATTCATATCGAAGTATTTCCGCAAGTAGAAATTGATGCAAAATACAAAAAAATTGCTCTCACAAAAAAGAAAGTATCTGTAACAGCCGCAGAAGTAAAAGCGGCTCTGGAAGAAATTGAGAAAAAATTTACCAAATTTGAAGAAGAAACAAGCAAAACAGCCAAAGCAAAAATGGGAGATCAGGTTACTATCGATACCGATGGTTTTGAAAAAGGAAAAGCTCTTGAGGCAACCTCTATGCGAGATTATCCAATTGTACTTGGATCAAACATGCTCGTTCCAGGTTTTGAAGAATCTATAGAAGGTATGAAAACTGGAGAAGAAAAAGAATTTCCAGTTGAATTCCCGAAGGACTATCATAATCCAGACTTTGCTGGGAAAAAGACTACTTTTAAAGTAACAGTGAAAAAACTCGAAAAAGCGGTAAAACCAGAATTTACTCCAGAATTTATTGAACAACTTCGAGGAAAAAAACTAGATCTTGATGGTTTTAAAGCACTGATTAAATCAGAAATTGCTGATACCAAAGAATCAAATGCTCGAATGGATGAAGAAAACGAACTCATCGATGCACTCCTCAAAGTATCAACGCTCGATATTGGAGATAAACTTCTCGCAAAAAAAATAGACCAAGTATTTGGTGAAATCAAAGAAAATATCTCCCAAGATGGAGTAAAAATGGGTGACTATCTCGAAAGTCTCAAACTCACTGAAGATGATTATAAAGCTCAGCATGTTGCTCCAGTGGCTCTGAAAAGACTCCAAGGAGAACTCATTCTTCATAAACTCTCAGAACTCGAAAAGATTGAAGTAACAGACAAAGAACTCGAAAAAGAAATTGAACAAATTCTTTCGCGATTTGAGTCAGAAGATGTACTCAAACGACTCAAAGAACTCTATATTCCAGGAACTAAGTACTACGAAGAACTCAAACAAAAAGCAAGTTACAGAAAACTTATTGATAGTTTCTTCAAGGCTTCAACTGCTAAAAAAGCTCCTGCAAAAAAGAAGTAAGACGACTCCCCCTAGCCCCCTCCAAGAGGGGGGACAAAAAAAGAAGTATTATTTTACTTCTTTTTTTTATGTTTTTTCTTCTTTACCTTTTTATCAGATATTTCTTCTT
>JAKVBB010000036.1 GCA_022448215.1 Candidatus Altimarinota bacterium | reverse complement strand
GAATCGAATGATGAGATTTATATAAAATCTTACTCAAAAAATTAAAAAATTTTAATCCGTAACTGGGGAAGACCCTAAATAATTGTTTTAAATGCAAGGTTCCTCTTTCTGAATTAACTTCTTTATCAAACCATACTGACCTAGCCATCCTTGAATTTCATCTATATTTTTCCACTATTTGAAATCATCCATCCTTCATGATTTTTCAAACTATATTAATATTCATATTTGAAAGAGATTTTTCTTTTCACCATCTCCATACAGTCTGGATTCATTGAGATTTTAATGGTAATAACCTAATCCATCACTTAGTTTCTTTAAGTGAAATTTCATAAAAACCATCTTTACCAATATTTTTTGGATTTATATAAAATGGATAAACTAAATTTGGTCTGTTATCTATATTAAATTTTGTATTCCTATTTCTCAGCTCCCTAACTTCAAATCATCAATTCTCATCTTCAAAAGGAAATTCCTTATCCTTATTTACCAATGGGAAAATAGTATAATTTTCTGACTTTCAAAAAACATTAATAAATTCATGCATATTAGCAATCCCACCATAATCTCTTCATCTTGGATTATTAACTACTGTAATAGTCTCAATAAAATTTCATTTAAAAATATCATCCATTAAAACCTTAAGATACGCTTGTTCATTATCATCACATTGTACAAAAATAACTCAGTCATCTCTGAGGAGTTCTCTGGCTACTTCCAGTCTATTCTTCATAAAAGTCAGCCAAGTAGAGTGATTGAATCTGTCATTGTAGTTGAAGCTATCATTTCAAGTATTATATGGTGGGTCAATATAGATCAGTTTCACTTTCCCAGCAAACTCTTTTTTGAGAGAGTGAAGTGCGAGGAGATTATTTCCTTTGATGATGAGATTATCTTTTATAACTCTATCATCTCATCTAGTGAATCAATCTAATTTTTCTTGTCATTCTGTAGTATATTTCTTGAAATTGGTGAAAGTTTTTGGGTCTAGGAGTCTGTCTATCTCATCTCTTCCTAAAACCTCATTATAAAACACCTCTTGTCTTTTTGTATCTTCTTTATCCTGTCATCCAGCTAATACACAGTCTTTATAAGGAAATGAAAGTACAACCTCATCACTATCTGAGAGATAGTCTCAGGCTGTATTTGAGAGCCCTACTTTATTTTTAAATGCTGTATAACTATCTGGAAGAAATTCCTTATTATTGAGGAAAGTAATAAATTTTTCACTGTCAAACACTATAACATCTGAAATAGGTTTAAAAAATACTTCCCTAAGAGAACTCTCATCTAGCAGGAGTAAAATAAGAGCTTCATCTAGTTGCTCTGCTGCTTGTCTGATAACATTTTTGAGGAGAATTTGATTTTCATCATTTGATATAAATCTAGAGTCTTTTTTGAGTGCCTGTTCTAATGATTTGAAAAGATTTTGATTCATGTCTTACTAGGTAAAAAAGTACTTTTTCAAATATACTTAAAAACAGATTTTAAACAATTATTTTATTTTCAATAGAGCCAAAATTATAAATTTTAATACATGTTTAACACCAAAAGAGGAATCTCTAATTTAGAACGAGGGATTTTACATAAAAAGATTTTATAGATACATTATCGACCATATTTCAATAATGGCTCTTCCCATCCAAAGCATGTTTCTTTTGTATGAAGTATACGAAATGCTTGCGTGCATTGATGATCTTGCTCGGCATACTCACAGAGCATTTGAACTGATTCTTCTATAAAGTTTCCTAGCACTCCATCTGAATCATCTACTCATCAAATAGACAGTTTCGTATCCAGTTTAAGTAATGTGGATACGACAAGTTGAGCTGTTGACTCACCCACTGGCAAGGCAGAAAAAATCTCAGCCAGCATCATGCATCATCTGGAGAGTGAGTCTTGGTATTCGAACCATTTTTTAGATGGTCCGTGGTAAGCTTTGATATATCTCAGAGCCTGGGATATTTCTATCTTGAATTGTCGAAATTGTTCAATATCTATATCTCAAAGCACTCCACTGCTCACAGGCTTATCTATGAAAACTTGATCTGTCTCAGGGATATCTACTCATTTTTTTACCCCAAAGAGAGCCAGTGCAATAATGTGTTTACACAGGACTCCTTGTTGCCCAAGATAACAATTACAGTCTGAGTGCATAAAATCTTTCTTATCCACAAAAACATCATAATTTTGTGTTCATGCAACCACAGCTTCTATGTGCCTTTCGGTCTCTTTTGGTTGGAGTATCTTTCAAGACTCATAGAGTTGGATGGCTTTCTCAAAGCTTTTTTTATCGCTGGAATGTTTAATATCTTGTAATGTATAATGTGTTTGCATAGCTATATGAGTTGAGTGACTAAAGTTTTTTCAAAACTCGATCGGATACTTCGGACTCGTTCAAGGAGTTCACGAAAATAATCTTTTCAGAAATGCTGACCATTTTTGAGTCGTTCATCTTCCATCGTAAAACCTTTTATGATGAGTTCCTTGAGCTTCCCAGTTGCCCAGATACGAAACTGGGTTGCTTTGGATGAATTGACACGATATCCAACGGCAATGATGGCATCGAGATTGTAGAAATTATTTTATATTTTTTCTGATCCGATGCAGTTGTAAAGAAATCCTTTACAACTCAATTTTCTGAAAGCTCTCAAGATTCAAATATATTTTTGAGATGTCAGCTTACATTCTGCTTAGAGGTTCAAAATAGATCTGCAATATCTTTTTGTGTCAACCAAAGATTCTCATCATGGAGAGAGACTTGTATTTTTACATCCCCATTTGGTGCATGGTAGAGTAAGAAATCTGAAGTTTGTGTTATGAGGCTTTGATCTGACATATTTTGAAAATAAATATTTATATACTGATTATATACAAAAGAGGAAATTATCAAAGGAATTTGGAAACAAAAAAATTTGCTTTTAAGAGTATATTTTTATATAATAAAGATACTTTTCGTAAGACATAGGTGCTTACAATGAAGCCAGCTCAGGCTGGTGGACAATTTACTAGAGATTTAACAGATGTTTGAGTCTCTTTTTTATTGCTCAAAGTGAGTCTTATACAAAAAGAAATACTACTTATTATATTGAGTCGGTCTCTTCAGTGATATTACCAATAAATAAGCACATGTCGTATAATATATTGAATATAAGAGTATAAGAAAATAATGAATAGAATTGAGATGCTCTCATCACGCAAAATATTTAAAATTGAGTATAGGAAGATATGAGATAAACAAATCTTTTAGAAAAAAATCGATGCATCATAAATCATCAGTATTCAAACAGAAATTCTGCCATCATACTGATCTAAATAAAATGACAAAAATAAATCCACCTAAAACCATGTATTGAATAGTTTTTCAGGGATTATTTCCATAATCAGAAATTTTTTTCTGAAAAGATAATATAAATGCATTAAAAAATTGGTATTCTCTGTTAAAAATTTGAATCCTATTATCCAACTCTATCGACAATACTTTATTTCATTCAATATAGTTATTATCTTCTCAATATTTTTGCCTGATTTGAGAAGTCAGACTTGGAATATATTGGAGCATTTTTATCGATTGAACATCAAAAATGCTCGATCTTATTTGCATCCCATTAATAAAAGATCTTTCAAAATCAGCAACATAAATATGACAATTCTGAAATATTGCATTTCACAAATCTGTATGTATCGATTTTAACTGAATATAAAAATTCCTGATAATACAATATTGCGTATCAAAAATCGAGTCTGTTATGAAAAAGTTAAGTTTTTGGTTGATTCTTCAAAGAATCTTAAATGTTCATATAATAGTAGAATGATCGATATAAATAGTATTGTCTTCAAAAGTATTGTCTGATGTACTGCGAATACTACAATTTAATGGAGTATTATAGTTTTTAAACTCAATTTCTCTAAAATAATCGAGTAGTAACTCTATCTCTTTTTTAATATACGACTCTCATAGAGTGATTTTCTGACACTGCAAATATGAAAAATCTATTTCTCCTATGGAGTCGTTTTGTAATATTTCCAATCGATTCAGAGAATCATTGTTATCTAATTTTATAGAATCAATGTGTTTATTATTTTTAATACTGATATCATGGATACATCGATAATCAGAACCAATGATTCATATATGATTATTTCATGCAATATTTATATGAGAAATATAATGTGCTTCATCTCTCTCTAAATCGTAGTATGATTCACAAAAATATATACAATGAATTGAAAAATTATGTTTAATATCTAATACATCATTTTTAAATAATCATTCTAAAATCACTTCATCTAAATTTGACTTACAAATATTGAGTCTATGTATACTAGATTCATAAATATATGTTTTTCAGATGATATTGTTTGATATATGTACCTGATTATCATATGATTCATATTTTTGTGTATTAAATCTTGCATCTATTTTACTATCACTTACAGATAACTCATTTAAATAGAATCAAGATATTTTAATACTTTTAGATGTCACTTTTGATAAAGAAATACTCTTTAAATAGATCAATTCAGTGTCATTTTTATCTATGTTACGAATATCATTTTTTAAAATATCTGTATGCAAAGTTGATTCAATACTCAATCATTCTCTAAACTCACAGTTGTGAATACGCAATTCTATATTTTGAACGGTGAATTCATTATAATCTCTGCTTTTTTTAAATGATTCAATAATATCATATCAATTGATTTCAACTCGATCATGAAAAATAAATTTATGAGCTCAAAATTGACTTGCAAATAACAGGTCACATATGTCTTTTGATGAAATATAACCATGTTCTACTATATCAGTTTTTATATCTCACATACACTCCATTATAAAATACTATTTTTGGATTCATACTACCTATAAACAAAAAATATCAAAGATATTCCCTCTTCCAATAACTCCAAAAATATATATACTCATACACATATATATTTTTTACTTCTGTGAGTCATGCTTCAAAAATTGCCACTGACATATAACTTTTTCACTCCTGAAATCATTAAAAAAACGATTGCAGCCAACAAGGCTCTCGCAGAGCTCAATGGATTCGTACACAAGCTGGTACCACACTGACCAATCAAGAGACCCAACAAGTGGTCTATACTCCTCCTCAAGATGCAAGAGTCATTGAAGAAATGATGGATAATCTTGAGCACTACATCAATACATCTGATGATGCGGTTGATCCACTCATTCGCATGGTTATTATCCACCATCAATTTGAATCTATTCATCCTTTTTTTGATGGAAATGGAAGAACAGGGAGAATCATTAATATTCTCTACCTCATACTCAATGATTTACTCGATATGCCCGTACTCTATCTGAGTCAGTATATTATTGAACACAAAGATGACTATTACCGACTCCTCCAAGAAGTCCGAGATAAACAGAATTGGGATGAATGGATTATGTATATGCTAGAAGCCGTTGAGAAAACAGCAAATGAAACGACACATATGGTGCATGCCATTTGGAATCTTATGTGACAGACCAAACATAGTATGAAACAAAAAGCTTCCAGTATATATTCAAAAGACCTACTTGAGATACTTTTCTCCCACCCTTATACCAAAATAGATTTTCTGGTAGAAGAACTCTGATTCTCACGACAAAGAGCCTCTCGGTACCTCAACGAGCTCTCAGACATGTGATACCTCGAAGTGGTTCAAATTGGAAACAGTAAGTATTTTATCAATATTGCTTTATTTCAACTGCTCAAAGATGGAGTATCCTAAGAGCTCATAACTATGTTACAAAAATCAAAAAAATGTAACAGAGCTTCGTACCTATGTTACAAAAAATATCGTCTTATAACATATACCTCCATGTCAGAACTCAAAATCAAACAAAACGATGGCAATGTCAAAGATTTTCTCAGAAGTATAGAAGATAAAACTAAACAATCTGATTGCTTCACTCTTTTAGATATCATGAAAAATATCAGCTGAAAAATACCCAAAATGTGGTGAGATGCAATTGTAGGTTTTGATAAATACACCTACAGCTATAGCTCTGGTAAAACATGAAATTGGATGCGGATCGCTTTTTCTCCCAGAAAAAGTTATATCTCTGTGTATGTCATGCCAGGATATGATGAAGATAATCCTCTTTTTCAAAAATTATGAAAATATAAGGCTGGAAAATGCTGTATCAATATCAAAAAATTATCAGACATCAACCTAAAAATTTTAGAGGAGATAATTCAAAATGGATATGAGAAGATGGAAGAGCTCTATCCAACTAAAAAATAATTACTTGCCATATTTGACCAAAGAAACCACCATCTCCAAATGTCACTTGAGGCTATGTCAGCCATCTTCTAGGAGTATAAATTCAGCTCATACCATTTGGGCTATTTTTTGTCCACTTTGGTATTGATAAATCTCTTATCAAAAGCATCAATATACTTCTGTTCTGTATTTTTATTATAAAATGGAAGACCTACAAGTTTATGAGTTCATAGGTCCATTTCTAGAATTTGATGAGAATTCTCTATCTGCAGTAAAAATTCTTCTTTCCAGATATCAGTAGCTATGTATCAATCTCACTTAGGTTCTATAAACACTTGATAAGTCAGTCCTTTTCATCATTTTTTATCTTTCATAAAGAGTAAAAAATCAGGTTCAAACCTATATCAATCCTTAAATGAATATATCACAACGATTCTTTCATTTCTTACTAAATAGATATCTTCATACTTTTTGGCTAATTCATCAATTTGTTTTTTGAATCTTTCTAGGAAGTGTTCTTCTTCTGGAGTTCCAGTTATTTCTTCAAAAACAAACCAATCTTTTTCTATAGAAATTCCCTCCTCTCCTTCATCAACCTTGAGTGTTTTTTCAAAGTCATATTCTGAGAGGGCTTTTGCTGAGAATAGCTTTTCACCTTCATACTCCACTTTTTTTTCTTTAATTTCTCTTTCTAGATGAGATAAAAGTCCTGATACTGACCTAATCATATTTTCAGTATCTTTTCCTGATATAATAGTCTCTAATATTTCCTTAGGTGCTGAAAAATATATTTTTATAGCTCATAAATAATTTTTATGCGTCATAAATTCTTCTAAACTCGAGAGCTTTCAAAGATATTTTTTTAGGTTTTCAAATCTATAAAAATTATTTCTTTGCAGAGCTTTTCTTACTATTTTTTTATCTATATTACCCACTTTAATATATTTTTGCTCATGTATCACCTCATTATGTTTCAAAATCTCCTCTCAAAAAACTGTAATATCGTCTGTTTTTCCAGTAAATATTTCTTTGAATTCATATTCTTTTGTAGAGAGTCATAGTTTCCCAATACTATCTACATCACTATAGTCTTTTTCTCTTCTTTTATTTGAGAATACTACTGCCTGCTTATAAAAATTTGTATCTTTAAATTCCTGTTTAAATCTAAGAGAAAAGTCTTTTTTCTTTTCAAAATCCTCCATCATCCCAGACTTTACAAGTGCTCTCGTAATCTCAGAAATATACTTACTATCAAAAAAGCTATGGTAATAGAAAGTTTCTAATATTTTGAGCTCATCTTTTGTTCCATCAAACTTTCTTTTATCTTTTTCCTCTCCTAGATGATCACTCGTAGTAAATGGAAAGTACCTAGCTCACCTTCCAATAAGTTGGGCTTCACTGAGTGTAGTCTTCCCTGCTTGATATTCTCTATCTTTAATCCACTTTCCATCTCTGGCATCATACATTCTCACAATATCAAAGAGATTGAGTACATCCCACCCTTCATTGAGTTTTGCTACTGCAAATACTGCTCTAATTCTATTGTTTTTATCCTCTAGAGTATTGAGTTTTATACTTACTAAATCATCACTATCATTAGCTGAAATACAATTTTCAGGAGCAAAATCATCCCTGAGTTCATCTACTATATCTTGAAGAGACACTCCTAATGTAGTGAAATATTCAAAGGCTCTTTTTACTATATCTACCTGAGAAATATTTTTAATTTCTTCTATATCTGATACTTTTAGTTTTTTAATCATCTCATTAAAATCTGTAAGTTGTTGCTTACTCTCATCAATTTTTCTCTGAGCCTTAAAAAGTATCACTGGCTTGAGAGCAATATTATTATTTTCTGCAACTTTGAGTCTATATTGAGAGAGTATGAGAGACTGTAGAACTCTTTGTTTTTGAGGCATATCTGCCTTGAGAATATCTACTTCTTTACTATATCCATCTATTCTAAATTCAGATAAATCATATTTATAGATAATTTTATCTCTATATTTTTCAGCTATAAGTTCATTAGCTAGGTCTATAGTTGCAGTGAATTCCAAGAGAATATTTTCACTATGAGAAGTAAGTATCTTCATGATAGTTTGTTCCCAAGATGCTTTTTCTTCAGATTCTCATTTGTTCAGCTCTCCCTTTTTTGTAGTAGCATTGATATGATGGGCTTCATCTGAGAGCATCACTATCTTATTTCTCTCAAAGTCATCGTAAGAGAGTGCATTTTCTTTGATAGCATTGAGGTCTGAGTGAAGTCCTTGAATAGTAGTAAATTTTATATTTATATTCTCTCCTCCATCACGAGAGAAATTATCCACTTCTTTTATATCTACTATTTTTCCATTGAACTCTATCTTTTCAGAGAACAGATATTTAGAGCTATTACTATTGAGAAAATTCTCTTTTGTCTTCCCAATGATATTGCTAGAATTTACAAAAAATAGAAAATTTCTATATCATTTTTCATAGAGTTCTAGTATGAGTCCAGCCATCACAAAAGTCTTTCCACTCCCTGTTGCCATGTTAAAGAGTAAATGCACTGGTAGAATCTTATTGGGGTTCTGATTATTATAATGAAAAAATCGAGAAAAAGCCTGTTTTTGGTAGTCTCTTATACTAAAGCTTTGATTCAAATTTTTAGATACATACAAAGGCACCTCAACTGGGAGCATTCCCATCTGAGATATGGTATCATATTGCCCGAATAGTGCTTGTGTGTTTTGCATAAATTATTAATATGAGATTGGATTTTATTTGATATTTTAGATGCCTCTTACTTATAGAACTCCCTATTCAACTTCTTCTCTTCATCACTCACTCCATAACTCTCATCTTCTATCTCACTATGATTTACATAGAGCAGGTTCTTATCCAGCAATTCTGCTAGAAACTTCTTCTGATTTTCTAAACTCAAGTCCTTAAAATCTGAAATATTTTCATCAATAGTTTTGATATCTACATAGTAGTTTATAAAGCCACTTTCTTGCATTTCTTTATAGAGAGCTAAAAGAGTTTTGGTATCTTTTGCTGCTGAAATTTTATCTAGATACTTTTGATTTGCTTCCATGAGTTCCATATATACAAATTCTCATTCTCCTTTCCATTCTACACTCTTTGAGATACCTCCCTGCTCACCTTCTATCACTTTCTTCATTCTCTCTACTGAAATAGTCTCTATATAATCCATTTGTTCTACCCCAATATACTGTCTCCCCATCTTATGAGCCACTGCTGCTGTTGTTCCACTTCATAAATGATAGTCTAGGACTATGTCTCATTCTTCTGTACCCATTTCAATTACTCTTGATAATGTTTCTTCAGGTTTAGGGTGTTCAAATACTTTAGCATTAAATAAGGGTCTTCCCCAGTTGACAGGATACTTAATCCTAATAGACTGGCATTATGAAACCAAAAAACCCATACAGAAAAA
>JAKVBB010000035.1 GCA_022448215.1 Candidatus Altimarinota bacterium | reverse complement strand
ATTACATATGGGATACATTATCGGAGGAATTGTTGCCATACTGTTCGCAGTAGTGATCTATGATAGATTTTTTCAGAAAAAAAATCTCGTCTATGCCAACTTTCCACTCATCGGACGAGCTCGATATATCATGCACGAAGTACGACCATTTATACGACAATATTTCCTCGATGATAACGATTTTGTCAACCGAATTGCCATTGACTGGATCCTCAATGCAGCTGGAGGAAAAACAGGATATTTCTCTTTTGATAAGTTCGACTCTACCAGAGAACTGCATAACTGAGAATACGAGATGATCCACTCAGCGACCCCACTCAACCAAGATGAAACTGATCCAGAGTTTCCACTCGTTGGGAAAAAACGAAAACATCCCTTTCAAATGAAATCATATATCTACCGATCGGCCATGAGTCTGGGTGCCATTGGATTTGAAGCTACTGCTGCGATGGTGGCTGGATGTGCTGATGCCAAAGCTCCATTTAATACCGGAGAAGGTGGATTTGCGGTACAACATATCTCTCGAGTCAAATTTAACAGGGAGCGAAAATTCTTTAAATATATTGAAATAGGAAGCATCTATAAAAGTCTCTACCATATCGTACCAGGAGTTCGAATGAAGAACCGATACTTAGACCTACTCAAGAGTCTGTATATCAAAGATGGAAAATATGATCTCTATCTTTTCTGCCCAGAAGAATTTGTCTTCTATACTATTGATTGGTCAGCTGATCTGAAACACTTTCCAAAACCAGAAGAACTCACTGATGAATTTGGACATATTATCTTCCAAATTGGTTCGGGACTCTATGGTCTCAGAAAACATACCACTGATGGAAGCATCGAGTTTGACTGGGATCGGTTTAAAAAAATTACTTCATTTTGTCGAGCCATTGAGATCAAATTGGCTCAGGGAGCGAAACAGAGTGGTGGTATTTTAAAAGCCGTAAAAAATACTCCTACCATTGCTGAGATCAGAGGACGAGAACCAGGGCATGATCTGATATCTCCGAACCGATTTCCATTCTATGATAAAGGAGGAGAGAAAAAATTCTTTGAATTTATGCAGGAGTTATCCGATCAGTCTGGTGGAAAACCAGTCGGATGTAAGATCGTTATTGCTGATGCGAGTAATATAGAACCTCTCGCAAAACAAATAGCTGCGACTCCAGAAATTGCTCCCGACTTTATCACGATCGATGGGTGAGACGGTGGTTCTGGTGCCGCTCCAATCTATCTCTCAACTCTTTTTGGGAAACGAATTTATGCAGCCCTCAAAATGGCCAATGAAGTTTTGAATCAACATAAAGTGCGAGACAATATCAAGATATTTGCAGCAGCGAAGCTCTATACTCCATATATGTCAGCCAAAGCTTTGGCACTTGGGGCTGATGCCATCGGAAATGCTCGTTCGATTATGATATCTGCTGGGTGTATCTGTGCTGCGAAGTGTTCAGGAGAACATGGTCCATGTCCGGTGGGGATTGCGACTATGGTGAAAGCCAATAGACGATGATTCCAACAGGCTTGGGATAAGAAAGTTGAGCAAGTGAGCAACTTTATTAATGCTCATAACAAGGGACTGATTCAGGTGGCTGCGATTGCAGGGTTGAAGAGTCCAAGTGAACTCACCAAAGAACATGTAGTTGGAGAAAAATAATTTTTTATTGACTTTTAATTATTTATAACTATTAGTACTATTATTATAATCGTAAACTTAAGTCATGAATATAGAAAAAGGAGGACTTCATAAGGATAGAGTGTTTCGTATCGAGGATATGAATACATTAGATGATATGTTACAAGCTTTCTTAGCAAATGTAACTCTATTCTGATCTTCACAACAGGAGCCTTTGAGGGGTGCTTTTTATCAAATGGCACATGTTTTAGATTTCGACAGATTTTTCAAATCCATCGATACCAATAAATTCCTTCAGGAATATCTGTTTGAGTCTTGTAAAGTAAATGATTTCTTTTGGTTATACAGTGACAATGACGAATGTGATATACATGAACACAGGAGTATTGTATACGATGAACATAATAAAGTTTTTTCTTGTAAAAATCATACTTGAGATACACTTTTTTCTTTCCGTCAGGCTGATATTCAATGAAATGGAAAATTTATTCAAGCACTTCGTCAAAAACTCAAGGAAGAATTCACAAATATAAAAAAAATATATATACAGGATCAGATTGTACAATCACGTGATAAGGTAGAAGATATTCTTTGACTTCCTTCTATAACTGCTGATGAACGAAAACAGTTTCTGCAACTTACCCAGAAGGAATTTCAGGAAAAGTATTTATGAGATACTTCTGATCGTGCATCATCCACTTATAAAGCATATAAAAAGTTATACTGTCTTTTTTGAAATGATACTGAATCATCTCTTGAAAATATTCTTACGAACATGTCTCAATCTGATATACAAAGCACACCAGAAGTATGAAAAAAAGGTGAAGAATATATTATGATGTTATTGCGTCATTATGTGGTTGATGGTTTGTTAAAAGATAACTCCGAGAGACAAAATAATATCCCCATTGCAGAGATTGCATTTGAAGAGTATTCAAATACTACTCGTATACAAAATCAACTTAAAGGTAAAAATATATACGATTTGCAAACACTCTATGATTTCATGTTGACATGATCTTTCTCTAAAAAAAGTGATCAAATTGCTATTTTAATCTTGAAGGATCATTGATTTAATACACGACCTTTTGAGAAATCAGAAATTGAGAAATTACTTCGTTTCACGGATGGGAATTCCAAAAATAATTCTACGAATTCATCGGCTCAAAAAGCCATTAAGCAATCCAGGATATATACCATTGATCAACTGTATCATGCAATGGAACAAGGACTGTTGGATGATATCGATGGAATGTGAGATAAAACGAAAAATATCGTCAAACAAACGGTGATAAATCATATGAACAATGCTTGTGAAGTAACCGAATAAAATACCTTAGATAAGGTATTTTTTCTTGTTTTTCTCTTGTAATTTTGCTAAAAATATATACATTATCATTCATAATAATCATTCATAAACATTCATGGACTACTCAAAAGAATCTCTCGATAGACAACAAAAAATCCAGGATCTCAAAGATGCTGGAGTCATTTGCTATGCCAATCACTTTCATGGCAAACAAGATATTTCAAATATCAGAAAACAAGAATCAGAAGTAAAAGACGCTGGAGAACTTATGGAATCAGGTGCGAGTGGACAATTCAAGACAGCTGGACGTATCATGCAGTCTCGCGGAATGGGGAAACTGCTTTTTGGAAAGATCAGAGACCATAGCGGAGATATTCAAGTGTGTTTTCAAAAAGGGAATGTTATTTTCAATACTGGACGAGAAACGGTTGAGGAAATAGAAATTGCTGGAGAACCCAAAACAGCTTTTAAAATTGCTGAAAAATTCTGCCAAGTGGGTGACTATATCGGAGTGACTTGAGATCTCTTTCTTACCAAACACGGAGAACTCACACTCTTTGTGAAAGAATTTCAGATTCTTTCAAAAGCCGTTCGACCACTCCCAGAGAAATTTCATGGAGTCACGGATCAGGAAACTATTTATAGACAGAGGTATCTTGATCTGGTCATGAATAATGAGAGTTTTGATCGTTTTCAATTCAGATCAAATTTTGTCAAAGCTATCAGAGAATTTTATTGGAAACATGATTTTACCGAAATAGAAACTCCGATTCTTGGGAACTCAGCTTCGGGTGCTGCAGCACAACCATTTACGACACATCATAATGATTTTGATGAAGAATTTTTTCTGAGAATTGCTCCAGAAACGGCTCTTAAAAAAGCCACGGTAGGACGATTTGAACGAGTCTTTGAAATGGGGAAAAACTTCCGAAACGAAGGATCTGATCCATCACATATGCAAGAATTTTCAGTCTTTGAACACTATGTAGCATGGTGGAATTTTGAAGATAATATTGCTTTTACTCAGGATATGTTTGACTATATATTCGACACGATGAAGTTAGACAGAAAGGTAAATATTAGAGATAAAGAAGGGGTGGAAAAAACCGTAGATTTTACGACTCCTTGGCAACGAATAGACTATATTGCTGGAGTGAAAGAAAAATCAGGTATCGATATAGAAAAATATGGTGCGGATGATGCGGATACACTCAGAGCGGATATCAAAGCAGCTGGACATGAATGGGTTGGAATGGATACACAGGCAACGGCAACTATGATTGATTATCTTTATAAAAAAGTTCTCAGACCCAGCATTGTTGGACCAGCCTTTGTCTACAATTATCCAAAGACGATGCAACCACTGGCACGACAATCTGATGCAGATGAAAATATCGTCGAACAATTTCAATTGGTACTCAACGGATGGGAAGTACTCAAAGCGTACTCAGAACTCGTAGATCCAAAACTCCAACAAGAAAAATTTGATGAACAATCGGGAGCCGCTGAAGCAGGAGATGAAGAAGCGACTTCAGGAGATGATGATTTTGTGCTTGCAATGGAATACGGGATGCCGTGTCAATCTGGTTGGGGTATGGGAATCGATCGAATCGTTTCACTTTTGACAGAACAGGATAATCTGCGAGATGTGGTACTCTTTCCATTGATGAAGGATGAAAAGGAGCCTCTCTCAAATAAAGAAGCTGAGAAACTTTATAGGAGCAAAAAAGTAGTTGTTATTGCTGATGATAGTTTGCCAAAATGAGTTTCAGCGAATGCTATTGGGCAATTATGAATATCAATTGGAGGACACAGTAAAGAGAAACTATTTGAAGCTAATATTCTCCATGATGCGGATAATAATATACATTATACGGACTGTTTTTATGGTATGTCTAACTTGGCTTGAAACCAATCTCAAATGAGCCAATTTGTAGAGATGTGTTATGAGATTGGGATTCAGGTATTCGATTTTTCTGATATTATGAGGAAAGCACATACTGATTCAGATATGCTTCAAGGATATAAGAAGCTTGCTACAAAAGATATTTGATATATTGCAGTATGAGCCCTGGTTCCGAGTGATTTTCAAAAAGATTTTCTCGCAACTTTGAATAAATTTGGTGAATAATATATATCAGTATGGAGATATTTTTAGCATCTTTGTGAATTTTTCTATGAGAAATATATGGAAACTTTGTGTGATGATGAAGTATTGTGACGCAGTTTTTTTTGCAGTGAATTTTGGGTATTGATATTAAGAGAGCCATTGCGCTCGATAATGCAGCAGTACTTTGAAGTGAGTTAGGTCTTATGATTATGTTGCTGAAAAATCATAAGTTTGAAAAGTATTTTATATGGCTTATGATTTTTTGAATTTCAGGAGCATTGATATGATCGTATCTATTACACCTTATTCCAATTGTTATAATGGAAATTATTTTTACATGAATTTTATTTTGCTTTGTAATATATAACTTTATTGTTCCCTCAGATAAAAATGAAAGTACTACTTTTGTTCCAAGTAGAAAAAATATCTTATTTTTAGGTATAGCAATACTCTTTGTTTCTGTTTATAATGCATTTATGTCCATTGGAGACTTTGTTATTGCATTATTTATACTCATGTATATTTTTCATTTTGGGTATCATAAGTCCCTTTTTATTATATCTACTGTTTGGATATTAGTGAGATCAGCAGCCACTTATAATTATATTCAATTTGGATATGTAGATTGGAACTACCTTATTCCTATGTTTTTTTCTGCTTTGTTTGCTGGACTTATTGCTGGATATTTAGTACAAAAGATTCACAGTAAGTATCTTGAGCAGGCACTGAAGTACTTGAGTGTCATACTTGTTTTATATTTGATTGTAAATATTTTGTTTTAGGAATCCCCCTGGCCCCCTTTATTAAAGGGGGAACATACTATGTATATTTTTCATAAAAAAGGAGTTTTATGTGAATAATAGATTGAGAATATCTGAACCAAAAATGATTATCGTTTGGATGAAGATATCTTCCATACAATAAAGATCTCAAAAAGCGAGCGAGACAAATGAGGTATCAAATGACTCTTGCAGAACAAAAACTGTGGGATCATTTTTTAAAGTTGTATAATACTCGTTCCCACTTTGATCATATTAAAATATTGAGGCAAAAAATTATTGATCATTATATTGTTGATTTTTACATTCCTCAATTCAAGCTGGTGATTGAAGTAGATGGAGTATCTCATGAGTGAAAAGATGCAGAAGAATATGATACGATACGTACCAAAGTACTGGCATGATACTGAATTACCGAGATACGTATTCAAAATACAGATATACACAATAACTTCGATTCAGTTATTCATAAACTTCAAACAATATTCTCCCAATTTCGTTCCCCCTTTAATAAAGGTGGAGGCCTTTAGGTCATCCTTTAGGACTAGGGGGATTTTTTAGTAGAAAGTTTGCAATGATAATTTTCTTGCTTTTTTTACGTAAAAAATGTTATAATAAGGGAGTCATTGAATCTCATACTTATGTCCCTTACTCAAACTCCTACAATACGTCAGTATAATACTCTTTGATCAAAACGTAAATTGATCAAAGGTCTTCTTTCTTGTCCAAATAAGGCTCTTTTATTATCACAAATGCAGTATGATTTTGACGAAATAGAATCCTTCTTATGAGATACAACCATAGATATAGATATCAGATCATTTCTTGCAAAACATGTTAATCCACTGTCTTTTTCAGAAGTAAAGTTTTTTTTGAAAGATCACAGATTAGATGCTAACATAAAAGGAGGTATTATCAGTCGAGTGCAAGTGTGAAATTTTTGAGATATAGAAGAATTTTTAAGAAAGGATCGATTACATTTTTCCACAAAAATTCCTCTTATAAAATCTCTGAGAGAAGTGAATTTCTTAGAGGCTGAAGATTTTCTCAAAGATTATAGTATGAGGCATGAAATGAGGTGTGCGCTTGCATCTCGACTCGCAGAAGTAGAGCTGAGAGAAGTAGAAGAATTTCTCAAAAATGATGAAATAGTATGAATTGTACGATCTTGTGTTGCATTAAGGCTCAAAGAGATGGATTTTTCAGAAGCAGAACATTTTTTGAAACTGAAAAATATTTTCTGATCTACACAAGCGAGTGTTGCAAGGCGAGTTAAAGAAATAAGTTTTTCCGAACTTGCAGGTATTTTAAAGCATGATGATATATATTGGCAAACTCAATGAGCCCTGATAAGTCGATTAAGTCATGTTTCTCTATCCGAAATAGAAAATTTTTTACAAAATAATATATTATTTCCTGAGATTGAATATGCGTTACAACGACAATTGAGTCGTACTACTTTTTCTCAAGAGCAGATGCAGGAAGTAATGAAAAATGAAGAGAAAAAAGAAATACAGTATTCTCAGGAAATAAATCATTTTCAATGTAGGGAAATAGGAATATCTCTAGATTCTTTAGTGCCTAAGCAGCCGAGTCTTGTGTTATATTGTAGACCATGACAATGATATTGTGCACATCACTTTCATCATATTGCATTATTTTTAAATGATTATATTAAGCAGGGATATTCTCAAGTATGGAATAATTTTAAGATTGTAACTCGACAATGAGGTGTTTCGGAAGTATGATGAATATCAGTTGAACCCTATATGAGTGGAAAATCTTTTATAGCTCAGACCTCTCTCTTTGCTGATATGATTCATTTGTCTCATGGTACCCCAGAAGCTACTCCAGGGACACATTCAATTCTTGGAACAGCGATTACCTCAGATCCAGGTAAACAACATATACTACAAAAAAATGATTATACTCCTGTAAATCTCTTATATTATGATGGTGATAGTTATGAGGTTGCTCGAAAGAATACAGGGGATACTGGATATTGATTTCCTCTTGATATGAACATGCAGGATATTTGTAAGGAGCTTTTACGGGCCATAAAACAAGCTGAAAAATCTATACTGGCAAAGATTTCGACTCCTGAATGTATTATGAGTAATACCCAAAAGAAGAAAGAAAAAATTTTATCTCATATTTCGTTCCCCCTTTATTAAAGGGGGAAGCCTTTAGGTTATCCTTTAGGACTAGGGGGATTTTTTGGTAGAGAGTTTGAAAAAATATAAAAACACACACTTACTTTAGTGTGTGCTTGCAACTTGGTACTTATCGTTGCTATCTATTCTAATATGTGCAAGTTGTTGATTTGCATTATAAAATATGGTGTTATCTCCAAGTGCTATCTCATAGCTTCATCGGCCTCATTCATCTATACGTACTATATCTCCTGCTTGTAAGTTCATATTTTCAAATTTTTCACTCAGTCCACAAAATCGAAAATCTGCACGAATATGAACCGGAATTTCTTCTCGTTTCATGAGCTCCAGTGCAATAAAATGAGGATCTTCTCATCATGTATTTTGCCATTCATATCACCCATCTTTAAACCCTGTTTCTTCAAATCCAGTGATTCTATCATGGTTTTCTACCATATTTTCACGAATATCCTGAGGAGCTTTACATTCAATTCACATATTTCCAAGTGGTTATAATATACACCACCTTTTTTTATATTTTAGCACATATTTTTTTACAAATCAAAAACTCGCAAATTTTTAAAAAATTACTATTATAAAACATGTATTAAGAAAGCTCTGAAAAACTTATTTTTTTCGTATTTTGCCTCTTTTTTCTTCCCTTTATGAAAGGGAAGTACCCGAAACGGAGTGGAGGGGGATGGGATTTTTTAGACTTTTCGTAAAGAGACTCTTTAATTTTATATTTTTTTCTTCTTTGTTCTCCCATGTTTATCCACCTGCACAACCATACACATTATTCTATTCTTGAAGGACTTCCAAAACCACAAGACTTGGTGGCAAAAGCAAAAGAATATGGCATGAGCGCAGTAGCTATTACCGATACAGCCAATCTGCATGGATGTCATGAATTCTATGCGGCTTGTAAAAAAGAAGACATCAAACCCATTCTCGGAGGAGAAATATGGGTACAATCAACCCTCGATCCAAACCTCAACCACAAGCTCGTACTTCTTTCAAAAAATCTTTCAGGATACCGCAAACTCATTGCACTTTTTTCTCGTGCCAGTTTGGATACGCAGACCAAAGTTCCTCGAGTAACTCTGGAAGATTTTCAGAATATGAATGATGAGGTAGTGTGTCTCAGTGGTCCTATATCTGGAGAAATTCCATATTATATTTTGTCATGAAAAAGTGATGAAGAAATTATTTCCCAGATACGTAGATACCAGGATATTTTTGGAGCAGAAAATTATTTTCTCGAGCTTTTGTATCACGAAGATATTCCAAAGCAAAAACTGGTCACAGATAAATTGATAGAACTTCATAAGAATTTCTCTATTCCAGTAGTGGCAACCCAAGACAGTTATTATATTCACCCTGAAGATAGAAAAACTCAAGATGTCATTCAGGCACTCTGAACTGGACACGAAATAGATAATCCAGACAGACCGACCAAGATGAATGGTGATTATTCTTTCTTGAGTGAAGAAGATATGCAAGTGCAGTTTGGATTTCTTCCTGAGGCACTCGAAAACACTCTCAAGATTGCAGATATGGTGGATATACAGATCGAAACCGGAGGAGTATTGATCCCGAAGTTTGAACTTCCAGAAGAACATCAAAGGACCTATGAACGAGCTCAAGAAGCCGAAAAAAATACATCATGAATTCAAAAACTCTCTTCCGATGAATGGTATCTCAGATATCTCTCTTTTGCCTGATTCAATTGGAGATATGACACTGAAATAAGCGAAGAAATACTCTTTCAACTGGTACAAAAAAAAGATGCTCCAGGACTGCAAAAAAAATTGACCGAAACATCTCCAGAAGAGCTTAAATCACTGGCATTGACCTATTATACTGATGATAAAAAACAGGTTCTTTCTGGTATGTCTGACGATATGCAGGAAAAAATTGAAAGACTGGAATATGAATTGGTAGTGGTACATGAAATGTGATTTGATGCCTACTTTTTGATTGTTGCAGACTATATTGCTTGGGCCAGACAGAATAA
>JAKVBB010000034.1 GCA_022448215.1 Candidatus Altimarinota bacterium | reverse complement strand
GAACATGGTATGATTATTCAGAGATAGATACATCTCTGAAGCCATGAGAATCTATTAACAGAGTTCACTGTATCTGATTTGACTCCAGTAATACAAATATTAATGGAACTGGAAGTATTACCATCACTGGAAATAATATAGTTTTATGATGAAACTGCGATCCAAGCGTGCACCATTCTCTCGAAATCGAAGTATGATTTGTTGGTCTTTCAAAAACTATTTCTCTGGATGCTCTGAGTGGTCTTGGAGAGGTACAATAAAATCCCGCTTCACGGGATTTTATTTATGCTGCTTGGTCTAAATCATCGTTTGCAGCTGATTGAACTGCAGAGAAATTATGTTTACGTGCAGTTGTTGACTGAGATATGATATTTTTTCTGATTATATCAAATTGCTCTGTAGCATCTTTTGGATCTAACTGCACAATAGTATTAATATAATTATTGAAAGATGTGAGTTGGTCCTTAAAAATATATGGTTCTAAATCTTTTGCTTGAGAAATCAGTGCTTCTTTTTCTAGGCCAGTTTTATGTTCCCATGCTGTTTCAGCAACTCTATTCCCAGAATTTGTTGGTAGTGTATCAAAAGACATATTTTTTATTTTTATTTTTTACAGTTTTATTGATCCAGAACAATTTGTTTTCTCATTTTTGACTGGAGCATTTTATCAGCAATACTTTGCATATCTCACAAAAGTATTTCTTGTTCTTGTCTGAGATTCTCTTCTATCTGATTCATTCGTTCAGCAAGCCACGGAAAATTCCGTAGTATATTTTGCTGTTTTTCAGATGGTAAAAGAGAGAAAATCTGACGAATATCATGCTGATTTTTTTCAGAAACATGATACTGTACGAACAATGATTCAAGCTGTGTATTCATTCCTTTATTGAAGTACAAGATAATAATAACATATCTCATTATACCGAGCAAATAATTTTGGCAAGTATTTTTGTGTTTTGTCTGGACTTTTAGAATTTTTAAGTTTGTAACGCTTCGGTAATCCCTAAAAAGCTTTTTAAAGAGTGACTATTTTTAGAGATCTTTTTTATCTATCATAGCTAAAGCGAGTTTAATCTCAAAGTATGAAACTTGCTTATTTCATACCTGAACTAATTTTTCCTTAATAGGTTTCAAAGGTGAATCAGATGAAAAAGACTCAGAAATAACTACTTGTTGCACAGCTTTGAGATGGTCAAAGTCTATAAGTTTCATAACCTCCATAAGTCAAATGCTCCCCTGAGAATACAGTGCCACTATATGAGACTCAATAGTTTGTATACCTAGTTCTCTTGATTCAGCAATATCGGAAAGCGTATTTCATAACTGAAAAAGCTTGAGTGTCTCTTGATAGGTAGATCATTTTGGTCTTGAAGAAGATGATGTGGTTTTTTGAGATTGGGAAGCTTTTTTAAATACTCTTGATCAGACACGAATATGAAGATATTCTTGGAGTTCGGCTTCAATATCTTTGAGTAAATATTCTCTTCTGAGAGCTGACTTTCACACATCAGATATTCCTAAAAGAGGATATTGCCCAGTAGTTTTTTCTAAAAATCACTCCTTTTCTAGTCCTTCGATCAAAGCTTCCACAAGATCAGAAGAATATTCTTCTAATACTCCATAATCATCTCGAGTATCCAATCACCAATCTAGAATACGCTTCTCTTTACTCCCAAGAAGAAAGTTCTTCATAACCGTTGTACCAAATTTTTTATCAAATTGATTCACTACATCAAGTACAATTCCAAAAACACTCAATGGAACTAAATGTTCTTTCTCTCAAGAAACATAGTGATGTTTTTCTATACAGTAATCACAAGCTCAACAATTTTCTCAGAGTTTTTCAATATCTTCAGTATCTCAAAAGTAATCAAGAATAAATCGCTTCCGACATGATGGATAGAAAAGAAGTTTTTTAATTTGTTCCAACTTAAAATACGCTTCATTTTTCAAAGTGTTTTGATGAGACCAATCAATCATAATATGACTGTGTGATCTTTTATCTTGCAAGAGTGTCAATCCTCTTCATCGGAAATCATCTCAAGAATTTGCTTCTACTCAACGCTCCAATATACCATATTTTTCAAGTATTTTTATAATACTCCCCACTTTCATGTCATTTTGAAGTTTTGATCAAGTAGCAATAGAAGCATAGGTCTGAAGGATTTGCCTCCCCTGTCATTCTCATATCTTTTGGTCTTGATAGAGGTAATCATATACCTGAAGTACTTCATGCTTTTCTGGATAGGTATTCTCTATAAAAAATTCTTGTATTTTGGTATCTCCATATGATGCAAGTACGAGTCAATAACTCTTGAGTCCATCACGACCAGCCCTTCATACTTCTTGGTAATAATTTTCAATACTCCCAGGGAGATTATAGTGTACTACAAAACGAATATCTTTTTTATCGATTCACATTCCAAAGGCATTGGTCGCAACTATGACTCGGTAGTGATCATTCATAAAGTTATTTTGCTCTAACTCTCGTTTATCTGGTGTCATTTCCCCCGTATATATTCATACTGAAACTCACTGAGAAAGTAAGAATTCATGTACTTCAGAACATTTCGCTCGACTGGAGCAATAAATAATTCATGCTCACTGTGTTTTTTTGAGAACTTCGAGAAGCTTTTGTTGTTTTTCTTCTTTTTTACTGATTTCTCGAACAATAATGGTAATATTTTTACGATCAAACCCTGCCGTAAAGGTATGGTGTTGTTGCATTCAGAGTCGCTCTACAATATCAGTGCGAACCTTCTGGGTAGCTGTTGCTGTAAGAGCTACTACAGGAAAGTCATTATTTTTTTGTGAACGTAAAGTATCAATAAAACCCCGAATCTTCATATAGCCTGGACGAAAATCATGTCCCCATTGACTGATACAATGAGCTTCATCAATAGCAATGAGTGAAATAGGAAGATTCATAATGGTATCTAAAAATACTTTGCTTCCAAGCCTCTCTGGTGTGATATATAAAAATTTAATAGACCTCCCCCTAGCCCCCTCCTTATTAAGGAGGGGGAGAGAATTTAAGTAATCTGTCACTGAAAGCTCATCGAGTATCTGTCTCTGTCCAGCAAGAGAGAGACTCGAATTAATGAGTTCTGCTCGAATTCATAGTTGATTGAGACTATCAACCTGATCTTTCATAAGTGAGATCAGTGGTGAGATTACCAGGGTCAGACCATTTCGCACCACTCATGGTAATTGATAAGTCAGTGACTTCCCTCCTCATGTTGGCATAAACACAAGTGTATCATTTCAAGCAACAATATTTTCTATAACTTCTTGCTGTCATTCTCGAAATGATGGGAGTTGAAAGGATGTTTGAAGGATATTTTCTAGAGTTTGGGACATGATATTTTTTATATAAATTATACTCAGAATATATACTTTTTTATGAATTCTACAAGTTTTTTTCTATCATCAAAAAACTTGTATTTTATGATTTTGTATCTAAAATACAGAAGATCTTAATTGATGAATCCTTTCATCACCTCCCCTTCAGATCATTCAAATACAAACAAAAATCAGGAGTAAACATCTATGAAAATCAAAACAAAAATATATATACTCATCGGTATAATGATACTGATGAGTGGCTGTAGTACACTTCCAAGAGGATATAATATTCTCTTACTTGAAAATAAAAGTGCTATGGATATCGCTATTCAGGATGCTAAAAAACTTCAAGGGAAACGAGATATTATTACAGGGTATACAAAGAAAGATGAAAACGGTAAGGATATAACAGTAGCACCAGACAATTCTCCCAAAGCCCTTATGGCCTATGTGCAACAAGGATTTACCACGTCTGACTCTATGTGCTATTTGTGGTTTCACACGCAGATGAGTATTCAAGATGGTACAGATCACTTCCAAAGTCAATGGAATAATGTTGGAGATTGGGGTATTGGTATCTCTGCTGCTACTGGAGGAACAGCAAAAGTAGGTGGCATTGTAGCCAGTATACTTGGAGTTGGAAATAATTTTATAGATAATAAAAAGCAACATTTCCGTCTAACAGATACACTTTCTACTCTCTATAAGCAACTTTCTGGAGCTCGAAATGACTATAAAAAAGTTTTGGTGAACCAAGTTTCAGCAGATACATCTCTGGTAACCACCGAAAGACTTTTACGAGAGTATCACAATACTTGTTCACGCATATCTGTACTCGAGTTTATCGAGCAAAGTGTGAGTGTAGCAAAGTTTAGTGTTGAAGACTCGAAAAAAAATGTGACCAATGGAAACCTACATAGACTCCTTTTTGGTGTATCAGGAACGCTGTCTCAAGGAGATTTGATGGCTTTGTATACATTTGAATATGGAGACACTCAGACTGTTGATGATATAGCCAAACTCAATAGTAGTAATACACAGCTCAAAAATATTTTTGAGAATGATATTAAAGCGAATGCTGAAAAATACGCAGACTTTAGAAAATATATGTCAGAGTTGAGTACTATCTACGGTTTAGCAAATCAATTTAAGGATGCTAAAGCAAAGCAAGGTCCAGCAGAAACGGAAAAAACAAGTGGAAGTGGATCAGATACCCTCCAAAAAGAATATAAAGAAAGTCTTTCTGGAAGTGGTATACCTGAGACTATTTCGTCTCCTTCTATACAGATAAAAGGAGCTTTATCGCAATAGTTGTATAAAAAAACCACTCTTTCGAGTGGTTTTTCAAAACAGAATCATTTCATTTTGATTTTCCATACAGATTTCCCCTGCACGTACAAAACAATATCATTCCAATGATACAGCTGCATATCTGTAGAAACATCTTTATCATCAATTTTTTTCAAGGTTTGTGTTGTAGGAACAAAAATACGTAATTCATTATCCTCTACAATAGAAGCTGAAACACCTTTTGGTAAAACTACCATATTGAGTTCAGCACTCTCACTATCACTTTCTATATATTGATAATTTTTATAATTCCTATCAAATAACAACTCTATTTTTTTGTATTCTCCTTTTTTATTCACACCAACCAGTACAACATACCGAGGTCCTGAATGTGCATTCACTATCTTCAGGTCATCAATCTCTTTTACTCGAACTTGAGCAAAGAATTGATCACCAAAAGGAGTCATCACATATTTTGCACCAAGAGTACTTTGTATTCCTACACCATGATACCACTTCGTAGAGTTTTGTATTACTCCCCAGGTATTCTTGATCGTAAGAACTGGTTTGATGAATTTTTGTAATTGAACTTCAGTGAATCCTTGCTCATTACATACAAACATCCTATTTTGATAACAGATCACTTGATTCCCTGAAATACTATTCTCAAGTACAACTTCTTTGAAATCAGATTTTTGTATGTAGATCCATATTATCTGGGAATCTATCTTTTCAGCTTTGAGCCAACCATCCTGTACCTCAATTAATTCACAATCATAAATTTTTGTATGACTGATTATTTTTTGAGTACCCAGATGGATCAGCTTACCAGAAGCATCCAATAATATGCCACATGGAAATACTCGAAGTATTTTTTCACTTCCCTCAAAAAGCTTATCGTAAATAAGTGATATTCCTTTTGATTGAACGACTCGTTTGATCCGAGTCATTTTACGATTGAGTACTCCTGTATCATAAGGAGAAGGAGGAATAGAGCGCTCACCGTCATGAAAGCTAGCCATATACCATTCAAGAAGAGGAGCTGGAATAGTATGAAAATCTCGCACTGCATTATTTAAACGAATATTTTCACTAAACACTGAAGCATTTGCTTTCATACGAAGTTCCATATCCTTTGGTTTATACCCTTCTAAAGTTCCTTTATATGGGTGTATTCCAGCAAAAACCTGAAAACTCACTATTCCCCAAGAAAACCAATCAGTCATTTCATCCATATATTGACTATGATAATCTCTAATAGAAGGCATAACAACCGTAGCTGGCCAACGACCAACACTCCAAGAATCAACATCAATAACCTTTGGAAGATAATTCTTTTGCCTATCTTGTTGTACAATCCAATTTATCTCATTCGCATCTACCATAATAGCATTTGCATCATGAGCAGCTTGTACCGTAAGTCTCATATGATCTACCAAACTTAATATATCTTGGAAAGTGAAATTATTCCTGTTTTGCCAGCTATTTGTAAAAATACGAGACAAATGTTCTCCCTCTACAAATGGCATATAATAACCAATTGGTTTACTATTGTATAAAACAAGTCCTTCTGGAGCTACAATGGAAGGGTGCTGTATTTTTGAAAGAAGTTTCAATTTATCGTTCATTCCATCACGAGCCATTTTTCTAGCATCACTATAGAGTTTTACGATAATATTTGACTTTCCTACTTTATATACAGATCCTTCACCACCCGTTGCAATGTGGTCGTTTGGAGACAATGATATGACTCCTCGACCCTGTAATTCTAGGTGAATCGTATGATTCAATATCATGTGAACCTCCTATAAAAATTAAGGAATATGAATTACGGCATAAGAAATATCATCCAAAGGAGAGATATTTTGCTTCTGCCAATCTTTGATACATCTATTTAAGCGTCTGGTTGCAAACACCCCTTGAGTATTTTTAAAATCCAAAAGAGAAGCAACCACCTGTGCACAAGAAGTATTTTCTACCTGTTCAACTCCGTCAGAAAATACGGCAATACAAGAAATATCTACCAATTTTTCTGGAAGAATATTTTGAGAAAATCCTTGTACTCCTTCTCCAAGTGAAATATTCTCAGTGGCTTCAAATATTGTTTCACCCTTTGAATTGATATGCAAAGTTTTGCACGTAGCCTTTTCTTGTGACATATCATTGCCATGATGACAAATAAAACTCGCGTATCCATCATGTGCATAGGCCGGATAGCAAGGAGTATTTTCTGCCCAGTCATACATATAGATCTGAATATCTCCATTTCTCATCTTATAAGCTACTACACCATCTCCTTGTATATGAACCATAGCACCCTCAGGTGATACAAGAGCATAGAGACAAGTAGCCAGCATATCTTGTACACAAAGACCGAAAAGATCCTTTGAACTTTCTATACCTGCTTGCTGATAGTGTGAAATAACCTGAGGAGTAAAGCCTTTAAAAGAAATACTTCTGAGGGCTTTTTCTGTGGCAAGAGATACTACTCGTGCACCCACATCTGTTCGTTGTCCACTGGAACACCCATCAGATACAATCGCATATGCAATATTATCTGATATATTCCCTGACAAACTATAGTCCTGACAAGGAAGACCAGAACTCATATGCTGTTTCCCAATTAAAAAATGTCCATCGGTATTCATATTATCACCTCATAAAAAAGCGGGAGGGAGATTACTCTCACCTCCCATAGGTTATAGAATGCATTTGGTACATTAGATGGTCGCAGAAATTTCTTGCGATGGTCCACCAGTACCAAGTGCCTGAGATTGACTACTCACACTTTGTGATACAAAATTGGCTAACTTCGCAAGTTTTGACTTGCTCGCATCACCTGCATCAATGTATTCATCAATTTTTGCTTGTTGCCTGAATTCAGTGAGTTCATTTTGATAACCTTGAGCATTCACACCAATCAGAATTGATACTAAGCTCTCGAGTTGTTCATCTTGATTCACTGATTCCAGTTTTTCTGCGATCATTTTTGGTGTTGTGGTGGATCGATTATCATATCCATCGGTAATAATAAATGCAATAGCATTCACTAGATAATCGTTTTCCATCAATGTTTCACCATAATCAATCATAGCACCTACGGAAGAAAATACGGCATCATAGAGTGGAGTGAGTCCATCTGGACGAAACTGTGGATAGTCAGAAGTATTAATATCAATCAGTGGTGTAAAACCATGAATTTCTTTCATACCATCATTCCCACAGCTCGTTGAGAACTCAATCACTCGAAGCAATAAATTATCCGAACGAGGACTTTTTTGACAAGCCTCGACTGCTGAGATAAGACAATCTCGAAGCTCATTGGAAAAACCATGAGTCGAACCAGTCGTATCAACTGCAATAGTGACTAAAGTATATTCTGATGCTCCCAGTGTATCCACTGTAACCCCAGAAAAACCAAAGTTTGATCCAGTAATCTGGAAATTTTGTGAAGTCATAATAGATCTCCATTTGTTTGTGTTTTTGTAAAAGAAATATCAAAAGTTGAAATATTAAGCTAAAAATTCAACAGAAGTGGTCAATACCACCCCTTTTGCTTCTAATTCAGCATACCAAGCATCTGTCATACCTGGAAAATCAACGATCATATTTCCTTGTTCATCTGTAATTGCAGCCACAGGACTCATGCAATCGGTTAAAAGTACCAATTTTTTTACACCATTTTCACCAATATTATCTACAATCTGATTGACCGTTGACATGACACAGTGAGACGCAGCCTCACCAGCAATAACAATGAAATCACCATTTTGTAGGGTTTGAAGAAAGTTGGTATTCAAGCTCGTACTTGGATCAGCCGCAATAGGATCGTTTGCTTCAAGTGCACCATAGTGTTCTGTTAAAGGATTCGTACCTTTTGTACAGTAGTTGATGTACTTTTTATTATCACGCTCCCATTGCTGCAAAGCATCCATAAGTTCTGGAAACACATTGTGTCCCTCAGTCCCAATAATGCAGTGCTCTGGCCATATTTCTAAACCAGGGACAGCCCCACCAGTTTGGTTATTCCTGTTTTCAGCACATTCGATCATAAAATCACGAATGGTTTGACCACCAAGAATAGCCTGTGGTTGATTCCCATAAATAGGCTCCCAAATACCACTCCGGATATCATCTGCTGTAATTGGAGCACCTCCTGCCGTAATTGGTACAGGGTTTTCTCCATTTTGATTCTTCCAAGCACCTGGGTGTCTGTAATCAAGAGTAGCGTGAGAATCAAGTGTAACACTGATTCCATCTAACTTGTTCCCTACACGATTAATAAAACTTGATAAACGAGCCATATCATCGGTAGCACCTGGAACTGGAAGAGCCGCAGTAGTGGTATCCATAAAGTCGTTTTGTGGATCGATTATTACTAATTGAACATTTTTCATGAGTATTTCTCCTCAATTTGTTTCAGTGAATGTTAAAGAGCAAGAGTATTATAGTGTTATAAATACACTTACTATATTTGAAAAAAATATTACTTTCTTAATTGATTCATGTAAATTATTTCAAATTTTTTATAGTGTCAAAATAACACTTGTATTATATGAAAATAATTTTTATAAGTCAAATTTATTTTTGATTTTTATTTAAAATATACTATTTTTCCATATTTATAAACATTTTTAATATATTTTTATAAAAATAGTTTGACTTATTTTGAATTTAAAATACATTTATAAGTGTAATATAAACATTTAATTAAATTCTATTACACAGATAATATAATATGTAATACAGAAATTAAATTATAAATGTTATATATACATATATTAATTCTTAACCTGTATACAATATGAAATATATACAATGCTACTCAGACATGATTGATACTCTAAATGAAGAACGAGAAAATTCTACAGGAAGTAATGATATTATGTATACGAAAAACAAACTCTCTTCCCTGCTGAATAGAAAAAAATAAGATTAATTCCTAACAATAAATACCATGCAAACTATAGACGTTTATCAAGCTACTCACAATTCAGATACAACCGAATGAAGATGACATACTGTTATCATTGGAAATTTTACACACAAAAGTGATGCTGAACTTGCTGCAGCATGAAAATGTGTCATGTGAACAGACTGAAAGGTACAAGAGGCTGTCATACAAATATTTGATAGTATCGAAGAATATCAAGATCTAACTTGAGATTTTCCTCGAGAAACTCTTCAAAAAATAAAATCTGCGGCACTTGCAAAACTTACCCCAAGAGAGAGAAAAGTTCTTTGAATAAAAGAATAAATTGCTTGACAAATTAAATAATTTATATATAAAATTTATATAATATATATTAACCTTATATAACTATGGAAAATGTAGCAGCTATTATCGTAGACCAACAAAATACCTTTATCCCTGAAAATGAATGATGAACTGGAGAACTATGAGTAACAAATGGATGAAAAATTATCGAATATATCAATCCGTTTATTGAACAAGTAAAACAGAAAGGATGAATTATTGTCTGAAGTAAAGACTGGCATGAAGTATGACACATATCATTTGCTTCTAGTTTCGAATGAATTCCAGTATATTCAGAGCTTACCTATGAAGATGTAAAAGATTGGACAGATACAGATAATAAACTCTCTGCTCA
>JAKVBB010000033.1 GCA_022448215.1 Candidatus Altimarinota bacterium | reverse complement strand
ATAGTCACTTCAACTTCTGTAATTATAAGAGATCATTGTATAGTTTGTATCTGATGTTCAGCAAGTTTTTTATAGTGTGTAATAGCGGTTTGTCCTTTCTCAGAAACCTGAACTTTATTCTCATTTTTTGCTCCCTCTATTCTGAGAAGTTTTTTTCGAATTGTTCCGGAGTCCCGAGAAAGTTTTCCCAGAACAATAGCATAGTAGGTTTTCTTTACTTCCTTTTTTCCCTCCCCCTTAATAGGGGGGAGGTGTCCGGAGGACGGAGGGGGGTTCGTGCGAAAATCAGCAACGAGCTGAGTCAGTATCTGCTTTTTCTTTGCTACCAATAATACTCCTGATGTATCCCTGTCAATTCTATGAACCAAAGAAGGTTTAAAAGTGAGAGAATCGAGTTTTCATCACAGATAATCTTGTACCTGAGTAATGACTGAACTTTCTTTTGTTTTATAATCTCCTGGATGCACATTCATTCAAGCATTTTTATTCAGAACTAAAAGATGACTGTCTTCATACACAATATCTTTTTTTGAGAGATGCTCCCCTCTACCTCTGGGAGAGGGGCTGGGGTGAGGGCTGAAAGTTCATCAAAATCTTTATCTGAAAGAAAAATTTTCACCTCATCTCATACCTGAAGTTTGTATTCATTATCTCGTTTTCTAAATTTGTTATTCGTTATATTCTCCTCTCCCTCTGGGGGAGGGCTAGGGAGGGGGCTTTTAATTTTGATTTTATCCTTACGATTCATTTTATAAATCAAGCTCCGAGTCGCACTTGGAAAGAGTTTTTTTAAAAACTTATCAAGTCGCTGATCTGCATCATTTTCTTCTATTCTAAATTGTTTCATAATTTCTATATTTATTCCTCCCCCTTATTAGGGGGGAGGTGTCCGAAGGACGGAGGGGGGTTAAAAATAATATTACTGAAATACAGTGAAGTCAAACGCTTCTATTACTGTTTGTTGTGGAACACTCACTTGAATCTGTTTTTTAAATCCATACGACTTCCCTGAAGCCATAATCTGAGTAAACCGAAGTGGAACCTGATCTGATCAAAAATCAGCTCTCCATTCGAGGTATGGAAGTCGTGTATTGGCTGCAATTCAAGCACCGGATTGAAGTACTAGATCAGAAATAATCGACATTTTAAGACTACACTCTCTCCCAGATCCACAGTGATCATTATAAAAAGTATGCATATCTTCTGTTTGACCAAACAGATTGATACCTGGAATTCATTGACCTCCAAATGGACTACACAGCGTTGCTTGAGAGCTACATACTCAACTCGCTTGAATAGGAGTCGCTCGATTCCAACTATCATCCTCAGCGGAGAGTTGCCAGTGCATCATGGCAGCTCCACTAAGAGTAGCATTTACCTGACTCACATCTGGAACACGAAGATAAAAATTAAAATTTCCCCAATTATTCCCTACCATGTTATCACCAACACTCAATTGAATTGGTTCACCAATACGTACTTTATTCCAATCTGAATTATATTCACTGTTTCCATTTCCAGATTCTGGAAGTAAACTTCATATAGCTTCTACATCATACCAAGATGAGAGTGGAGCAGAACTTTCTGAAATAGTTCCACCGTTTTCAAGTGCTTGCTCCACTCAAGCATAGGCTTGATAATAGGCTCTGGCACTATTTTCTATTCCTGCAACACTTCTGGAGTATGGAATCATATATTCCAAAATAAATACCACTACCAAGGTCATAATGAGGGTAATAATCATAGCCATGAGAAGAGAAAATGCTTGGGTGTTTTTTTTCACGAAATATATATTAACGACTTAAAGCAGAAGAAAGAGTCAGAGTAGTAGAAAATTGCAATTCCTGGGGAGTACCTTTAAGTACCTTTCGAGTGTGCCACGAGGGAAGAAGTCGAAATTGCAGTTGTACATATGGAGCCAAGTCTACTCAAGATTGTTTCCATGCCAGTGAAGCATCAGTATTTGGGTATGCTGTAACAGAAAAATCAGATACATGGACGCTATCAGGAAAGAGTGGCTGCCAATACGCATCAATTCAACCCGATCCAGCCAGGATGGCCTGTCATCCAGTAAACTGAGGATCAATATACCAGGTATCTACCACACCATCATATTGTGTCGAATCGAGTGTTGTATCATCATGATCGAGACCAATATCTCTTCATTGTAATTTAAGAAATTCAATGGTTCCTAAACAACCACTGCCGGTTGTATTTATACAACTCTGGGTAGCAGGGGCATTTGGATCAAGACGAACTTTCCATCGAAAATAGGTTCGTGTGGTGAGATCAGGAGATATGAGATAGAGTTCGTGTATATTGTTTCAGAGTCAAAATACAACGGGTCATTCACCAAGGTATCTATCATCATCATCTCATACAATACTTCCATTCCCATCTTCATCTCCACCATCTGCATCAGCATTGTTATTATAATCAAGAAATTGATAACTATATTGTCCGTATCGTTGAGGTTGTCCAGTATAGTTGAATCCTCCATTAAAGCTACTCACGCACCCATTTCATGTCATCACAGTAGCGTTTCCACTTCGACAGAGATAAAATCCATCTCCATATGTTGAGGTTCCTATATTCCCAGTGTTTCCATAATTTCCAAATCATGAAGGAGTCGTATATGATCCAGAAAAAGTAGCCGTTCATACCACCGACCTATTGAAGTATTCTTCGTAATCAAGGGTTCATCATGACTTAATCATCTCAAAGAGTTTTTCTGTAAAATAAAAACTCTCTTTTTGAATATTTGCCTGTTCTATAAGACGAGATTTCCCAATCATCACAGAACTGAGAGCTTGGAATCCACCAATCATTACAATAGAAACAATCAAAATCCCGATCATAATCTCTACAAGAGTGAATCAGTATTTTTTATGTTGATTTGAAGTACTTTTTTCGCAGAGCTTGAAACTGTTTGAGGCTGAAAGCCGAGTTTTTCAAGCTTGAGAAAAATGATACTTCGAGTCAACATGTTTTTTACCGTATCATGAAGAAGAATGGAGAGAAGATACTTTCATTATTTTTTAAAAACGTAATTGAGTAGGTCAGCTGGGAGACAAAAGAGTTTATAAAAGCTTGGTTTTTTCCAAAATGATTGTGGCCACCGACGAAATACAAAATCAAGAAAGCTAAAAAAGATATTTTTTCTTGATTTTTTTCCTCATAAAAAAGAAACAAAAGAACGAAAGAATCATAGCAAAAAACTCAGTCAAAAAGCTATCAAAGAAAATACTGAATTATGAATCACTTTTTTTTGTTTCATGAACATGAAAAAATATCTAAAACTGTTTTTTAAACACAATGGAGATTATAAAGTATTTCAAAAAATAGTAAACCCTAATATGCTTTACTTCAAAAGAAAAATATGTAAAAATTTTATTCTATATTGATTCCCTTACTTCTTATTTCCATGAATAAAAATATTTTACAGTTCACACAACTATGTATCATGAAATATCATTATATGCCTCATAGTGCAAAATGATTCTTGATTGGAATAGTATGAGTTATTGTCAGTCTCTTTCTTGAATGGTGATGAGATAAAAGTGCAAATATAACATGGAACGCTTTTCATGGACTCAGTGCATACATGGGGTATATTATTCTCATACTATGTATTTTGAGTATTTGTATTCTGTTTTCACAAAAAAATAAACAAAAATTTAAGCTCTATACAAATATACAATGGAATGATATACGAATACTTTGGTGAATAGCCCTCGTAAGTTGTATAGCACCTATCTCACAAATTGCATTTCAAAAGTGACTCAACACCTATTCAAGTGCTATATTTACTTGATCTTGAATTCCGCTCTTGCTGAGTTCATGAGTTGTGTTATGTATATCGACTTTTTTCTTACAAAAATATTGGAGAAATATAAGTAAGCGTACCCTCAGTAATGAAAGTAGCAATACTTGAGAATCGAGGAATGAAACTTGTCAATAATGTTTTTTGCAAGGTTACTAGGATTCTGATATAATAAAAGGGAAACTTTATATTGACTTTTTTACTCCTATGTTTGATCCATCAAAACTTGATCTTGATCCGAATAACGATCAAAATGAAGCCAAAAAACAAACTCCTGAACCAAAAGAATCTCCAAAGAAGCCTGAAACTTCACATACTTCTGATCCTTTAAGTGTTGAAATAAAAGATGTTGAAGCTTCTGATCAAGAGACTCTAGCCGTTATAGAAAAGGTGAGTTCCTGAGAAAAAGCAGAAAAAATCCCCCCAACCCCCTTTATTAAAGGGGGTGAAACTCAAAAAGAAGAGAAAAAAATACTCTTTGATATCAATCTCACCAAACTCAGTGATATACTCGACGAAATTATTGCGAAATGATCAGATTTTGTGACCATAGAACCAAAAGAAGATCTGGTAGAAGTGAGTTTTAAAAAAGATAAGGTTGAAACAGAAAAAAAATATATCAAGTATCCGGTATACTCTCAAATAGTTATCCAAACAAAAAATGCCAGTGGGTTAGATATTTCTGTATCTACGGAACAACAAGAAGGAAACAAAGAAATAAACCTAAAAGGTGGAAACTATCAAATTATTTGTCGATGTGTTCCAAGCCCTCTGGGAGAAAAAGTATTTATCAAACTCAAAAAAATACAAAAAAAAGCTAATAAACAACAAAAATCTTCTGTATCTCCAACTCAAATTCTCACTTTTCTTGGAGCGATTGCATTTGTTGCTGTGGTACTGGGAGGATGATTCATTAGTTTTGTAGCACTCAACGCAAAGACCGTACAAGATGTGGCATTTTTTGCTTCACTGTGAGTGGATCTGGGTGAGATCAATCGATTTATTCAATCCACCGTTACAGTAACATTTTCGATTCTTGTTTTTATAGAAACCATTTTTCTTGTTGTCTACCTGTTCAAGTTTGCTCTCACAAAAAAAATCTTTAAACAAAAAAAGATCAGACAAGGAGTGATTGCCAGTTTTTTCTTTATCCTCACCTTTGTAACAGGAAGTACCTGGATCTATATCGACCGAGTGGTAGACAATCTGCCAGACTGGGAAAACAAATCCAGAGGAGAAATACAGATGTACTATAATAACCGACTCAAAAGTGAAGCTTTTGATGTAAATGGAGCCCTCATTGATACTTCCCTGTCTCAAAGCCTCATTGGTCCAGTAGAAATCAAATATGATCTCAAAGTACTGGTTGAAAATGAAGCAGAAAAAGGTTTTCAGGTACAAAAATATATTTGGGATTTTGGTGATAGAAGACCGATTGAAACCACCGATTCAAGTATTATCTATACTTTTGAAGAAAAAGGAACCTATGAACCAAAACTCACTCTTTCATGAATAGACTTTAATGGAGAAAACATAGAAAAAGAAGTAGAAAATATTCCACCGGTAAATATTAGCTATCTTGTAGGTGTCAATGAACGAAAACTCAATAGATCAGGAACACTGGTAGAATTTGATGCCAATGAACTCAAAGAGCTTGGAAAAGTAGAATGGTATTTTATAGAAAACCTTGATACTCCGGCTTTTACTGGATATCAGTTTAAAACACCAAAAAAACAGGATGAACAAGTAATTGCCATTCATATTGTACGAAATGATAAGCCATCATGAACCGTGGATAAACTCTTTATCATTCCAGGTGAATCTGAAAATACTATTTGATGAGATATCATCGCAACTCGATCGCTTGAAAATGATCTAGAATTTGAACTCAAAGTAGATGATATCAGCAATACCTTTGGAAATGGTTTTATAGAAGAATTTAAATGGATCATATGAGATAGAGAAATTACGGCTTTTTGAGATATAGAAAATCCAAGTGAATCATCAAAAATTACCCATATTTTTAGTGAATACGGTGACCAGGAAGTTCGAGTCGTACTCACAAATTCTTCGGGAGAACAAAAGGAAATTGTACAAATTATTGAAATTCCAAAAACACTCGGACTCAGGAATAGTTTGATTATAAAAGAAGATGGAGAAGAAGTGCCAAATATTATCTATGAACCAGCCACCAGAGAATACTATATCAGAGATCTGGGTTCTCCAACTGAGATATCACTCGAAGCAAAACATATCAAACCAAGTAATATCAAATATACCCTTCATGAAGTAAAATGGGATACCAATAATGATGGTGATATAGATAGTAAGAGTAAAAACATTGATCTCGAACTCCCAACAGAACAAGACTATGTCGTGAGTGTAGAGTATGTGTTTAAAAATCGAGTGGTTCCTGATGAACTCATATCTGTCAAAGAAACCATATTTTTAGAAGCGATTGATAAAGAAGTCATCGTTCACGTATGAGTGACGCAGGAAAGTGAATATGCTCCAACCACCGTGCGATTTGATGCTTCGAGAAGTCGAGTGAAAGATGGAAATATTGCCAAGTTTATTTGGGATTATGGTGATGGGATTATCCAAGAGGCAGATGCTATTATTCCAGCTCATAAGTATCCGTTTCCAGGAGAGTATGATATTGTCGTAACAGTGGTGAGTGATACATGAGAAAGGCACTCTGTAAACAAAAAAGTGATTCTCAAACCAAGACCAGAGCGAGCTGAAATCACGACCAGTCTCAAGTCAACCGTGACATATCAAGCCATTGATTTTTCATCAAAAAAATCCCAAGGACAGATCAGTGCCTACTATTGGGACTTTGGTGATGGAGTCAATTCTACCGAAGCCAATCCAAGTCATTTTTATAAAAAACCTGGTACCTATAAAGTAAAACTGACGCTTGATTTTGTGAATAATAACACACTCAGTGATACAGTGGAGATAGAAGTAAGAGAGGGTTAATGATCACATAAAGCTCTTAGAAGAATATTTGTAATCTTTTCAAAATCTCAAGATGTGACTTTTACAAGCCCTCTCAATTTCTCAAAAATTCAAATATTCTTCCAATCTAATACTCCACAAACAACTCTCTCTCCTCTCAACAAAACCCTATTTGTTCCAGATTATACTTCAATACTTTCCCAAGCGTCAGGGGAAGTATTTTTTCTTCTCTGATACACATATTTAAAAACTCTGTTTCTGTTTCTCAAAAATTTTTCATCTGTATTCGTGCTACTACTCCTCTATTAATTCATTTAAACATGGCTTTATTTTCTCAAGATTCTCTTACAGGAGGAAGAAAAAATATACTTTCTCTCTGAGCCTTATAATCACTCCCTTTCCAAATAAGGTTTTCTATATTTACAGAAACCGTGACCAGTGGTACTGAGAAATCAGGAGCAAAGCAATTGATATCTTCTCGCATAAATCCAAGAGATTCATAGTATTCTTCGAGCATTTTAATTTCCGCATCAAGGGTGATTCAGATAATATGCGTTTTTGTTCCGGTCGTGAGAGCATGCTCAAATATCTCGGTAAATATTTGAAGTTCATCTTTTGGAGCATACACATTTGAATACATGGCTGGTTTTTGTTTCACTTGATCCAGAATGTCTTCATTTTTACACTTCTTTAATTCTTCTCATAGGTCAACAACCCGAAGCTCCCCCTTTAATAAAGGGGGTTGGGGGGATTCTTGAGATAGATTTTGTATTTCTGGTATCAAAACATCAAATAAAAATTTCTGATCATACAGGTCAGTATTTGGAATATTCAGGATTTTATCTGGGTATATTTTTTTCATTATTTTATTTATCAATTTTGATGATTATCTATTGCAAAAACGACAAGATATCATTCTTTCATTTTTCCGTATGCTCGATATTGTTTATTAATACGAAAATAGTATATTCGTTCGTTTTTTGGTTGTCGAATTTTCAAGCTTTTTTCTTGTCATGCTATCAATTTTTTCACTACTTTATTGTACTGTCGAAGAATTCTTCTTTTTCTTAAATACAAAAATATCTCATCTGTATATTCTATCACTCCTTTTATTTTCATGATATTTATATGTTAATAAAGCTGGAAATATCACGAGAATCTATGTCTCGAACTTTTTTCTTATTCTCTTCGCTCAAACTATCATATGAAACTTCAACAAGTTCAACTGGTTCATCGTTCAGTGAATATTCAACTCTTCCGGTGTTTACGACTTGGGTAAAATACATATTTGCAATCGTCGACATATTTGATCCTAATTTCTTGGCAATTTTTTGAAACTCATCTTTCACGTCAGCATCGATAGTAAGGGTTACTTGTGTTTTCATAGGTATAAAATAATTATATAATACATGTATTATATGTATTATAACAATATCTTCAAATATTTTATACTCCCCCAAACCCCCTCACTCGAGGGGGTTTATCTGTAGTCATTACACAAACAGCCAAATACTCACTATAGTCAGAACAAATGCAAGCAGTTTTTTCTTCGTCACAGCTTCTTTATAATAGAGTATAGAAAAGAGTACTGGGAAAATAAGTGAGTAAGATATTATTTTGTATACTATTGCTACATCTCATCCAGCATAGATTGGATAGAGGTGGAAAAAATATGGAGGGATAAAAAACAGAGAAGTAAGAAGAATAAAATAAAGAGCTTTACAGTTTTTTATTTTCATCATATTTTGAGGTTGATCTTTTGATCGCATAAACATACTTATAATAATACCTATCAAAGAATTATACAAAACAAATGACCACATATCATATACCGTAAGTGTCACTTGCTTTTGGAATACCCAAATTAAAATAGCCAGTATCACAGAAGCTCATAGAAAGAAATATCACTTTTTTAAGTCTTGTACAGTTTCTGATTGAGTCTTTTTTTCTACCAATAAATAAAAAATAATAAATCAAAGTCACACTCATATATACTCTCGAAGTGTAATGATTTCATCAAAGAAAAAAGTTCCTATAAATAATAGTCCAATAGATATAAATACTCTATAATTAATAAAATAGCTGGAGCTGGACATATAATCCAGGCAAAAATATCGAAACCTTAAGATCATAACATAGAGCAATGAAACCATAGCTCATATAATTATCAGATAAATATCAAATACGAGAGGAATATGAAAGATATACATAGTAATTCCTACAGCAAAAGTTCAAAAAATATATGGATAGAAAATAAAGGCATCTCTATGTACCAGATTTTCTTCTGTTTCTATCTTTTGGCATATTCAATAACAACCTGTTCAGATAGCTCAGAGTATGGCATATATCATCCAGAGTTCCATAAATTAAAGTGAACTCCCCCAAACCCCCTCACTCGAGGGGGCTTACTGAGAATAAAGTAAATTATTTAAATACAATTTTGTATTTTCAAAATCATGGAGTACTTGATGATTCGTGATTCGAATTACTTGTAATCATAATCACTCAAGAAAATCTGTTCTTTCATTATCATATTCTTGAGTCATTTCATGAATATCTCCATCAATCTCTATCACTAATTTTAAAGAAGAAATATAAAAATCAACTATAAAATTTCAAATAACTCGTTGTCGTAAAATTCTCAAATCCTGAATATTTGAAAAATAATTATCCCATATATATGCTTCTGCTTCTGTAGGATTTTTTCTCATATTTCTTGCTCTTTCATTGAGCTTTTTATTATATGGAAATCGCTGTAATAAATGACTATATCTTTGATGACCTTTTTGAAACATATTTTTTTCCTTTTTTATGAATTATATTTTTCAAATTCGTCCCCCCTCAAGTGAGGGGGCTAGGGGGAGTTATAAAAATAAAGCAATACTTAATATAGTGAGTAAAAAAGCAATCATCTTTTTGGGTGTCACTTTCTCTTTATAAAAAATAATTGAAAGTATTATAGGAATAAAGAGTGAATAAGAAATTATTTTATACACAATAGCTACATTTCCACCATAATATGCATATGAATTTACAATAGCCGCAACACTATACATAGCTCCTGCTCAGATGAGAAAACATAACTTTTTTCATTCATATAAACGAATAATTTTTTGTACTGATTCTCAGTTCTTAAATATTAAAATATACACGATACCAGCTATTCACTCAAAAAATGTAAACGATAACACATGAATATCACTTTGGACACCATATTTTACACATATATGCACCAAAGCGATAAGAATAGCCGAATAGGTTAAATAAAGAAATCCTGTCTTTACATCATCTATACTTTCCTTTTGGTCTTTTTTTTCTAAAAGTAAATAAAAAACCACAAAACCAATTCAAACTCAAATATAATCTGCAAGAGTAATATTCTCTTGAAAGAATAGCACTCAAGCAAATAAAAGTAGAATAGAAGAAAGAATACGGTAGTTAATAAAATACGTTGAACTCGTCAGGTATTTGAGACTCTTAAGTCGTGTCTTTACAACAAAGGTGAAGAAAAATATAACTAAAAATGCTAAAGCAATCGTAAAGATATCGAGTCGAAGTGGTTCTCATAGAATCAATAATGTTCACAAAGAAGAGACAGATAAAGTAGAATATGCATAAAATAAAAAGCTAGGGTCTTCCCCAGTTACGGATTAAAATTTTTTAATTTTTTGAGTAAGATTTTATATAAATCTCATCATTCGATTC
>JAKVBB010000032.1 GCA_022448215.1 Candidatus Altimarinota bacterium | reverse complement strand
GTTCTTCCTCGAGTACGAGATTTCCGAGGAGTGAATAAAAATGGATTTGATAAAAATGGAAACTACAACTTTGGTATTAAAGAACATACAATCTTTCTTGAAGTACCACAAGATGATGTAGTAAAGACACACGGTCTACAAATTACTGTAAAAACGACTGCAAAAGATAAAGAGTCAGGAAAAGAACTTTTGACTCAACTCGGATTTCCATTTTCAAAATAATTTTACTTCTAAATAAAAGCAACCATGGCAAGAAAAGCAAAAATTGCAAAAGCAAACAGACTCAAAGCACGGTATGAAAACCAGCTTCAATCAGGAGTCAAACCAACCAAACCAACACGAGTGTTTAATGCTTGTAGTGTATGTGGTCGAACACGAGGTTACCTTGGTCTGTTTGGTATCTGTCGAATCTGTTTTCGAGAAAGAGCAAATGCTGGAGAACTTCCAGGAGTGAGAAAATCAAGTTGGTAAAATACTTAATTTTAAAAAAACACCTTTAATTTGTAAATTGTAATATTATGATAATAGATCCAATCGGAGATTTATTAACGAGAATCAGAAATGCATATATGGCACGAATCACAACGGTGACACTTCCATATTCAAAAGTGAAAGCTGATATTGTAAAAATCTTAAAAAAGAATAAATACATCGCAGATTTCTCATTAGAAGAAACTGATTCTGTAAAGAAAAATCTTGTTGTTTCTTTGAATAATATCAGAGAGACAAAATATGTTCCAACACTCAAAAGAATTTCAAAACCAGGTCAAAGAATTTATATCGGTTCAAAAGATATTAAAAAATCTAAAAATGGTCAAGGAATTTACATTGTTTCAACTCCAAAAGGAATTATTACTGGATATGAAGCAAGAAGCTTGAATGTAGGATGAGAACTTCTCTGCGAAGTATTCTAGTTGTTGTATAAAACATAAATGAGAAATTTTGCCTCAAGCAAAGTTGATCCAGTTTATATTTTAAAATTATATAAAAAAATATGTCACGAATCGGAAAATTACCTGTTGTTCTTTCAGACAAAATTGAAGCAAAGATAGAATGAATGCTTATTACTCTCAAAGGACCACTTTGAACACTTGAATTTACATACAGTGATGCTGTTGAAGTAAAATATCAAGAAAATGAACTTATTGTAGTACTGCTAGATGAATCTCGAAAAGCTCTTTGGGGAACCACTCGATCAGTACTTGCTAATATGGCTGAATGAGTTACAAATGGTTATAAAAAAAGCCTTGAAATTAATGGGGTTGGGTATAAATTTGAAACTCAATGAAATAAGCTCATCTTAAGTATTGGGTATTCTCATAAAGTAGAGATGGAAATGCCAGAGTGAATCAAAATTGAGATGGATGAAAAAGCAAAAAACATTCTTCATATCTCAGGAATTGATAAACAACTCGTTGGTGAAGTTGCCGCTAAAATTCGAGCAAAGAAAAAACCAGAACCATATAAAGGGAAAGGGATTAAATATGTTGGAGAATATATTCGAAGAAAAGCTGGTAAAACAGGGGCATAATAAATTTATATTTTATATTTGAAAGATATGTTACAAAAATTTGCAAAAAGATTGCAACGACACGCAAGAATCAGATCAAAAATCAGTGGTACAGCTGCTCGCCCAAGATTGGCTGTGTACCGAAGTAACACACACATTCGTGTACAACTTATTGATGATGTTACTGGTAAAACACTCGCATCTTCATCAGATTTAAAGATGAAAAAAGATGGAACAAAAACTCAGATGGCTCAAAAAGTTGGAGAGGATATAGCAAAAAAAATACAAGATCTAAAAATAAGTGAAATTGTATTTGATAGAGGAGGATTTCTCTATCACTGACGAGTAAAAGCACTTGCTGAAGCAGTTCGTTCAGCATCAATTAAATTTTAAATTATAATTTCTATTTATATTATGGCTGTTTCTTGAAAAAAAGATACCAGAAAAGGATGATTCCAAAAACCAAGAAAAGAGTTTCAGGAAGAACTTCTTGCAATTGATCGAGTAACGAGAGTTACTGCAGGTGGTCGACAACTGAGATTCCGAGCGGTTATGGTAATTGGTGATGGGAAAGGTCGAGTTGGACTTGGAACTGGAAAATCATGGGAAGTAGTAGATGCAATTGCAAAAGCAGTAGCTGATGCTAAAAAGAACCTTAAAACAGTTCGAATTGAAGATGGATCTATTCCGTATCAAATAGAGAATAAATACAAAGCAGCACGAATTATGGTTCATCCTGCTTCAAAAGGTACCGGAGTTATTGCTGGAGGTGCTATGCGAAAAGTGCTTATGGTTGCTGGGTATCAAAATGTACTCGCAAAACGATATGGTTCTTCAAATCTTATCAATAATGCAAGAGCTACTATTGAAGCTCTTACTTCATTTAAATAGATCCCTCTCCTAACCTCCCCCCTAGCAGGGGGGAGAGATAGACCAAAATATTTTTCTGTTTGAGAGAGAAACTCTAATAAAATTATAATTATCAACTTATGACTTCTTTAAATACAATTAAAGCAAATCCAGGAGCTCGAAAAACTTCAAAACGAGTTGGACGAGGGAATGGTTCTGGAAAAGGAACCTATTCTACCAGAGGATGTAAAGGGCAAAATGCTCGATCTGGTGGTGGAGTACCACAATGGTTTGAATGAGGGCAAACACCACTTTTCAGACGAATGCCAAAACTCAAAGGTTTTAGTAACGCACTTTTTAAAAAAGAGTACAATATTATCAACCTTTCTGATCTAGAAATTTTAGCAGGGAAAGGAGTAACTGATATTACTCTCGAAGTGCTCCTAGAAAATAGAGTTGTACGAAATAAACGACTCCCAGTAAAACTTCTTGGAAAATGAGCTCTGAAATCAAAAGTAAAAATTGTGGTTGCAAAAGCTTCTGAGTCTGCTCAAAAAGCAGTTGAAAAAGCTGGAGGAAGCATTGAAATTCAATAATATTAGAAATACCCGATTTTAAAGAGTAAAACGGGTATTTTTCTTGTTTGATTTCTTAGGATTTTTCGTATAATATATTCATCTTAATTATTCTTAACTGTTATTATGATTCAAAGTGTTAGATCTGTTTTTGAAAACGAAGGTATCAGAAAGCGAATTATCGCAACACTTCTTTTGGTACTTGTATATAAATTTCTTTCTGTAATTCCGGTTCCGGGTGTAAATACAGATGGTTTATCCGCTATTATTGATGGCCAAAAAGGTCTCTCATTTTTTAGTGCTCTTATGGGAGGAGGGTTGCAAAATTTCTCTATTATATTAATGGGACTTTCTCCATATATTAATGCGGTCATTACTATTCAACTTATGGGAGTTATTGTCCCAAAGATTGGAGATATGCAAAAACAATGAGAGGCTGGTCAAAAAAAACTTACAAGAATCACTCGTTGGTTGACTCTTCCTCTTGCATTCTTACAAAGTTATGGAATGATCATTCTACTGAATACTCTTGCAGGAGGTACCATTATTGATACCAGTGATCTGAGAATTGTTCTTATGGCTATGACGATTGTCACAACCGGTACTATGTTCTTGATGTGGCTCGGGGAAATAATGACTGAATATGGTATCGGAAATGGTATTAGTGTCATTATTACTGCATGAGTACTCGCTGGAGTTCCAGGAGTAATTGGAGGGCATCTATGAGCTGGAGATTATCCTCTCTTTGCAGGACTTCTTGTAGCAACACTGGCTATTATCTATGTGATTATCAAATTTACTGAAGGGAATAGACGAATCCCTATTGTCTATACAAAGACCGGTCGAGAAGAAAAATCATACTTCCCAATCCGAGTAAATCAAGCAGGTATGATACCAATCATCTTTGCGGTATCATTGGTTACTTTCCCTTCTATCATTGGCGAACTTCTTGCTAGATCAAGTGGTGAAACGGCTGGACGAATCGGAAGTATTTTACAAGAGTATTTTAGTCTTGCAAACCCTTCATGGGCATTCATTATTATCTACTTCTTATTAGTGCTTGGTTTCTCTTTCTTTTACGTTTCTATTACTTTTGATACTGATAAGGTAGCAGAAAATATTCAAAAACGAGGAGGATATGTTCCAGGTATTAGACCAGGAAGTGAAACTTCTGAGTATTTCTCTCGGGTTTCAGCACACCTCAACTTCTTTGGTGGTTCGTTTCTTGCTCTCATTGCAGTACTTCCATATATTATGGGGAAATTCATGGGACAGAGTATCGACTTCATTATCTCTGGAGCTGGGCTTATCATTATCGTTGCAGTAATCCTTGATATTCTCAGAAAAGTTGATTCTGAAATGAAAATGTTTGATTATTCAAAGTTTAAGAAATAATAAAAAAACATCTCTCAAATTTGAGAGATGTTTTTTTATTCAATCATTATCCTAAATTTAAATTATCATCATTATCGGGAACAAAGTATTTATCTATCAATACTTGATCTATGTCATGTTCTATAGTTGATTGATGATCTTGTACTACTGACAGTAAGTTATCTTCTCAAGAACTTAGTATTCACTCTTTCACTAATCTTGAGACATTAGAATATATATGTTTGTATGGTTCTTCAGAAGTTTCTCATCCTACTTTTCAAAAACTATGATCTACTCATACAAGATGAACAAATGATTTTTCAGCACTGGTAGCTCCTTCATATAATTCTCTAAATGAATCAGGAGTGAATACATTATCTTCACTTCCATAATGCATCATAAATTTTCAACTAAAATCTTTGATTTTTTTAGATAGTTCATCAGCTTCAGGGAATGTGTTCAAAATAGGGATGTTTGTTTTTTCTTTTCTGAATCATGTTCCTACTGTAGAAATATTTTTTATTTGAGGGAATTCGCTTGCAAGATAAAATGCAATAATACCACCAAGTGAATTGCCATTGAGTGTAATTTCTAGTTCTTCAGGAGGTACTCAAAATCTTTCTTGAGAATTTTTTATTGTATCTACAAGAACTCTTTTTGCATCTTCTAATTCATCCGAAAATGTTTTTCCTACAAACTTTCTTTGTTTATTTTCATATTTTCATAGGTTTGCATCATCTTCCATTTCTACCCGAGATGATTTATACATAATACTATTTGCAATTTCATCTTGTTGTAATTGTCCTGAAAAATTGAGATATTTATTATTTGATCATGTCCCACTTCCATAGGTTCCATGTATATTTATAACCACTTTATTATTTCAAGGAACAGGGAAATGAGATACAGCAATTACTTTGTCTCAATAACTTCATTTTAGCTGAGTTTTTTGTTCAAGGATTTCATTATGATTATTTGTTTCCATAATTGTTTTTAATTATTTATAATTTCACGTGTACTTGGAGCCCATATTGTTTGTTTATATTCCTCTAAATTATTTATAATATCTATATTTCTTTTATAGAAGTTTTCAGGATCTTCTCACAATTGCTTTATTATTTCACGATATACTTCATACATTTCTCTATCATTTTTTATATTTATAAATTGTTGATAGCTTATTTCTATTTTTTGTGCTCATAGTTTGAGTATAATTTTCTCAGATTGTATATCAGTAACAAATGCATATTGAGGTTTTCAATCAGGATTTTGCCTTACCAATTTAAATTTTCCAGTAGCTCTCATAATATCTTTATTGAGAGTTTCTCTTGGATTTACCCATTCATGATGAGGGTCAAAGTGCAGTGATTGTCTAGAATTTATTTCAAGAATATATGGGAGCTCTCATCCTCAATCACTTCTAATTATATATTGTTTTCATGATATTTGAAATATTTTACTATTTTTTCCTTCGGCAAAAGTTATACCTTTGGAAATAAGTAGGCCTGGGTGCATAAGAGTGAAGTGCTTTTCTCCATTTATCATTCTTGGAATAATCAAAGCTCCATGACCATTTCCTACGTAAGCATTGTTTATAAGACCTCAAGCATCAAATCGAATTATATGAGATTCAATACCTAATTCTAGCAGCTTTTTCTGTAATAATAAACTCATTCATACACAGTTTGTACCCCTGAGCTTATCTATATCAGTAAGGTCTAATTTTTGAAAAGATTCCATCATTCCTACTCCCTTTCACTTTTGAGCGAGATATGATTGTATAAATAGATCAATTTTTTCAAAACTGTTATATCTTACATTTCCAATTATCTGTTGTAGCTCTGATTCAGCTTTTGAGATTAACTGAGGAGAAATTTCTTGAAATACTTTTATTTCTTTTAATTGAATATTTTCTCTTGGTATATCTTCCTGTAGCTTTGATCTATCTATAGTTATTAATCATATCTTCTCCCTCAACTCTTCTCTCACCTTTTCATATTCTCCGAGCTGTTTTTGCAAAAGACTTCTTTGTTCAGCAGAGAGATCATTTCGTTTTAATTCATTCTGGAGAGACTCGATGGTATCATCAACAAACTGTATTCCATCATTCAGATTCCTTGTATGAACCTCAGCCTCAGCCCGAGTCATCTTTGTTTTTGCTCCGAGTAATATTCACAAAGCCACCATAGGTCATCAAAGTTTCAGCATATCCATAAATGAAGCATCCTTGCCCAATACTAACTGCTGCCTTGCATATTCAGCTCCCATACCAAGAGCTCCATCTGCTGCTATGATACTCCCATTTCTTAATGAAGCCATTGAAAAAAAAGCTCGGTTTCCATACTTCATCAATTGAGCACTTGCCCCTCATCCAATCATCCCTGTTGCTGTAGAAACCAGTAAATCACTTCATACATCCAAAGCCATGTCTTCGGGAGTATCATATCCCTGACGATACATTATATGTGAAGCTGCTACAGAAGTAACTCATACAGCAGCTCCAACCACCAAAGCGCTCCCAAGCACTCCAGCTGCTACAGGAGCTGCCAATATTCATGCAGCAATAGAAGCAGCAATAATAACTCATATCTTTCCAGCTTCTTTGAGATTTCCAATGGTAGTATCTGCCATATCAAATAAGCCAGAACCATTTAAATCTTGGTATGTATTAAAGATATCTGCATCAACTCATGTGATATCATAGTCATCAGCATCCTTTGATACTATATCATGCCAATCGTGACCGAGAATATCATTGAGTGGTTCATACAGTTCTTCTGCCATCTGTATGGTTGTTTTCTGGAGAGCCTCTGCTACATCAAGTTCTGGATTTTTTTTGAGTTGATCTCTGATTCGAGACAGAGTTGAGATTTTAATCTTTTGTTCAGGAGAGAGACTTTCATATTCCTGAGTAATATTTTTTACATCACTAAAACCTATCATATCTAGAAAATCTTTTCCCCCCACTTCTATACCAGTGAAGTGTTGAGATATTTCCATTGCACTTCATGAGAGTTTTTCATCGGTAATAGCAATTTGTTCATGAGCTAGAATTTTTTCAAACACACCACCTGAATCATTCATAAGGTCAGCCAATATTATATGAGCCAAGTCAGGATCTCGGTAATCATCATCAATATCATTTCCTCTTCCAGTAATAGCGTGAGCTAGCTCTAGGAGATATTTTTTGGTGTTCTCATTTTTCTCTCATTTGTTCTTAATGGTCTCATATGCTGTTTGTCCTAATTGTTGAGTAAAAAGAGTGTAATTTTTTTTCACTGCATCTGATTGAGCATCATTGTCATCGATGATTTCATGTATCTCTTTTACATAGGCAATAATTTCTTCTGGACTCATAGTTGCTATCATACTTGGCAACATTTCTTGTGTATGCTTCAGAGCATCTGTTTCTTCCAGTGCTTTTGCTGCTCATTCAAACTTATCTCCAATTCATAGAGTATATTGAAGATATTGTTTTTTTCTCTCATTGATTTTTTGTTGCATGTCCTGTTTGATATCATCTGGCAGATCAGACATATCTGTGAGTTGTGACTCAAATTGTAATATGAGATGATGAGCATTTTCCTCAAAGGATATCAAGTCTTGTTTCTCATGTTCCTCAATCTCATCAAACCATTCTTTTTCGTTTTTATTGAACATAGCTTCAATATCTGATAGCTCAGCATCTATCTGCCCTATAACACTTTCGAGTTCTTGTACTTGGGACTGAATTTCTTGGCCATTTTCTTTCCATTCGTTTAAGGCATTTTGAATCCCTGCCATATTTTGTGAAAAGTATGTAGTTATTTCCTTCCTTGATAGAGGGTATTCGTCTCAAATATGTATAAGAACCTGCTCAATAGCTCAGGTGGGAATATTATCTCTTTCTATATCTTCACTGAGATATGAGAGTATATTGTCTTCTATGATATCTTCCTCTTCGGGGGAGAGTTGCTTGTCTATGATGTTATTTTGTTCCTCGCTTCCTTTTATTTGTTCCATTTTCCTTTTATTATTTTATAGAGTATTGATTAAATTTTGCAATGCTGCTTCATCTTGCATTTTCTCTTTGAGCTCTTCTTGGTACATAAAATTCTTTTTTATACTCTCAAGTTGCTCTTTTATATTTTCAAATGAACATACATGTGTATCTTTCAGATTTTTGAGTATATTGAGCGCTTCTTTTCTTTGTCACTGGATATGTTGAAATAACTTATTTATTTGTTTTTCAGATAGGGAGGGATAATAATAGATAAGGTTTTGTTTTAAATGTTGTTCAATGAATGAGGATTCAGAAATATATTGAAACACATAATTTTTTGTATTTTGTGTTAGGGTCATGTACTCCATTTTTTATTAATTCTATTTCTTAATGATATCAGATAATTTTATGTATTACAAAAAAAAGTATATATTTTTCTTTTTAAGAGCAGATTGACTACATATATTTATTGAAAAATAAAATACTTTTTTTGTGTATTATGTGTGAAGATTCTTTATTTTACCAGCTTATCCGTAAAGAGTATTCCATCCAGAACGACTCGTGCTGGAGTTCCTGAAAGTTTGAGAGATATTTTTTTCCCTTTTTCATTCAGGTATTCTAGATCTATGTCTTTCCATCTTTCTACCATTCCAGCAGCTCAGGGAACCGAGAGGCATCCTTCATCATCGATTTCTGTTTCATGTGAATGCTGTGTAATGGTTGGGTTGATCATAGCTACATAGGGGAAGCTTCCTTCAAAATCCCAATCAGGAATGAGTCCCACAGCAATGACTCGTTTATTGTATCCAGCTTGAGGAGCGGCCAGTCATATGCCTCTATTTTTTGGATCTTTGATATATTTCACCATTTCCTTTCAGAGTTTTGCATATTTACCTACTTCGTCTTTTTTTACTGGTTCAGAAATGCTTCGCAGAATGGTATTTTTTTCTCCCGTCTCTATATTAATTTTCATGGTATTTGTTTATAATAAGAATTGTTCTCATTGTAGTATATTTCTGTTTTTTTTCAAGATTTGCAACTCAAACTTTACAAAATCTGACTTCTCTCTACACTCTTTATAAGCATTATTTCTCTATTTTTTCTCTTGTGATAGAATCATCAAAACCAGATACAGATCGTATGGTGGCTCCGGTTCAACAACCCAGTGATACCACCGGAAGTACCAATATCCTCCGACCAAAAACCTTTGATAACTATGTTGGGCAAGATCATATTAAAAAACACTTAGGAGTGTCACTCGCTTCTGCGAAGATGCAAAAAAGATCCCTCGAACATATTCTTTTTTATGGTCCTCCATGACTCTGAAAGACAACCCTGGCAAATATTATCTCAGTAGAAATGGAAACCTCACTCAAATCAACCAGTGGGCCTGCTATTGAAAAACAGTCTGATCTGGTGAGTATTCTTTCTAACTTGCAAGAAAATGATATCCTCTTTATCGATGAGATTCACCGGCTCCGGCCACAGGTAGAAGAGATTCTTTATACCGCTATGGAGGATTTTGAAATAGATATTATGGTAGGAAGTGGGACAGGGGCTCAGAGTGTCAAACTGGCTCTCAAACCATTTACTCTGGTTGGAGCCACTACTAAGCTCTCAGCACTTTCATCTCCACTCAGGGATCGATTTGGAAATGTATTGAAGCTCGATTTCTATGAAGTCGAAGATATTGAAACCATTCTCAAACGAAACAGTGAAGTACTCGAAACACAGTTATCTGATCAAACGATTCATGCACTTGCTCTCAGATCAAGATGAACTCCACGTATTGCCAATCGTCTCTTAAAAATTATCAGAGACTATATGGTGGTAGGGAAAGAGGTGTCTGATCCAAAAGTATTGGAAGAAATATTTCATGATATCTGAGTGGATGAAAAGGGACTGGATTATTTGGATAGAAAATATCTCTCACTACTTTCTGGGACCTTTGCTGGATGACCAGTTGGACTCAATACCCTTGCTTCGGCTCTCGGGGAAGAAGAATCCACTCTCGAGCAGGTGGTAGAACCATATCTGCTTCAGATAGGTTTTTTGGAACGAACTCCACGAGGAAGAAAGACGACTCTTTTCTCGAGCGAATATATGAATTCACTCTAAATATTTATGAAAAAAACATATCCACTCTATGAATGAATCTTTGAATTGAGAGATATTATCAAAGCTCAGCTCGAAACAAGTCAGGATAATTATATTCTTTTAGTTGCTGGAGGTTCTGCCTCTGGAAAAACTTCTCTGATAGCGAAACGTATTCAAGAAAAATATCCTGATGATAGCATCCTCCTCTCTATGGATAATTATTACAGAGGTTGGGACTATTATAAAAAGTATAATCTCAATTTCGATCAACCAGAAGCACTCAATTTGGATCTCTTTTTTGAGCATCTTTCTGCTCTCAAATCTGGAAAAACCGTCCGTATTCCAGAATATGATTTCAAGAATGGTTGTCCTATTATGGAAGCGATTGAAATACAACCAAAGAAACTCATTATTGTGGAAGGGCTCTTTGCTCTGCATGAAAAGATCGTGTGAGTGGGGGATTATAA
>JAKVBB010000031.1 GCA_022448215.1 Candidatus Altimarinota bacterium | reverse complement strand
TTTCTTATTTCAGCAATTTTTTCCATAGTATTTTTAAATGTATCCCATTTTTCTGCGAGCCCTGAATACACCACACCAAGAGAATATTTACTACATGATTTTGCTTGTGTGATACCATGAGACTTGAGTATTTCTATACTTTTACAGGTTTTACTCATTGATTTACTCTCGATAATCACTAGGTTTTCCAGCTTTGTTTTGGTCGCTTTTTTGCTTCTGAGATCTTGTGTTGAGATGTCAAAATCAATAGTGAGTCGTTCAGATCCGTCTGTATTTACGAGAGTCAGTCGTTTATATCGAGTTTTGATAGCTGGAGTTATCTTTGGAGCTTTTTCATCATACATGCTTTGGTAGACTCCTTCAAAAAATCGCTCTTTTCCTTTGGTCATTTGACCATGTTCTCATACTGGAAATTGGTATCTAAATTTTTTTGTTACTCAGTCTTGCTTTTGTTTATATTCAAAAAATGTCATATCTGCATCTACATAGTGCCTGGTTCGTATCTTTGTTCGTGATTCTAATTTATTTTGATGTTGATGATAAAACATGTAATCAGGAGTATCCATATATACATTATCATATTGAAAGATTCTTTTGTCTCCTATTTCAAGTGCTTGAAAGTCTGCACTGAGATCTGAGAGTATATCACAGAGTTGGTTTGTCGTCACCAAAAATTTTCTATCAATACGTTTTAAAAAACTCGCACTTGCGTTGAGCTCAGAAAGATCAATTGAGTTGAAATTGGAAAGTTTTTGTTGTATCGTGGTCACCATATTTTTGTTTTTATTTTAAATATTTTTTTATTAATTTTATTGTATCACAAAAAAAAATCTCTTGCAAGATTTTTAAGAAGAATATTTGTAGGATTATTTGAAATTTTTCAAAATTTCAAATAATCCTACAAATTGATGTTTTTTATCTCTTAGAAATTATACTGAAGTACAAAATAGATTCATGCTCCGATACCTCAGGAAACTGGAAGTGTAATAATCCAAGCAAGAATAATATGTTTGAGAATAGATATATCAACATAGTCTTTTTGTTTTCATTTTTTATGTTTGAGGTATTGTCTGTATAACCCAATTCAAAATATTCATCCAATCGCTATATGTGTAGAACTGACTGGGAGACCAAGTTGACTCGCAACAAGAACTGTAATAGCAGCTGAAAGAGCGACAGAAAAAGCCCTGATTTGATTGAGTTTTGTGATTTCACTTCCAACCGTTTGAATCAGCTTTTTCCCAAATATCATGAGTCCTGTTGCTATACCAATACCACCGATACAGAGTATCCAAAGAGGAATCCCAACACTTCATATATTGAGAGAATTATTCTGACTCAGATCATATATAGCAGCAACTGGACCAATAGCATTGGCTACGTCGTTGGCTCCGTGTGCGAAACTCAGCAAGGCTACCCCACAAATAAGAGGAATATTAAACAGGGAATTGATAAATGATTTTGAATTTTTTAGCAGAGAAGAATGTCGTTCTAAATACCAGCCGATACTTACGCATACTAATGCTCAAAGGATACATCATCATAGCAGGGCAATAGATGGAGGAATAAAAATAATTTGTTTGAGTCACTTGAGCAGAATATAACTGGTAAAGACTCAAGACATAATTCATACATATATTGGAACCCATATTTTTGCAGCCTCACTTCTGTCGTCTTTTTTCATTATATGGTATTCGATAGAGTGAAGAAAAAATATGGCTATAATTCATCCTAAGATAGGAGATATTATCCAACTAGAAACAATTTCAAGTATCTTTGACCATAGAATGCTTCAAGCTCAACCAGATGCAAGAGCTGCTCATACCATTCCACCAATAATAGAGTGTGTTGCCGAAACAGGTGCTCGTAAAAAGGTAGCAATATTAATCCATACAGAGGCACCCAAAAGAGTGGCCATCATAATATAGATAATTTTTTGTGGATCTTCTATATATCTTGTATCTACAATACCTCATTTAATGGTCTGTACCACATCTCATCCAGCCAGTATGGCTCCACCAGCTTCAAAGATCCCTGCAATAATAATGGCAGATCATAAAGTAAGAGCTTTGGATCATACAGCTGGTCACATATTATTAGCGACATCATTGGCTCACAGATTCATAGCCATATAAAGTCCCAGTAGAATAGCAATCATTATAAGTATATTTTCACTTCATCATTGAAAGAAGTATACATAGAGTATGATTCATAAAATCATACATGCAAGAAATGTATATGAAAATCACGGCAGTGTTTTGGAGTTTTTTTTGAACATAAGCATTATGGAGTAAATGTTATATCTATGGTAGTACCATTTCATTGTACACATACAGTTTCCCCATTAACTCAAACTCATGACTGGCACACTTGAGATGAATTTTGATTAAAAGTTCCTGCACTGTAGAGGTTTCACATATTTCAAGATCATATTCTCAGAGAAGTGAGAGTGTTTAAGTTTGCTAACTCTGGAGGTAAACTAGAGTAATTTCAAAAGAGTGAAATTTGAGTTACATTTGGTAGATCTCAAATAAAACTCGATACTGGTGATGAGAATGAGGAATAATTGATATTAAGATGCCAGAGCGATAGCATTTCATCAAAATGTTGTCAAATTTCGTCAATAGCATTGTTGTCACCTGTAAAAATAAGAACCTCTATATTCTTCAAATTTCATATACTGCTTGGAAATGAATTCACTCATGTATTACTTAAAGACAGAATTCTGAGATTACTCATAGATCATATTGTATTTGGTACATCAATAAATGGTTGATATGATTCAAGTCTTAACTCTTGTAAGGATGGAAGATTAAATATCTCTACGGGCATCGTTGTATAATCATTACTTCATGCCCATATATGCTGAATACTTGATAAGTTAGTCATTCAGGCAGGTAAACTGTTAATGTTATTTCGAGAAAGAGTGAGAAGCTCTAGATTTGAAAGGTTCCATAATTCAGATGGTATACTTGATATACTATTTCCATCTAAATAGAGTCTTCTGAGTTGAGATAGGTTTCAGATATTGTAAATGTGTCATTGTCCAAAGAGACTCTGGTATATCAATGATATTATTCCCACCATGCCATAATTGACCAAAGTATAAATCAGTTAGATTTGTAAGATTAGATACTTGTTGGGGGATTGTTTCTAGTTGATTTCTATTGAGGGATAAGTATGTGAGTCCAGTAAGTCACCATAGTTGTTCTGGAAGTGAAGTTAAATTATTATCAGCAAGTTGAAGGTGATATAGGTTATTAAGTCTCTCAATTTCTTGTGGAATATAAGAAATTTCATTTCTATCAAGCGCGAGTAGAAATAGATTTGTAAGGTTTCAGATTTCAGGGGGTATGTTGATAATGTTGTTATCTGATAATATCAAATGGTTCAAATTTACAAGGTTTCAGATTTCAGGAGGAAGTATAGTAATATCACTATGTTGTAAGTTGAGATATCTTAATTTTGTGAGATTTCAGATTTCAGGAGGAAGGTGAGTAATATTATTTCACCAAAGGTTTATATCTTCTAGGTTTGTCATTTTGAACACCGCACTTGGTATTTCTGTGAGTCATCTTCATGTTGGTCGAAGTGCTCTTCGTGAGCACCAATCTGATATGCTTTTTGAATCTCCCATGATACTATTGAGCTCATCTACCTCTTCTTGGGTCAGGTCTCTTTGACAAGTATATCTTTCAAAATTTGGTTGTATATCTTTCCAGCTCGATTTATCAATACCTGGTACAATAATTCATCCTTCATTAAAAGCGATAGCATTTGTCATAATATGAGTAATGTTTTCGATGTCTGCATGAACTATTTCTCTATATTTTTCTCCTTGATATAAATCTGTTCCAGCATATGCATTTTGTACATTTTGACCCAGTTGAGTTCGTTCATAGGAGTCATATAAGTCTTCTACTTTTCATTCAAAAACGACAATACTGATTGGATTATATTCAAGTCCAGATTGAGATTTATATGATCTCTCACTTGCATGATATGAGCTTGGTATATTCTCATATCCATCGAATACAAGAGATTGATTTGAAAGAATATTATGAATAGTTGTGTTTTCAGATTCAGAAGTAGTAATGCTTGGAAGTGCAAGAATCATATCATTTCAAGCATAAGATGTTTTCAATATTTTTCCATTATAGTTTCATGATACTTTTGCATATGTATTTGCAGCATATGTTTTATTTGGAACAGAAACCAAGTTTCCTGATTCTTCTATACTACTAATTTCATATTCTGTTCCATGACTGGTAATAGAGTATGTATATTCATTTTGTGTAAATGGATCAAGAGGTATGTTTGAAATATTTCCTACGTTCTTTACAACACTTTCTCAGAAAGTTCATTGTTTCCATACGAGTGCTCAACTGTAAGTTACTTCAAAACTATTACTCGGTACAGGATATTCTCCAGTGGATACAAAAAACAGATCAAGAGACGTATTGATGTCCGCAATATCTGCTACTCTTTTTCCATTTCTTGCAAAAAGAGGATACTCTTGAAATGCAATAAATGCTATTGTCGAAAGAATACCTAGTATAGTAATAATTACCACAAGTTCTACCAGTGTAAATCACGGTATATTTTTTATTTTCATAAGAAAGTATATAGTAAATAATATGGCTTAATATAAGGAAAATATAAGAAAAGTCGAACAGAATTGCTCGACTTTTTACAAAGATTATTTTTGATGATGAAACAGTTCAGTTTTGATCGTATGAAGGGGAGAGAAAAAGCTATCTAAATTGAGTCACTGTTTTCTCAGGTCTTGAAAATTTTTGAGTAACCGAAAGAGTTCTAGGTCAAGATCTTTATTTTCATCAAGTACATTACTTCAGAAACTTTCTTTATAGTAAAGAGCATTTTTGCTTTGATGATTTCCAGCACTTTCTGTTAAAGGAACAATAATAGAATGTATACCAAATACATTGAGTTCCGCGAGACTCGTTGCACCTCATCTTGTTACCGCTATATCGGTATCTTTGAGGATTTTTCCGAGCCGTCTTTGAGTGAGAAAATCATGTACGAGTGTATTTGGAAATTTTTTAAAATCATCTCGTAGGTGCATATTTTTTTCTCCCAATACTATTTGGAAATCTATATCTAGTAGATCTGGAATAATAGTTGCAAGAGCTGAGAGGATTCGTGAAGAGCCCTGGCTTCATCCAAGTACAATGACCTGAAGTCTTTCTTTTTCTTCTATCTCTAAGCTTTCAAGTTGATCAATAAGTTCTGGGTTGAGAATTTGTCCTATATGTGCATATTTTGTATTTCAACCTTGAGTGAATTCATTTGGAAAACTATACCATACTTTGCTTGCAATTTTTCCAATGATTTTATTCGCAACTCCTGATATGGTATCTGACTCATGAATATATATTTTCTTCCTCATAATCCATGCTGCTATACAAAGAGGAAGGGCTACATATCATCCTTTTGAAAATACGGTGTCTATATTATATTTTCTTATGTAGTATATTCCTTCACATATTCCAGTAAGATTTTTTAATGGTTCATAAAAGTTTCTGATATCGAAGTATCTTCTCAGCTTTCCAGCAGCAATAGAAACAAAAGGTATTCTTGCTTTTTCAGCTACCTCCTCTTCAAGAGAATAGGCTTCTCATACCCAAACAAATTCTGTATTATTATTTTCTTCTTTTATGTAATTGTGAACTGCAAGAAGAGGAAAAATATGTCCTCCAGTTGATCATCCGGTGAGTGCAATGGTAGATTTTTTTTGATCCATATGAGATATGAGCTTATAGTTTGAAATAAGATGCTATATGTATGATAAAGTCATTCAATTTTTTTACAAGTTTTTGTTGTTTCAACAAACAGAAGCTCATCCATGCACTTATAGCTCAAATTCCTGTTCCTACTATAACATCAAATGGCCAGTGTACCCCTGCAATCACTCGAGAGATATTCATGAGAATCATGAGAGGGAATATATATAGAAAGAGTTTTTTATATCCTGCAAACCAAAGACCCACTGCAAAAGCAATTCACACGGTTGCATGATCTGATGGAAAGCTTGCATCAGGTATATGAGACAGCAAAAGTCTTCCCGTTCATTCAAGGACCGTTTCAGGTCTTTCTACATGTACACATTTTTGTATCAAGAGAGCAAAAATGATACCAATAAGAGTTCCATAAAATATATGAAGAAGCTTATTTTTTGTATGATTATTCTTTTTTATTGCAGCAAAAATCCATACTACAATCAAAAATATAGGTGCAAAAAATATCGGACCATCAGCAAATATATATACCATATATTCTCACCATATATTATGAGTAAGTCCGTTTAAATACACTAAAAGGCTTGTATTGATTTCAGTCATAAAACTCATTTTACACTTATTTTACAAAATATATTTGTTCAAAGACTATGAAACAGACAAGAAAAAGCAAGAAAAAGCAAGAAAAAGATTTCACTTTTTTTTCGTATATCGTTATAATGAAATGGTTTGTTTAATTTCTAACTTTTGTACAAAAATATGTCAGACTATGCTCCTGTAAAATGAACCAAAAATACTTTTCCAGATGATCATAAATACCTTACATTTCTCAAAAAGGTGTTTCGTCATGAACTCAGAAAAAATGGTTTTAGAAGAATTTCTCTTCCTGTATTTGAGGATGCCGGCATAGTAGAAAAAGTACGAGAGCTCAACTCAAATCTTCAAATTGATCAAACCGGTGTTACCCTCAGAAGAAATTCTCATATAGGTGTTTTAAAGGCATATGTAGATGCAAATATTGCAGAAGAAATTCAACCGGTATACTACTATTATATGGATCGATATTTTGACTACTCAGAAGAGAAAGGATACCATGAAGATTATAGAATTGGTTGAGATATTCTCTGAGAAAAAGACCCTATTTTGGATGCTGTGATGATTTATATCAACTATACTATTCTCAATGAAATTGGTTTGGGAGAAGACTTTAAAATTGTCATTAATTCTATTGGAAGTAAAAAAGAGCAAGATAAGTACCGAGAACAGCTCTCTGATTTTTATGAATGAAAAAAACATATTCTGAGTGAAACTGCGAAAGCGTATTTAGATGATGATCCTATTAAGGTGTTTTCTTCTGAATATGAAGATGATAAAATTCTTGCCTCGCAAGCTCCTACTATGCAAAAATGCTTCAAAAAAGAATCAAAAGCTTATAACGAAAATATGTTTGAGTATTTAGAAATACTCTGAGTTCCATATGAAATAGATACCACTCTTTTTCCAAATGATGACTATCATTGTTATACCATTTGGAAAATATATTCTACCAGTAACTCAAAAGTAATTTCTGAATGATCTCGCTATAATACCCTCAGTCAATACTTGAACACTCCAAAAGAAATTCCAGCAACGGGTTTTTATTCTCATACAGGTATTATTATTGACCTGCTTCGAGAAAGACAAATCAAGATTCGTAATAAAGATAAGATTGATCTCTATTTTGTTCAACTCTGAGATGAAGCGAAAAAGGTGGTGCTTCCACTTTCACTCGAAGCCAGAAGAGCCGGTATCAATACCGTTGTATCTCTTGGAACTCCTTCTATGAAAGAACAGATGCTCAAGGCAAATAGATCCGGAGGGAAGTATGTAGTCATTGTATGAGTTATGGAAGCGAGAAGTTGAGTATTTCAAGTACGAGACCAAGTAGCTGGAACTCAAGAAGAAGTTCATAAAGATGAATTGATAGCGTATATCATTGATAAAATATGAGATGAAAAACTCGACTTCTATTGTCCAGTAAAAGATTTAGTATTTGATAATGAATAATAAACACAAAAACTCAAGACCTGAATACTTGAGTTTTTTATTGCTTTACCTAGTATGTATATACCTTACTATTTTTTAATTTTTTCTTATATGAAAGTAAAAGTTATTGCGGGACTCTGTGTAGTACTCTCTTTTGCATCTGTATCAGTATTTGCCGATGGTCATGAAGAAACTTCAGACAAAGCAACAAAAGTTCAACAAATAAAAGTACAAAAAGCTGAAATGAGAGCTGAAATGATAGAAAGAAAAGCGACACTCAAGGCAGATATTGCTGAAAATAGAGCAGAAGCAAAAACAAATAGAGAAAACTGGAGAGCTGAAAATAAATCAGATATCAAGCAAGCTCTCTCTGAACTTTGAGAAGATGATAAACAAGAACTTAAAAATATTCGAGATACTTTCAAGTCTGACACTCAGTCAGCTCGAGAAGCCTATGAAGCTTCTGAAAAAAGTTCAGATGATCGAGAAACTCTGCTAGAAGCTCTCAAAACAGCTCATGAAAATATGATTGATGCTTCCAGTGAAATTGCAGGAGACAATGAAGCACTCAAAGAGCTCTATGAATCTCGAAAAGAAGTATTTGAAGCAAATAGAGAACTGAGAGTTGAAAATAGAGAAAACAGACAAGAATTTCGATTGGAACGACAGCAGTATGTTGAAAAATACCGACAAGCATTTGTACAACGACTTGGAAATGCGATCGAAAAAATACCGACAGAAAAACTCGAAAAAGTTGATGGAAAAATAGATGCTATGATGGAAAAAATTTCAAACAATGAAAAACTTTCAGATGATAAAAAAGATGCATACCTCGATCAGCTTCAAGCACTCAAAGATATTATTGTGGAACGACTCGAAGATATTGATCTGGATGAATCAATTGAAGCTGATCTCGAAGACTTGTTTGATGTAGAGTAGTATTGACTTCATATTTTAAATACATATAGTGATATACACTATATGTATTTTTTTGTTTATGTGACTTAATTTATCTAGAGATGAAATCTTAAACAAAAAGGAGGAATTATCTGTGCTTATAAATCAAGGGATAAGTGTATCAGAAGCTTTGAGAAAAGTTTTTCATGCTTCAATTTCAAATACTAGTTCTCCTAAAGCACAAATTGTGGCTATTAAATATAGGTTTAAAAAATGTTTTGAATTACAAAGAGTTGATAATGAAAACATATTAAGGAGTATATGATTTACTTAAGAAGAAGTAAAAGATATTTTATCCAAGAGTAAAACAAACTCAGTAAATAAAAGTAGATGTGCACTTCAAGAAATAGAGTCGTTCAGGCATGGTTAATTTTAAAAAACCGAATCCATTCGGATTTGGTTTTTTTGTACTCTCTTGTATACTCTAATAAATATTCATATATGTATAAAATGACAGAAAAAACCAGTATCAGATGACATACCATATCATATAACCCTGAAACAAAAAATCAGGATATCGATGCAGCTCTTTTGGAACGCTTTGATGGAAAACTTGATATGCAAGCAACACTCGATGACTTACACGATCCATACTTACTGGCAGACATGGATAAAGCCATAGAACGAATCAAACAAGCAAAAACACAGAACGAAAAAGTCATTATTTTTTGAGATTATGATGTTGACGGAGTGACTTCAACCGCACTTTTAGTCCACCTGCTCACACTTCTCAAATTCCAAGTGAGCTATCGTCTCCCTCACCGAGTCAATGATGGATACGGGCTCAAAAAACACTTTGTTGATGAAGCCCATGAACTCTGAGTTGGGCTCATTATTACTGTAGATTGTGGAACCAGAGACATTGATGTAATCAAGCATGCCAAAGAGCTCTGAGTCGATGTGATTATTACCGATCATCATGCGGTACCAGAAGTGATTCCACAAGAAGCTGTCGCTCTCATTAATCCAAAACGTGAGGATTGCGAGTATCCATTTAAATATTTGGCAGGAGCATGAGTGGCCTTTAAAGTCGTTATGGCACTGGCAAAAGAATATATGGACGAAGAGCAATATACAAATTATATCAGAAACTCTATCGATATTGCTGCCATCGGAACGGTGGCTGATTGTATGAGCTTAGTAGGAGAAAATAGAATTATTGTTCAAGAATGACTCAAACAAATCAGACAATCACGATCGAAGTGAATCAGAATCCTGCTCGAAGAAAAACTGGATATAGATATCGATGCAGATATTTTTGGTTTTCAGATTGGACCACGTATCAATGCTGCTGGTCGTCTGGATAGTCCATATAAAGCACTCAATTTGCTTTTGAATAATTCAGATGGAGTGTATCAAACCCTTTCAGAGATTGAAAATCTCAATGAACAGAGAAAGTTTTTGACCCGTCAGTTTAGTGAAGAAGCCTTTCAAAAAGTCAATCCACAAAATAATATTTTGTTTTACCATTCTCCAGCTATTGAGCATGGAATTATTTGAATTGTAGCTGGAAGACTCACAGAACAATTCTATAAACCCTCTATTGTTCTCAAGGACGAATGAGACAAACTCGTAGGGAGTTGCCGTTCACCAGAGTACTTTTCTATCATTGAAATACTGGATAAGTATAGGGATATGTTCATTGCCTATGGATGACACAAACAAGCAGCTGGGTTTAGTATTGCCAGGGAAAATTTTGGAGCATTTAGAAATGCTATTACCAAAGAACTCAATGCTCAGGACTTTTCACAGTATAGAAAAATAATTGATGTGACCAAAGTAGTACAACTCGAAGAACTTGGTTTTTGATTTTTACGAAAAGTAAATCAGTTTAAACCATTTGGTCTTGGAAATCCAAAACCACTCTTTTTGGTAGAGAAATTTGAATACAATACACTCAGTTTTCTCGGACAAAATTCTCGAGATCACATACAGTTCAAAACCAAACATGGCTACAAGATATTTGGTTTTTGACTGGGGCAGTATTTTGAAAAAATTAAAAAATCTAAAAATATAGATATTATTTTTGAACTCTCTGAAGATTCGTGGATGGGAAAGAAAAATTTGATGCTCAGGGTAGTGGATGTGGTGGTGAGATAAAACCCCCACCCAAACCCACCCCCAATTAAGGTGAGGGAATAATATAGTTTAGTTTTTTTTA
>JAKVBB010000030.1 GCA_022448215.1 Candidatus Altimarinota bacterium | reverse complement strand
CGTTATCGTCATTTTTGCCATAGCATCTTTTCAAATTTTGGCATAGACAAAAGTCTCTCAAATTTTTTTAATGTGTCCATCTGGCATATCTATGTGTTTTTTGGTCAGTTCAAGATTCTCTTCTTTTTTAATTTTTTGGAGAATATCTTTTTCTGCAACAGCTCCATACACCTTTCCATTATTCCCTGTTTTTAGAGCAAATGTCATATGTTTTCCTTGAAGTTTTTCTGCAATAGCATGTCTATTTTCTATCAGATTTCTTCTGTGTTCGTCCTGCTTTTTGAGTTTATTCTTATATTGTTTTTCTTTTTCTGGAGTCAATTCTATAGCCAGTTTTTGTGGAAAAAGGCAGTTTTGAGCATACCCTGGTTTTACATCTTTTATTTCTCACTCACGAGCCACGTGAATGACATGTTTCAAAAAAAGTACTTTCATATATTTGAGTTATTTTTTAAATACATCCCATCCCCCTCGTTCCTCGGGTACTTCCCTTCAAACGAAGGGAAGAATAAATATTTTTATTTTCTTCTATATTTCCTCCCTTTTCAAGGGAGGTGTCTGAAACGGAGTGAAAGACGGTGGGTTATAAAAATTATGCTTCCTCTTTTTTCTCTTCTCACTCGTCTTCATCATTTGCAGGAACATCAAGATCAATAATAGATATCTTATATCCAGTAAGTTTTGATGCAAGATTTACGTTCATACCATTTTTTCCAACCGCTTTTGCTCGATCTGATGGTAAAATATATACATCTGCTTCAAGTTCTTCTTCATTGGCATCTACTTTGATAACATTGGCAGGAGAAAGAGCTTTTTTAAGTACAAGTTCTGGATTTCCATTTGGGATAATGTCAATTTTTTCTCATCCAATTTCGTCCATAATAGACTTTACTCGCATACCCTTTTGACCAATCAAAGTCCCGACTGGATCGATTTCATCATAGGTGGTAGAAACAAGAATTTTTGTTTTGAGACCAGGCTGTCTGACAATATTATCAATACTAATAACTCCTTCTCCTATTTCAGAAACTTGTTCTGCAAAAAGTGCACTGACAAGTTCAGCTCTCTTTCGAGAAAGAATCACTCGAGGGGCTCCTGTTTCTGTTTTTGAAACTTCAGCAACATAGAGACTAAATCGTATTCCTGGAGTATAAACATCTTTACTCGATTGTTCAGATTTTGGAAGAACCACTTGGTTTCCATTGTAATCAAAAATTACTTTTCCTCATTCTACCAGTTCCACCTTCATATTCACTACTTCTCCTTCTCGTCCTTCAAAAAGATCATAGATTTTTTCTTTTTCTGAATCAGCTATTTTTTGAATAATTACTTGTCTCGCTGCTTGGGACGCAATTCGTCCAAATGAAGCAGCATTTTCTTCACTCATAACTTCATCTGTTACATCTATTTCAATCACATCTCATTCTTCAAATCCTTCAGCTTCTTCTAGACTAATTTCTGTATATTCGTTTTCCACTTCTTTTACGACTGTTTTTTCTAAACTGATTTCAATCGCTTCATTTTCAAAGTCAAGTTTTACATTTACTTCCTCATCTTTGTTCCCATAGTCTTTTTTATAGGCAGTTTTGAGAGCTGCTTCGATAATATCTATGATTTTTTCTTCTGGAATTTTTTTCTCTTTGGCAATCATAGTCACGGCCATTTGAATCTGTTTTAGATCAAGCATTTTCAAAAATATTAGTAATTATTTAAAATCAAAACGAGAATTCGTTGCCAAATTCCCGTTCTGTATCGTCAAGTAGTATATGCATTATATTTAGAAATGCAAGAGAAATTATAGTTGTCTTACAAAAGTACAATTAGTAGATGTTGATGGTCCTACTCCATTTATGCTTACATATCCAGAATCGGTAGGAGCTCAAGTTCATCAATACGAGTTATTTCCCCAAGCAGATATAGTTCCATCGTTTTTTAATGCAGCAAAGGCATTTCCATTTGATGCAATAGCTGTATATCCTGAATCGGTAGGAGCTCAAGTTCATCAGTGTAATGAATTTCCCCAAGCAGATATAGTTCCATCGTTTTTTAATGCAGCAAAGGCTCATGCATTTGCACTTGCACTATTATATGCACTTGGTACAATTTTTATATATCCTGAATCCGTTGGTTCTCAGTTTCATCAATAAAAATCTAATCACCATGCATTAATACTTCCGTCATTTCTCAGAGCCGCAAAAGCAAGGTGTGTGGATGCTATAGAGGTATAATTATCTCATTCTCATAGATTTCCAACTCATCCATATGATGAATGTCCCCATCCATATATACTTCCATCTGAATTTAAAGCAGATATTGAGAAAAGATTTCTAGAACCAATAGCTGTATATCCTGAATCCGTTGGTTCTCAATTTCATCCATATGAACTATTATTCCATGCATTAATACTTCCATCTTCATGAATAGCTGCAAATGCATATCATCCAGCTCAAATACTAATATATCCTGTTCCTGTTGGTCATCCATCTCATCCATATCCGTTTGCTCACCAGGTTGTGATACTTCCATCTTCATGAAGGGCTGCATATGAAAATCAGGTAGATGAAATACTGACATATCCTGTTCCTGTTGGTGGTTGTACCCAACTTGGATAATCATACCCCCATACAGTAATGCTTCAATCAGATTTCAATGCAGCAAATTGTCTGTTTATATTTGAGGTAATACTTACGTATCAACTATCAGTTGGTTCATTGCTTCATCAGTAAATATCATCTCCCCAAGCAGATATGGTTCCATCATTTTTTAATGCAGCAAAGGCTCTTTCTGTCGAAACTATGTCAATATATCCACTATCAGTTGGTTCTCAATTTCATCCACATGAATTAGTTCCCCAAGCAGATATGGTTCCATCATTTTTTAATGCAGCAAAGGCTCTTTCATTAGGAACAATTTTTATATATCCATTATCAGTTGGAGTTCAAGAAGCATAGAGTCACCATGATGTAATACTTCAATTGGACTTGAGAGCTGCAAAACCAAAGTGATTTGGATGAAAATATAAACTTCCTCCATAACTATTTTGATGTGATCAATAGTCACTTCCACAACTTCTATACTGTTCATAATCACTTATACTCAAAGGGAAGACAGAATTACTTGAACTTTCCCCACTACTTGAGCTTTCATCTACTACGACTACATCTTCTTCAGTGATGGAAGGTACAGAGATTCATCCTTCATTGAAAGCAATAGCATTGGTTACGAGAGCGGTAGCATTGGTAGTATCTACATTGATGAATCTCCTGTATTCTTCTCTTTGTTCCAAATCACTTCCAGCATACGCTGCTTGTAAGTTGGTAGCCAGAGATTCTCTTTCTGTTTGACTCTCAAGATTCTGAGTATCTCCACTGTATACCACTACATTTGAAGGAGCATAACTAAATCATCCAGTTGCTGTATAGTTTCTTCCTGCTTCACTTCATCCTCCACTATTCAAATAGGTAGCTGGCACATTTCTAAACCCCTCCATAACAAAAGATTGTCTGGAGATAATATCATCTACTGTTACTTCAGACGTATCCGAAGTAAGAATCGTTGGAACTGCTAAGACATAATCCAAACTCCCCGTAGATACCTGTAACATTTGCCCGTTATAGTTTCCATGCACCAATGCTTGAGTGGTATTTGCATAGACACTTTCTCCTACAACTGGAACTCATACAATATTTCCTCCTTCTTGAATTCCCCCTATTTGGTATTCAAGCCCAGTATTTGTTACAGAGTAGGTGTACTCATTACTTGTCAAAGGATCAGTTGGTAGAGAAGAAAGATTTCAGAGATTTTGAAACACCGAATCTCCAAATGATCCTTGCTCCCAGGCTGTAGCACCAGAGAATGTTACATTGAACACATCAGAAGGAGTTGGATACCTTCCTGCTCTTACTTGGAATATTTCTAAACTCGCTTCCATAGTATTCATATCTGCTACTCTTTTTCCATTTCGAGCCAAAAGAGGATATTCTTGAAGGGCGACAAAAGCAATTGTACCAAGAATAGCCAAAATAGTAATCACTACTATGAGTTCTACGAGAGTAAAACCTACCTTTGTTCTATTTTTACGATTCATACAGGGAGAAGTTATGTATATATTTACTAAAAAAATATATGTTGATTTATAAAAAAGTCGAACGATTTCATTCGACTTTTACTGATACTATGTTTCAATTTATTTATTTCTTTCTCAAGGGTGTTTTATTTTTTTAAAACAATCCGTACGATTGTATTGTTTTCGGAATCATTTTGCGTCTCCATAATCAGCAAAGTCTTTTTGCCAAGCATGCCAGGTATTATTCTTTTTGGCATGCTTTATAGGACACCAATAGGCTTCCGTTCTTCCTGCAACCTCAACCGCATATCCCATGAGTCCATTAAAATACGAACAATATATACAATTGAGTTTTTCAAGTGCATTGAGGTATTCTAGATGCTGTCTATTATATACTATATAGTCACTTCTTTTTACCAGAGGAATGCTATAGAGTCTCAGAGCTGTTTGTTGATAGCACCAAAGAAATATATCTAGTATGATAGCAGGCAGAATCATCATATAGATGAATGGTATAGATATAATAGTTCGTATCGTAGCACCTAATACCGATTGAGGAACGGATACTTTTATTTTTTTGTGGATTTTTTTAATATTTTCTGGGAAGATGATTTTGTCTTTGAGAATTTCAAAATGATATTCTTTTTTATAGGTTTCATATTCTTTGAGGAGTTCATTTTTCTTTTGTTCGATTTCGGTAAACAGCTGTTTGATTTTTGCTTTCATATTTTTTGAGAGAAAATATAGTTTGTAAAAATATATCCCATTTCCTTATAATTTCAAATTTTTGACTTTATGCTGCATAATATGCTAGAATAGAAATAGTTTATATATCAAATTATTTTTATGGCTGGAGAATTTAATCAACTTCGTAATTTTGCACCTGAACCGCAACTTTGAGACTCAGAAAAAACACATGCAGATAATCAAGAATACGCTGCACAAACTATGAATTTTGATGAAGAGAAAGATCGATTAAAACAAGATTTATATGGTCAGTTTACACAAGAAGAGCCTCAAAGTGCTATAGAAAAACAACAGATTAATATTGTTCAAGACTCTATTTATTACCCTATTTTAGAAAGCCTTGCAGAATGAGATCATGTTCCAAAAGATATCATAAATTCAATAGTAGATGAGATGTCCAATGAAAATGAATCATGACAAGAAAAAATTCTAAAAAATGTATTATGAGATATCGCAGATACAGAACTTGTATCACAAATAAATAATTTTCTTGATGGAGATATACCAGAAGTAACCGAAGAAAATTTTGAAAAAAGTGATTTTTATTTAGATGTACAACAATCTGGTTTTGAAATAACCGAAGTACCAGCATGATTAGAAATACTCCTCGCAAATAATTATATGAGCATTCCAGATGCAAAAGGAAATACTGATAATATGAGAGATTTCTCAATGGCTATGGACCGTTCTCTCAATCAAATATTAAAAAGCAACTCACCAGATTTTCGTCAAAAAAATGCAGATCTTATTTCACGTATACGAGAAGCAACAAATATTAACAGCAAATACCAAATTCTTACAGAAGTATATAAAAATGACCTTGCCTATGATGCTCAAAAAGGATGAGGGAAACTGAGTAAGGAAGTTGCCTTGAGACAAAAGAAGCTTAAAAAAAAGGCAGAAGAAATAACACAACAGATTATAGAAGCTCAAAAACATACTCACTGACAAGAAGCCCAGAATCAACATTTACAAGACCTTCTTGCTCAAAGAGAAGAAATTATTGCTCAGGCACAATGAGTAGACCGTTTTGAATGAGAAGTGTTTGCAGCAGGAAAACTCGATAAAACATCAGAATCTATGGCTGCATAAATTTAATGAAGAGGTTATTTTTATAAGAGAGAGATATTTTTACTCTCTTTTTTTTGTCTCTTCAAAAGTATCAACAACATCAAACCAAAATAATATAAGAGAAAAATATTTCTATACATTCCAAGCTCCACGTATCATACCGCATACTCCCAGCCACCAATCAGATGTACTACTGTAATATCAAAGCGTAGAAGTAGGTAGGTCACTCATCATACTATCCAAGCTCACATTTCAAAAAAAGGAAATAAAAGCAGTGCTATAAATCATCCAAGCATAGCAAGTGGAATCGTCCAAGTAACTAAAATATTTGATATAGGAGCCAAAATAGACACCTGTCAAAAATGAAAGAGCATAAGAGGGAGAGTTGGAACCAGTGCGGAAAAAGTTAACACAAGAGCTTCTCTCAGAGCAAATGTCGTGGGTACAAAATAAAATACTTTTTTGAAAAAATCTTGAAAGGCAACAATACCAATGACCGCACCAAAACTCAAATGCAAAGATACATCATAATTCAAACTAAGAGGAGACCATAGAATCATACATATTCATGTAAGAAGAATAGCACTTATACTATTATTTGATTGTCCCCATAAAAGACACAAAAATCCAATTCCTCACATAATTCCTGCTCGTATTACTGGAGCAGTAGGTCATACAAATAAAATAAATCATACAATACTTACAAGAACCACACCTCCACGTATCCAAAGAGGAAAATAAGCAGTAAAAACAGACAAAAAAACGATTAAAATAGTAATGTTGAATCCGCTTACTGCGATAAAATGAGTGAGACCAGAGTGATTAAAGTGAGTAGAAAGTTCTTTTGGAAGAGATTCTCTCGCTCCAATAAGAATTCCTCATAAAAATATAGCCTCTTCTTCTGGAAAGAGATGATGAATAATTTTAAGAGATTTTTCCCTGAGAGATTGAAGAGAATATATAAGAGTGTGAGGAGGGATATATCATATTTTTTCATAATATGGTACATATGAGAGAAAAAATATATTTTTTGATTGCATAAATTGCTTATAGAGAAAAGTATCATTTTTATTTTCTATCATCTCTATTTTTTGATTGATTTTAATAATATCTCACTGTTGAAGAGAGAAATTAAAAGGAATGTTAATAATTCATCTTATATTTTCATCTTTTATTTTTACTAAATACTGTTTTTGAAATTCTTTTTTCTTGTACAGTCATATCACTTGGAGAAGAGTATTTTTTGATTCAGCATGTTTCAGTACTTTTGTTTCTTTTTGTATTATTTTACTTTGTTCCCATTCACTTAAACCTATTCATAGAAGACTTCAAACGATAATAACAACAGCCATAGATTGAATGGAATATATTTTTTTGTGATAAAAAGTTACAATATAACAGATAGATCAAAAAATACAGGCAAGTAAAAGAGAAATATCATCATATATATTTCTCAAAAAAACTCATCACAAAAATGCACATCAAAAGCATATAAACAAATAGTGCTTTGAAACCTCCCTTTTTTGTAGTTCCATATTTATACTTTTTTAAAACGATGATACAAGTGATGTACACACCATGCAATACAGAGGATAGATCATATCTGAATTATATTTACCCCAACAGTGTCTTTGAAGATATCATATTTTCCTGAAAAAAATTCAAATATAAGGAGTACACAACAAGCTGCAAGAGCTCATATATACCCTATAAAACTTTTGGTGTGGATAAATAAAGATCCAATATATGCTCCACAAAATAAAAGAAAAAATACTCATGCATATACTATAGGAAGAGGAAAAATGGCAATCTCAAATGGAACAGGGGTAAAAGGGTGAGAATAAAGAATCTCTATACCAATATGGGTTTCTCTTCCATATACTTGACCACCAAGGAGTGCTCATACATACCCAACCGGAAGTATAAAAAGCAAAGATGTTATAATTCCATCGATATAGTTATCAATGGTCTCTTTTTTCTTTTTTAATAGAATATAAAACACAACAAAAAAACCAACAATTCCACCCAGAAGAGAAAAATTATAATCATTCATCAAAAAGAACTCAAAAGGATTTCTGATATACTTTAGATCACTCCATTTTGCTATCACATAAAAGAGTCGTGATCCAATAAATATTCCCAGTACATACCAAAGCAGATTTTTTTCTATAATATCGGTATTATATTTGAATCTATTCGCTAATTTTCTAAACATTCCAAGAAAAAGGAAAAAACAGATAACCAAGCTGAGTCAAAATGTATAGAGTGTAAAACCAGGAAGTATTTCAATGAATGGAAACATGCTATTTAAAAAAATGAATAATTGATTTAAGTGTATATAAAATACCAAAAAAGCAAAGCTTTTTATGCTCTGCTTTGGTATTCTTTGGTACGTGTATCTATTTTGAGTTTATCTCAAATATTTATAAAAAGAGGAACTTGAACAACGAGTCCAGTATTCATGGTCGCTGGTTTTTTCCCTCCAGTTGCAGTGTCTCATTTCTCTCCTGGTGGAGTTTCTGTTACTTCAAGTACACAGCTTGGTTCGAGTTGTACGTTGATAGGTGAACCATTAAATTCTTGTAACAGAACTTTGTCTCCGTCAATGAGAAAAAGTTCTGCACCTCCAAGAGTTTCTTTTGCGAGTTCGACTTGCTCAAAGGTTTCATTGTTCATGAAAAAATAGTTGATACCATCGTTATATAGATAATCATAGCTATTGGTAGAAATATCTGCTGGTGGAAATTTGTCATGGTCAGAAAATGTTTTTGGGATATTTGCACCAGTAAGAAGGTTTTTTGCTTTGATATTAATAATCGAACCACCTCGTCCCATTACTTTTTGAGCATAACTGATGACTTCATATGGGGCTTCTTCCATAATAAATCGTTTTCCTACTTTGAGATCACTTGCGTTGTACATAATTAATTTAGTTAGATATTATGTGAGAAAATGTAAATATTTTTTTCACCTCAGAAACTCAACCAATCAAAGATTGGGATTCACACAGTCTTCAGTTCAAAAAAACATTTACATTTTCTCTTTTTCTTCTTATTTTCTTCCCTTTTTAAGGGAAGTACCCGAAACGGAGTAGAGGGAGATGGGTTATTTTTTGAAAGTTTCCTAATATATGACAGAGGGGTTTTATTTTGCATACTCTATCACTCGCATTTCACGAATAACATTTATCTTTACTTCACCTGGATAAGAGAGATTTGCTTCAATATTCTCTGCAATGGATTTTGCCATTTCATGGGCCTGTAAGTCGGTGATACTTTCAGCATCGAGAAATACTCGTACTTCTCGTCCAGCACTCAGAGCATAGGCTTTGTTTACTCATGGGAAACTAGCTGCAAGAGCTTCCATCTCTTGAACACGCTTCATATAGTCCTCAATGACTTCTCTTCGTGCTCATGGTCGAACTGATGAGATCGCATCAGCAACTTGAACTATAGCTGCTTCGAGTGATATTTCAAATTGTTCTCAGTGATGGTTCTCAATCATATCTACAATTTTTGGATTGAGTTTATATTTACGACCAAGTTTTGCTCCAATTTCTGGATGGGTTCCTTCTATTTCTTGATCGAGTGCTTTTCCGATATCATGGAGCAGGCCACCTGTTTTACAGAGTTCTGGGTCAGCTCAAAGGTCTCTTGCGAGATTTTCGGCTATGAGGGCTACTTCTTTTGAGTGCTTGATAATATTTTGACCGTAACTGGTTCTAAATCGAAGCTTTCCGATGATAGGAATCATTTCTTCTGGGATATTTCTAATTCCGAGTTCTTCCAGTACTTTGTTACCGAGCTCTCTGAGGAGAATTTCAGCTTCACTTTCAGTATTTTTTACCACTTCCTCGATACGAGCTGGTTGAATTCGTCAGTCTTCTATAAGTTTTTCAAGAGATTTTTTAGCAATATATCTTCGATAGAGATCAAAGGCAGAGATGAAGACACTTCCTGGAGTATCATCAATAATAAGAGCCACTCCAGCTGCTTTTTCAAAGGCAGTAATATTTCGTCATTCTTTCCCAATAAGTTTTCCTTTGATATCATCAGAAGGAAGTTCTATGAGAGTGGTTGTGACCTCACTGGTAACATCCCCAGCATATTGCTGGATAGACTTGAGAATAATCTCACGTGCGGTTTCTTTTTTTGATTCTTCTATTTTTTTGCGGTGTTTTTGTATTGCCTCTACTCCATCATCACTGTATTTTTCTTTTATTTGTTCGAGAAAGATTTCACGAGCTTGTTTTTCTGAAAGTTTTGAGAGTTCAGCCAGTTTCCCATCGAGCTCTTCAGATTTTTGTTGAAGCTTTTCTTTATATTCTTGTAAATCTGCTTCTTTTTGAGAAATAATCTGATGTTTTTCTTCAATATTTTCCAGCTTTTGTTCAATTCTTTCTTCTCTTTCAAGTATCCTTTCTTCTATTTTTTCTGCTCGTGTTTTGATATCTTCAGATTCTTTTTTTGCTTCTATAAGTATAGATTGCTTTTCTTTTTGTGCATTTTTAATAATATTTTGGCTTTTTGATCCTGCTTTTTTTACCTGTCTGTTTTCCCAGATAAATGCTAGAACAAATGCAAGAGCCATTCAAAAAATAACCCCAGCAAACATGAGTATATAGTTCATAGTATTTTGATTTTTTAGAATATATTCAAAAAGGAGTTTCTCTTTCTATATAGAAACAAAATACTCTCCTTTATGTTGATTGAAAAATTTGAGTGAAATCAAGTTTTTATCATTTTGAGTGTGCGTTTTGAAGATTCTTCAAAAAAGCATGTTGATTCTACTGTTTTTTTAGAAAATCGCAATAGTTTATTGCTCAACTTGATAAATAGTTCTCACTTCAGTGGCTGATAATACTCTATCATATATTCTTAGTTCATCGATTCTTCCATCAAAAAATGCAGCACTTCCTGTGAGATCTCTTCATACTACCAGATCAGCACTTCGCAGGTCAATATCGTTTTGAGTTCCACTTTTTATTTTTGAACAGACCTGTTGCCCATTGAGGTAACACACAACATTACTTCCATCAAAAGTGATAGCAATATGTTGCCAGGTATTTATATTGAGGTTTGGAGTATATTTTCTTCCATCCAGCCCAAAAGCTCCATTTCCATTTATACCTCCATGAATCCAATGGTGGGTTCCAATCCATGATATAGGACCTTCGTTTCTACTTCATAAAAAG
>JAKVBB010000003.1 GCA_022448215.1 Candidatus Altimarinota bacterium | reverse complement strand
CCACGGTTAAGGTAATTTGTTACAATTTTTCTGGATCATCTGAATTTGAATTAAAAATAAATATTGTACCAACCTTTAGTGTTGTAGGACAAGGTAAATTTGTAGTAGAGAGTAATTCAGATATTTATATTGAACCAACAAATTTTCTCAACCTTTCAAAATATATGTCCCTAAAACATGAACTTCAAGATAATTTAAAATCCTCTGTCGATGTGATTACCCCCGATAATACCCGATCTGGAATACACAAATATATTACTCAAGATATGAAACAAGTACTCTAAAATGGATAAAAATAAACTTCACATGGAACATGTTATCGAATGTATTGAAAACATCTATAGCTTTACCGAAGATATAGATTCTTTTGAGGTATTTGAAAAAGATATCAAAACGATTCGAGCAGTAGAGAGAGAACTTGAAACCATGAGTCAATCTATCAAAGATTTATGAAATACAGTACATGAAATCAGTGGAGTAATTGACTGGAAAGCAATCGCTGGAATGCGAGACATCCTGGCTCATCACTATCTCGTACTTTCAGATGCAATTATCTGGGATGTAGTTCATTCAGACCTTCCTCTACTAGAAAAGGAATTTAGGAGGTATATGAAGATGTAATATCAGACTAAAAAATACAGATTAAAATTGTTTTAATCTGTATTTTTCTTTTTACCCCACTACTTGAGTAATCTTCAGAATCGCTCATAAAATCGCAAAGGCAAACCAGAGTACAAATCACCCTGCTACAAGCAAAGCCAGTGGTTCAATCCACTTGGTCACATTTGAAAGAGAATATTCTACTTCCCTCTCATACTGAGACGAGAGTTTATGACCGATCTTTTCCAGAGAGGCTGTCTTTTCACCCACAGAAAGCATTTGCAAAAAAGAAGTTGGAAAATATCTTCCATCAGTGTTGACTTCTTCCATAGCTGCTACAATTCATTCTCATTTCGATACTGAAGTTCGGATATCATCAAACAGAGATTCGTAAAGTGGACTTTGACTCGATCGACCCACAAGAGAAAGTGTTTTTACAAAGTTCACTCCAGCTCCGGTCAAACTGGCTAATGTTGAAGCAATATTTGCCAGAATATAGTTCTTGTACACAGTCCCTACCAAAGGAATTTCAAAGAGAATTTTTTCCAGACTCGCACGTCCACTGGGAGTATTTTTATATCAAATAAATGACACTACACAGCTAATAAGAATCAGTATAAGTAAAGCAAAGTTGCCAGAAATAAAATCACTGGTTGCTATAAGAGCTTGTGTGGCAGCTGGTAGTTCTACATCTGCTGTTTCAAAGAGTGGTTGAATAGATGGAACCACATATGTCAGGACTACCGTGACTGCGGCTGCGAGCATAACAAATATAATCGTTGGATAGGTCAGAGCTCAGCTAATTTTTTTTCTCAGTTCCTCTCGTTTTTTCATATCTTCTGAGAGTTTTGCCAGTGAAGATACCAGTCATCCAGTTTCTTCTCCAGATTCTACAATCGATACTTCTGAGAGCTTAAAAATTTGAGGAATCTTTTTCATGGCTTTTGAAAGAGAGTCTCATGATGATATATATACAATCAGTTCTTGAATCTTTTTCTTAAAATAAGTACTTTCCACTTTCTCATGTGCAGAAGAAAGACTCTCTGCAAATGACACACCTCCGTCAATCATAACAGAAATATATTCATAAAAGTTTGCTTTATCCAAAACAGAAACATTTTTTGAAACAAAAATATTTTGTTCGAGGAATGATGATTTTTTTTCTAGCATATATAAAAGAGAAAATATATATTATTTATAGAGCATTTTTATAGGAAAGCTGATATTAATTCCTCCTCATCGTCCATCAGCTGGGTATTGGAAAGTATCAATAAAAAAAGCATAGGTAGTATTATTTACGGTGAGAAAGTCCAGAAAGTCTTTCATAACTTTGCTTGAAGAAACTTGAGCTGAAAGCTGAATATTTACTTCCCAAAAACCAATTTCATTTTTCACCGGAGGAGAAAAACTAATATCTTTGATTAAAATATTTGTCACACTTTGATTCATTCTATTAGCATAGCCATAAATGAAATCTAAAATATCTTTTTCGGAAAATCATTGAGTGTATCTATTAATTTCATCTAAATTTTGAGCAATATTTTGTTTATCTGACTCCAGTTGAGTGAGTGTATCTCTTGCTTGTTTGAGCTCAGAGCTTACTTGAGATTTTTTATCTAAATTTTCTTGGAGACCAAAGAAAATATTTTGAGTCACAAGTACGGCAATAAAAAGTCCTCACAAAATAAGTGAGTAAGAGATAAAACTATGTTTTTGATGTTTTTGTAGCATAATAAAAGAGAAAAAAATTATTTAAGAGAAAATGGGATATTGAGTTTGAGTGTTTGATGTCCATTCACAGAAGAAATAGATCAAAACTTGAGGAGTGCTTCGCTATCCTGTTCATATTTTCTCAAGAAACTCGTCAACTTCTCCGAAGCCTTTCCTGTTTCATCAGATTCGATCACGGCCTGTACTCGAATATCATTTCCAGACTGAGCAAATTTTCTCAGAGATACTCCATAGATAGCTGAGAGTGTATCTATATGATCAATATATTTGGTAATATGAGATTGGATAGAAAGATCATCGAGTACATTTGCATGCTGTTTGAGAGCAATATAGGCCTGCATTTGTGGATCTCTTTGAACTTCATTAATACTTTGTTTAATAGTAGAAAGAGAAGCTTCTGTTTTGATAACTTGTTTTTCTAGCCATGTATTATATCCCCAAAGTCCTCCAGTAATGACCACAATTCACACAAAAAAAGCAATGCTTTTGGTAAAATTGTGAGCTTTTTTCATTGGTTTTCCAATAGTATCTGTTCCCATACATAAGATAGATTAGTGAATACTCTTCTATGATATCATAGTTCTATCAAAAAAAGCAAATAATTCATGCTTACAAATTGTAAGCATGAATTATAGAGTTTTTAAAAAAGAGTATTTGAATTTTTGAGAAATTGAGAGGGCTTAGAATAAGCCGCATCTTGAGATTTCGAAAAGATTACAAATACTCTTTTGTTGAAGAAGGTCTGAAAAATCCCATCCCCCTACACTCCGTTTCGGGTACTTCCCTTTGTTAAAGGGAAGAAAAAGAAGGAAAGTACTAAAAAAGTAAGTTTTTCAGAGTTTCATTAAAGAAAAATATTTTAATAATTTTTTATGCCGTCCCTTGAGTCGTCGTCAAAACATCAATAATAAATTGAGCGATTGGGAAAGCCAGAAATATAAGCCCCAGACCAATCAGAGAAGAAAGAAGTGTATTTTTGGCACTCGATACTTTTTCATCATTCCCAACTGAAGTAAGAATAACAAAACCAGCATAGATAATTACTACTACTGTGATAATAGCCAAAAAGCTCAAAATATAGGCCACCACATCCTGTACATATTCAGATGCACTTCGCTCCGTTTCAAGGTCTTCGATTCGTTGAATTTGCTCAATTCCTCTTTGAAGTCCACAATTTTCTTCTTCCGAACCATCACAGTATGGTATTTCGGTAGAAACTTTTATCAGGTCACTGAGACCTGATGAAGCAGGAGTAGAAAAACTTCCAAAAGATCCAAGAATCATCATACCAGCAATCAAAGAAGCAAGAACTCTTTTCATAATAATATAAGAAAGAAAATAGTATATAAAAAAGTATAAAAAATATTTCTATTTTTACAAAAAAAAATTACTATTTCGAAACAAAAAGAATCTCTAAAAAAATCCCATCCCCCTCCACTCCGTTTCGGGTACTTCCCTTTATTAAAGGGAAGAAAATATAAGAACAATACTTAAAAATCAAAGTTTACAATCTATCTTTAATATATTCCCTTTTAAAACTATGAAACAATCATACTCACATACTTCCCTCACTCTCACCTACATTTGTTCAGCTATTATTATTGGGTTTTTCTATTTTCTCTGAGGCATCCTCTCGATACTTGAATTTATTTTTACTCTTATCATATATTTTCTTTTCTGGTATATGGTAGTGTTTCTGTGGAAAAAGATACGAAAAAAAGAAATACCAGACCTCTACAATATAGGATATCGTTTTATAAAAAATATCTGATTTTTTCTCGTGGTACTAGGTACTATGGTCGGATCTTGGAGCTACTATCAAAATAGTATTTCTCCAGCAATTATGCCAGCATATACCCTCAGTAATGGAGAAAAAACAGTGCTATTTCAAACAATGAGTCATATTTGATCTGAATCTTTTTACCAAAACGTTGTCTCCAATCTGACCCAGGCAAAACAAGATAATTTTGTGTATTTCTTTGAATGAGTGAGACCAGGAAGTCCTGAAAACACCAAACGCTTCAATGAGATCATTGGAATAGAATTTGATGCAACACTCTATGAAAATTTTTCCAAACTCTATTGAGTGACACACCAAGATAATAGTATATTTTTGGGTCTTGAAAATGATAAAGATTATAATATAGACCTTTCTCTTGATGATATTGTAGAACTCTATGATGCAAGAGTCTGAGAGACACAAAAAAACTATGAGGTACCAGTGGATATCAGTGCAGAGATTATAACGCTTCTTACCCAACTGAGCGAAAATGAACTCAAGGTTCTCAGATATATCAACCAATCTCTTCTCAATTTTTTCATCAAAAATGATTCGATCCAGCAAGTACTGAGTGATAATTTCACCAATGGTGATATTTTTGCTATTATTCTTGATGAAAGAAATGATCTCCTGGCAAACAGTATCATTGAGTCAGAATATGATAAAATATATACTACCTATGGTCTCTTGCACTTCAAATGAGTTCTCGAGCTCTTACAAAAGAGCGACCCAAACTGGAAAATAATTGAGAAAAAGGAGCTTTATCCGATATCTATTCCAAGAAATTCAAATAAGTAATTTTAAAAAATAAATCTAGAATCTTCTTCCGCACTATAAAACAATCTCACAACAGCAAGGATACTCTCAGATAAAATAGAAAAACAGAACAAAAAGCCTTTCAAGTGTGAGTGCTGTATCAAAAAAAGAGCCTATTTTTTCAGACTCTCATCTATCCAAATCACATCTTTCATCGCTTCCTCGCGGAATACATCACTCACACGAGAGAAGTCTGTCAAATCAATCAGAGCCGGAACCCTTTCTAGATCTTCTTCTATATTCGAAAGAATACTTCTCTCCACAGGTCATGAACCTAAAATTCAAATATCATAGTCGGAACGAAAATGATAGTCACCCACTGCCCGTGATCCATACAGAAATATACGATACTCAGACATATCAAGATGCTGAGCAATAATATCCCTAATTTGAATTAAAATATCATTGCTCATATTTTTGTTGAATAAGTTCATAAAATTTTTGCATCTGCTCAAAAGCCTTGGGAATATTTTTGTATACCTGCATGGCAGTATCTTCTTCATACTCATGACTCGTAGCATTTCGATCATCACACATATGAAACCATGCCTGTAAGTCATCAATATATCAAGTCCGAAAAGCTGCTTTTAAAACCTGCCTTGGACTCCGAATTTCAAGCTCTGACTCATATTTTTCTAATACAAATTTCATAAATTTCCAACTTAATTCAAAACTATATTCAAATCGTTGAATATTTGAATCACGAAAAATATCCACTAAGTCTGGTTGTTTATTTTTCTCAGCGACAAGAAGAGACTCTTTGAGAGAATCAATTCACTGCTTCACATGAGAAAGTTTATTCTTAAAAACGGTAATATTCATACTTCTATTTTTAATATCAAAAATATACTACAAAAACAATATAAAATATCAAATATTTTAGCCCTCCTCACTATAAAAAAGTCTCGCAACAGCCAAATATCCTCAGATAAAATAGAAAAACAGAACAAAGCCCCATTCAAGTGTCAGTGCCACATCAAAGAGCAAATGAAGAATAAGAGCCAAGAGAATACCACTAAAAAATATTTTTATGTATTTCAGACTAAAGTCCTGTCATGGATAAGCTAGAAATGCACGAGAGAAAAAATAAGCCACCACACTACTACATATCACATGAACAAAAACAGAAAAAACCGAACGGAAAAAATATACTTCCAAAAGTTCCATTCCCCATCACATATTTTTGTATACCGAAAATAGGTACAAAATATTCTCAATAAAAGCAAAACCAAGAGCCACAAAAATAGCGTATAATAGTGCTGATTTTGGTGATCTGATCTGATCCATACTTGATTGAAGAAAATTGAAGTGTTTTCCTGCTTCTTCTATGAAAGCAACGACAAAATAATAGAGTATAATGAGTTGAAAAGAGTTGAGAAATACTTCCCCAAGAAATATTCCACTCTCAACAGACATATCAAATCTGCCAAAGAGTGTATGAAATCCAAAAATTACCAGACCCAGTAAAAAGCTCAGGAGTACCAGAATACTCATATTTTTAAAAAAGAGTGACTGCAGCTGAAAAAAATTCTTGAGCAGTAAAAATCATCCGATACATGATACCAGTCATAAAAAACCAATAAAAATTGCTAATCCAGTGGAAGCATACACAGTCTCTCATATATGAGAAAATCCTGAAAGATAGGAAAAGACATTGAGTCATGAAATATTGAATCGATCGAGCAAGAGAGGAAAAAACAGGATCGGGAGTCCAGCACATACTCATCAAAATATACCCATAAAAAACCTCTTTCTATTCCTTGGGTCATCGTCAATATAAGAAAAGACATAGGCCCATACCACTATGGGTAAAAAAGAAATGAATCATAACAGTAAAAAAAGAAAACCGTGCTGCATATTTTAACAAGTATCTGAAATAGAGTTATTTTCCAACAGAATATTTACTTTGCAATTTTTCTCAAGTTTGAAAAACTCGACTTTCAGCCTCAAACAGTTTCAAACTCTCAAAAAAATCAAAGTAAATATTTATACATTATTCTTCTTCTGAAAAATATTTGAATTTTTGAGAAATTGAGAGGGCTTACAAAAGCCGCATCTTGAGATTTCGAAAAGATTACAAATATTTTTGAGGGAATTTTACAAATTTCTTAACGAAATATCTTGTATTCTCCAACTTGTACATAACTCTTTCCATTTTCTTTTTTGTTTTTTGAAACAAAAGAAAACAGTGCTCATGACATCATACCAGATATACCAAAAAATACCAATGCCCCTCCGAGCAAATACGCAATAATATCTGGAAATACAATAAGAGTAATTCCACACAGTATCATAACAATAGAACCTACTTTCATAGTACAAAAATTAAAAATTATTTTTTTCTTTATTTCCTCCCCCTTAATAAGGGGGAGGTGTCCGAAGGACGGAGGGGGTTAAGGAGCAACTTCCTCACAAATATCTACTCCAAGAGATTGCAAGTTTTCAACAATATTCTCATAGCCACGATAGATATATTCATTATTGGTAATCGTGGTTTCTCATTTTGCAATACAAGCTGCGAGTATCATAGCCACTCATGCTCGCAAATCCCAACTGGTCACGGTCGTTGCCTTGAGTTCAGATGGACCAAATATGAGTGCCTGATGAGGATTCATCAGAGCCACTTGTGCTCACATTTTTTCAAGCTCCACAAGAAAATTGAGTCTCGATTCAAAAAGAACTTCATGAATTTTACTGATCCCCTTTGCTTGTGTCATAAGAACTGAAAAAGGAGATTGTAAATCCGTTGGAAATCCTGGAAAAATATTGGTTTGAATAGAAACACTTTTCAAGTCCGTAGCTCTATATACACGTACACTATCTCATTGCATTTTCTCTATCTTGACTCATGCTTCACGCAGCTTACAAACAAAACTATACAGATCATCATAACAGGCATGCTCTATATCTATATATTCCTTTGCTGAAAGTGCTCCAAGAATCATATAGGTTCCTGATTGAATATAATCACTCACAACTCGAAAATCTTGCTTTTTGGATTTGAGTTCACTCACTCATTGTATCACAATAGTATGGTCATGTTTTAATTCAATATTCGCTCCGAGAGATTTCAAAAAATCGATCAAATTAATCACATGTGGTTCCAGTGCACAAAGTCGCAAAGTAGTCGTTCATGGACGAAGGACATTCGCAACAATGAGATTTTCTGTTGATGTTACTCAAAAACCTGCATGGATTTCTTTGTCTCACGGTTTTGCACTCCCATCAATAATAATGGAATCAGGGGTATTGGTATAGACATATCAGATATTTTTCAGACCTTCCAAATGAGCATCAATGGGTCTTTTCCCCAGTTGACACCCTCATGGATGAGGAATATGGATTTTACCAATTCTATGCAACAATGGAGCAAACAAGAGAATACTTACTCTGATTTTTTTTACCTTTTCAAAATCAAATCCATTCACTTCAAGACTAGAAGTATCCAAAGTGAGATTATTTTGATGAAACTCATACGTCACTCAAATATCGCTCAAAATATCCAAAAAAGTATGTACATCTCCAATATGTGGAATATTCGTCAAATGAGTTTTTCATTCAACTAAGAGTGCTGCAGCTATGATAGGGAGAGCTGCATTTTTTGATCCACCAATAGCAACCGATCAACGTAATTCAGAAGAACCCTGTACACGAAACAAAATAAAAAAATGAGAGGGTAAAATAGAAGAGATCTAAAAGAGACTCTTATGCCTAATAGTATAGTAAGAAAAAAGAGATTTTCAATTTTGATTTTTGCTTTTTTTAATTATACTTTTCAGCAAATATTTTTGAGAATATTGTATGGAAAAAATTCTCAAAAATAAAATACTTACTTACTAAAGAACCAAAACTGTGAATAATCTGTTTCAATCAAGTCATTTCTCTCTTTGCTCAAATAATTCTGAAAATAGTTTTTATAAAAATATGGAAATAGATTCCCACCTAAATGTTTACATTATAGGTGAATGTAGTGAGCAAAAATTGGCAGATTTTCTTCTTAATACCACTATTGATACATTTCTTGATGTCCTCTCTCCGGATGATGTATACAAAAATTTTGCCCTTTGTTTAGAAAATATTAATGGAAATATTCACACCTGGCAACAAGATAATGACCATCCATCTGAAATTCATATGATGGTTATTGTGGTTCACAAAAATGAAGTCTTCTTTTCTCATATTGGAGAAGCATCTTGCTATCTAATACGCAATAATGGTGAAATTCTTGAAGTCAGTGAAAAAGCAGAAAATAAAGAAGCTCTCAATAATACAACTTTTGGTTTCATATCAAATGGAAATATGGGGCAATGAGAGCAAATGCTCTTCTCTAGCAAAAGAATTCTTGATTACCTTTCTGAAAGTGATCTCAAAGATTGTATTACACATGCATCTTCACTGGAAATATGTGAGCAAAATCTCAAGAATATGCTGCTCCATGAAGCAGGTCAAGAAAACATAGTGGTCTGTTCTCTTCTTATGCAGTCACAAGACCAACATTCAGTACTTTCACATCCACTCTTACAAAAAGCACAAGATACATATTATCGAATTCTGGATACGAGTCTGATAAAAAAATCTTTTGCTTATATATCACATGGACTAGAAAAATATGTTCCTCAAAATCATACATCTAAAAACATTCTTTTACTCGCTGGAATTCTATTTTCTCTTCTACTTCTCTATACTCTCTTTTCAAACATTATTTCTTCTGGAAAAGAAGATGAACAAATTGTACAGGTACAGCAGTCTATTACTCAAGCAAAAACGCATCTAAGACTCGCAGGAGAAAATTTAAATAATGAAGACCTTTTTGATATAAATATAGAAGAGGCTGAAAATATTATTTCATACTTAAGTGAAGAAAAAATATTCCTCGAAGATATCTCAAAACTCAAAAATGATATTGCTGATTTACAACAACAGTTCAATAAAATGAATATAGTATGACTGATCTCTGAGGATGCCATATATACAGATGACTTAAATAATTCAGTTGATATTATCAGAAATAACCTCAGAACCTATATTATCAAACCAAAAAGCATTCTTGGACCCATCAATTATCCGGACAGAAAGGCTGAAGAATATAGTTTTTCTTCTCTTGAAAGAGAAGAAGAGTTTATTGATGTGGCTTCAATTTGAACCGACCTCTACCTCTTAACCAATTTTGGAAAAATAGTACAATTCACTCAAAGTGGACACTTCAGCTACTCAGACGTTTCATGACAGCAAACATGGCAATCTGCAAAAACACTTTCTTCATATTGAAATAACCTATACCTTCTCTGAAAAGAAATCAATCAAATATACAAACACTCAAAAAGTGGAAATATATTTCAAGCATGAAGTCCATATCTAAATGATGATGACAGAGAAAGTTTTGATAATATACGATCTATTGGAATTGATGGAGGATTTTATATCCTCAAAAATGATCTCTCTTTGGTAAAATTCTTTGCTTCACCAAAGTATAGACTCGAAAGCCTCTCTCTCAATAACTTACCGAGCAACTATGAAATCAAAGCAGATGAAAACACGCAAGAGAATAAAATTGATTTAAAAGTCAGAAATGACCTCAAGTATGTGTACCTTCTACTGAATAATACCATTTGGGTATTTGAACCAAATACATCTGATTATAGAAGCACACAAAGCTTAAAATATATTGGACAAATAAAATGAGATACTCATCTCATAACAGATTTTTATATAGAAAGTGATGGATACATTTTTGCACTGACACCAAATTGAGTATTTGAAATAAACTTTGAAGTAAGTGACGAAAGAATTATACTCCTTTAAGGAATCTCTGAAAAACTCCTCAAAGAATATTTGCAATCTTTTCAAAATTTCAAGATGCGGCTTTTACAAGCCCTCTCAATTTCTCAAAAATTCAAATATTCTTCTCAAAACATAGTTTTTCAGAACATAGCTCATTGTACATCTTAAAAAAAATACATGAAAATTTTTGTTTTTGATACCGAAACAACTGGTTTTATTGATAAAAAGAATCCATCCCTAGAAGCACAACCAAAAATCGTTCAATTTGCAGGAATTTTTGGAACCCTCGAAAACGGAAATTTTCAAGAAGAAAAACGAATTGATATACTCATCGACCCAAAGATCCCTATTCCTTTTGCAGCATCCCAGGTACACCATATATATGATATAGATATCAAATGAGCCCCTGAAATACATCAAAAAATAGATGATTTTCTCGAAGTCATTAATGATGCAGATGCTATTATATGACACAATATTGAATATGATGAGCAAATGATTTTGCTGGAATTAAAAAGACTCCAAAAAGAATATGCCTATCAACCAAAGCAAGTCATTTGTACTATGAAGAGCTCTGTAGAATATTGTGCTCTCCAATGAAAGTGAGAACGACTTAAGTATCCAAAGCTCTGAGAACTGCATAAAAAACTTTTTGATGAATATTTTATTGGAGCACATGATGCCCTTACGGATGTAGAAGCCACACTCAGGTGTTTTACAGAATTGGTACATAAATGAGTCATAGAACTCAAAGAAACAAAACAAGAAGTAATGAGTTTGTTTTAAAGGATTTCTGAGAAATAAATAGTTCGAGAAAGTATTTAAATTTTTGAGAAATTGAGAGGGCTTGTAAAGCCGCATCTTGAAATTTTGAAAAGATTATAAATACTTTCAGAAGAGTTTTGCAGAGACTCCTAAAAAAAATACTACTACCCTCCAAGGAGATAAAAATTAAAATATTTAATAATATAAGATTATGAGCGATTATGGATGACTCATCAATGTTGAAGAGTTTGGAGATAAAAGAGAATATTTCTCTCCTGAGCGATGAGAAGTATCATTTTACTGTAAAGATTGTGCAAAAATAGTTGAGGTAGAAAGACCAAATCCAAATGGATATACCTTTGTGTGCAAAATATGTGGATGAGAAAATATCGCAATAGGAACACTTGAATCCCTCAAAACAAAATACAAAATAAAATAAAAGTTTTGACAAAAATATATACATAATATATACTCAATATACACTTTATATATTTACCCGATACATTATGAACAAAAACGACGCGTTACAAAGTGCACTCGACCAAATAGAAAAACAATTTTGAAAATGATCCATCATGCGACTGGGTGACAGTGATGGAGGAATGAAAATAGAAACTTCTTCTTCTGGATCAGTGGCTCTTGATATGGCTCTTGGAGGAGGATATGCCAAAGGAAGAATTGTAGAAATTTATGGACCAGAATCTTCTGGTAAAACGACTCTTACCCTTCACGCTATTGCAGAAATTCAAAAATCTGGATGAACAGCAGCCTTTATCGATGCGGAGCATGCACTCGATCCAGAATATGCAAAAAAAATAGGAGTAGATATAGATAATCTCATTATCTCTCAACCAGACTATGGTGAACAAGCACTAGAAATTGTAGACTCTCTTGTGCGATCTGGAGCTATTGATCTGATTGTCGTTGACTCTGTTGCTGCACTTACTCCAAAAGCTGAAATCGAAGGAGATATGGGTGATTCACATATGGGTCTTCAAGCCAGACTTATGTCTCAAGCTCTCAGAAAAATCACAGGTACTATTAACAAAACAGGAACAACGGTAGTGTTTATCAATCAAATCCGAATGAAGATTGGAGTGATGTTTGGAAGTCCAGAAACCACCACTGGTGGGAATGCTCTCAAATTTTATGCTTCTCAACGAATTGATGTAAGAAGAAAAGGAAAGGTAGAATCTGGAATGGGAATGGAAAAAGAAATTTCATGAAACCAAACCAAAGTAAAAGTCATTAAAAACAAAGTAGCTCCTCCATTTAGAGAAGCAGAATTTGATATCATGTATAACGAAGGAATATCAAAAGTTGGAGAAATAATAGATATTGGAGCAGAAACAGGAGTCATAAAAAAATCAGGAGCATTTTATTCTTACGGAGAAACAAAACTTGGTCAAGGTCGAGAAAATGCAAAAAAATTTCTCAAAGAAAATGAAGCACTTGCCAATGAAATTGAAGAAGTGATTAAAAATAGTGTTTAACTCCTATAATCCCATCCCCCTTCACTCCGCTTCGGGTATACCCCAAGAGTACTTCCTCGCTATCGCTCACAGTGCTTCCCTTTAATAAAGGGAAGAGAATAAAAGAAAATATAATTTTTTAAATTATGAAACGATGTGCCTGGGTAAATATGAACAACCCTCTCTATGTAGAGTACCATGATAAAGAGTGGTGACGTCCAGTACATGACGATACCAAGCTCTTTGAAATGCTCATACTTGAGTGAGCTCAAGCAGGACTCTCTTGGGAAACGGTTCTGAATAAAAGAGAAAATTATAGAAAAGCTTTTGATTATTGGGATATTGATATGATTCTCAAATATGATGAAGAAAAGATAACTGAACTTCTTCAGAATGAATGAATTATTCGCAACAAGCTCAAGGTACATTCAGTCGTCAAAAATGCTCGGGTATTTCGAGAAATTCAAAACGAATTTGGCAGTTTTGATAGCTATATCTGGAGTTATGTAGATCATACTCCGATTCAAAATAGATTTGAAAAACTATCAGATATTCCTGCTTCTACAAAAATTTCAGACACCATATCCAAAGATCTCAAAAAACGAGGTATGAGTTTTGTTGGAAGTACTATTATGTATGCCTACATGCAAGCTATAGGAATGGTCAATGATCATGAAGTTAGCTGTGATTTTTATGAAGGAAACTAAAAAAAGAAACTCTAAGAGTTTCTTTTTTGGTATTTTTATAATTATTCTGCTTTTTTCTTTTTATCTTTTTTAAAATCACGAGTATTTTGAGCAATAAGATAATTTTGTCGAATATTTTCTGTTTCTTGTTCCAAAAGTTCTTGACTAATAGTTCCATCCTTTCAAAGAACAGTTTTACTCAGCTTCCATGTAGATACTCCATCTCTAAAGCCATTCATAAAGCCAGCATCAATAACTACTCTTGCATCTTCTAAATTATTATCGATATCCTCACTCAAAGAAAGTCGAATTTTAATTTCTTTCCCGTCTTTTCAAGTAAATGTATCAACCACCTGATTATCCCAACCATTTTCTGCTTTTTTAATAATTTCTCCATAATTTACTGACTCTTTGGGAGTATCATTTTCGTTTGCTGTATCGATTCATTCATGACCATTATCAACTTCAAGAGCTTGATTATCATTCACAGTATCAGTTTCTTTTGGTTTTTTATCACTCTGATGATTTGTTTGAGTATACTCTACTGACTCATTTACCTGTGGTTTTTTTATAACTGATAAGTTATTTGGAACTGTTGCGGGCATAACAAGCACATCCCCTACCCAAAGGTTATCTCACTTAATTCCATCTCTAAATTCAGTTGGACTGGTATCTTTTCCAAGTCTTGTCGCCATTTTTCAAGCAGGTTGTTGATCAACAACATAATTTACCATTCGAGCAATCTGAGCATGGTCAGTAAGTCTATATTCCTCTCGAACAATAGCATAAAGTGTGTTTCATTTTTTGACTTCATATGTTTGAGGTGAAACTGATTCTGTTTCTGAAGGTGCTGGTGATGATTGCTCTGAAGATGAAACTGATTCTGTTTCTGAAGGTGCTGGTGATGATTGCTCTGAAGATGAAACTGAGTCTGGTTTTAGTAAAGCATCATAAATATCTTTCGTTTTAATACCAAGTTTTTTTAGTGCTCGTACATCTGATACAGAATTAAGTATAGTTGTATCGATAGGGTTATAATCAGCATCAAATTGAAGTTCACCTGATCGTTCGAACTCAAACTCACCATTTTTATCCTTGAATTGTGTAGCAATTTGTGAAATAAGAGTATTTTTAATATCAGTACGTAATTCACCAAGATCATGTACTGTAGATGTGTCTATTTTATCTTTCTCTTCTTCCATTCGATTTGCAATAAACACAAGTTCGGCTGAACTCAAATTTCCTTCTTTTGCTTTTTGTATCATATCATCGATAGTTAAACCATCGTTATCAATATCCCTAACTTGATCTGGTTGAAAAGAAGTATTTCACTCCAAATAAGAAACTACTCCTCTAGAAAAGGATTTTTTATACTGCTCTATAAAGTAAAACATAATTTTTGTTTTTATTTTTTAAATACTTTTCTATTCTATCACACTCTCTTTATAGCTTCCTAATATTTCTTCTTGACTTTCTATGATATTATTTTCATTTATTCCTCCCTTGCCTTTTTTCCCTTTTGGGATATATTTCCATACATACTTTTCTATCTCTTAAAAAGCAAAAAAATCTCCTATGAAAATTTCGTATAATGTCCTCAAAAAATACCTTCCAAATATCGCTTCTCCAGAAGAAGTCGCTCAAGATCTCATCATGCATACAGCTGAAGTCGAAGAAATAGAATATGAATGAGAAAACCTCTCTCAAGTATTTATTGGTGAAGTATTGTCTTGTGAAAAACACTCTGATTCAGAAAAACTCAATTGTACCAAGGTGCGTGTACAGTGAAAAGAACTCTCTATTGTGTGTGGGGCTCCCAATGTAAAAGCTGGTATCAAAGTACCAGTAGCTGTAGTCGGGGCTCAACTCGCTCCCGATTTTGTGATTCAAAAAACAAAAATCAGAGGAGAAGTCAGTGAAGGAATGATCTGTAGTGAAGATGAACTTGGACTCATTCAAGAACGACAAGCAGGAATTATGATACTCCCAGATGATGCTCCACTCGATATATGCGTGCGAGAATATTTTTGAAAAAACGATGCGGTTCTCGAGATCGATAACAAAGCGATCAATCATCGTCCTGATCTCTTTTCTCATATTGGAATTATCCGAGAAATAGCCACGATTGCATGAGAACATTTTGATTACACATATGCAGATGCAGATATATCTAGTTTCCCAGATCTATGACTCATCAATGAAATCCCAGATGAAGTCAGCCGATATACCCTCACAGCTGTATCTGAAGTAGAAAATATTAATTCTTCTCAAGAAATTCTTGATGTACTTGGTTCAGCTGAGTGTGATTCAAAAGGTTTACTCGTTGATGTGAGTAACTATTCTCTCTATCTCTATGGACAACCAACTCACTGTTTTGATGCAGATACAGTTGTATGAAATGTGTGTGTACGATATGCAAAAGACTCAGAAACATTTATCGCGCTCAATGATACAGAGTATACACTCCAAGCAACAGATATTGTTATCGCAGATGAAGAAAAAATCCTCGCTCTTGGAGGAATTATTGGTGGAAAAAGCTCAGCTGTTACTGACAATACAACCAATATTTTGATCGAATCAGCTCACTTTCATCAAGCAACACTCAGACAAACAGGAAAACGACTGGGTCTGAGAACCGATGCACTCAATGTATTTGAAAAAGACCTGCAAGCAGATATGGCTATCAAATGACTTGGTCTTATTCTTGAAGAACTCAAAAAACACTGTCCAAATATGAAAATAACCGGTCATAGTGACAGTTATCCAAACCCTCAAAAACAAGTGAGTTTTGAGTATCAAGAAGAAAAAATAAAGAGTCTCATTGGAAAAAACTATGATTCAAAAAATATACTCACCATTCTCAAGAATCTCTGAATAACAGTAGAATGAGATACTCTTCATATTCCGTTCTGGAGAAAGGACATGAACCATATGGCAGATATTGCGGAAGAAGTCGCTCGAATCGATGGATATAACAATATTGATGCAACCGTACCACGAATCAATCTCGGTGCTGTCACACAACACAATATCTACACACTCAAACGACAAGTACGAAATTTTCTCACTCTTCAAGGATACTTTGATCTCTACACCTACTCTTTTGTCAATGCTCCACTTATGGAGAAACTTGGAGAAAATACAGATCATCTCGTAGAGATGAAAAATGCACTGAGCGAAGAAATGACCCACTTGCGATGATCGACCCTCCCTCACCTGCTCTCGGCTCTCGAAAAGAACAAACTCGAGCATGAAAATCTCAAACTTTTTGAAATAGAAAAAGTATTCCAAAATAATGGATGAGAAACCAGTGAAATGAATGAACTCACATGAGTTATGATGCAAGATGGAGATACACTCTACTATGACCTGCAATCTGACCTTTCTGATATGCTCTCAGATTTAGGAGTGAGTAAATTTGAATATAAAAAATCACGTGAGATACCAAACTACGCACACTCTGGAAGAATAGCAGATATTATAGCAAGAGGACAAAAGATTGGTGTCATTTGAGAAATACATCCAAAAGTACTGCACAGATTCGATCTCAAAAAGAAAGTAGCATTTTTCAGGATCAATGCCGATACACTCGCAAGCATGATTCACTCTCTTCCAAAAGCAAATGAAGTATCTGAATTTCAACAAAATAGATTTGATATCAACTTTGTAGTGGATAAAGATACAGCTGGATCAGATATCCAGAGATCGATTGAAAAAACAGATGCAGAAATTATTCAATCAGTCGAGCTCTTTGATATCTTTGAATCAGAAGAAAAGCTCCCAGGAAAACGAAGTCTGACATTTAAAATTACCATTCAGTCTCTCGAAAAAACACTCGATGATACGGTAAAAAATGAACTCATTGAAAAAATTGTTGCCAACGTAGCGAAGAAGTGAGGAACACTCAGATAGATTACTCTATAAAATTACTATATGAAAGAAATACTCATTACAGACTCTTTATTTGTTTTTCCTGAACATGAAGAAAAATTAAAGCAACATGGTATTTTAGTACATAGACTCAATAAATTATGTGCTTCTGAACAAGAAATTATAGAAAATTTAAAATGAAAAGATGGATATATACTTTGATGAATAGAAAAAGTTACTGACAAAATTATAGAAGAATGTTCAGATACACTAAAAATAATTTCATTTACATGATCAGATTGGAAACATTTTATTCCATGATGGAAAACTGCTGAAAAAAAATGAATCAAAATATGAAATGCTCTATGAGCAAACTCTTATGCTGTTGCAGAACATACGGTTATGTGAATGCTTGCAATGACTCGAAATATTTTTACCCTGTCTCGTACAGGTAAAAGTAACTTTCAGACATCTCTTTCTCTCAAAGAATCTACCATATGAATCATATGACTTTGAAAAATAGGATGTGAAGTAGTGAAAATACTTTATGGTTTTGGAGTAAAAGAAATTTTGTATTTCTCAAATACAAGAAAGCTAGAAATGGAGAAAAAATATAATATACACTATACCTCTCTTGAAAATATAGTAAAAAAATCAGACATTATTACTCAACATGTTCCTGATAGTGCTGGAATAGTTATTTATTCAGAACTTATACAAAAAATCAAAAACAATACTATCATTATAAATAATGGGTGAGCTTCATGTATCGATAAAGAGTCCCTATTAATTCGATTACAAAATTGAGAATTAAGACTTTTTCAAGATGAACCAATAAAAGATGATCGTTTTCTAAAACTTGACTTCAACACCTATATATGTTCGAATGAAACAACTGCATATAATACACTTGAAGCGAATAAAAAAGCTTCTGACATAGCAGTAAATACTATAATAAATGTTTTAGAAAATAAAGGTGATGATTATATAGTTTCAAAATAATGTATTGACTTGCATAATAGCTTCATTAAAATGAGGGTATTATTTTTAAAAAGGAATATGTCTACGATTACACTTACATGACCCGTCACAAAACTCATTGAAAAAAATACTCTATCATATTTGTATACTTCTCAAGAGGATTTTGTGTATGATGCTATTGTTTTAAAACAACAAATCGATGAAGGAATCAGACGATGAGAAGAAGATGTCAAAGCAGGAAGATATAAGCAACTGACAAGAGAAAGTTGAGCAAAACTTATTAATGATTTATTTGATAAATATGCTCAAACATAATGATGCAAATTCAACTCACAAAGGAGGCAAACTACGAGTTGGAAGATATTATCAAATATATTTCACAAGATAATCCTGAAATTGCGAGAAAATATGCACAAAGAATGATACAAAAATTATTCAATGTTCTCTCAATATTTCCTCTTTCTTGTCCCTTATATAATACAAAAAAACAAATACGAGTATTCCATTTTGAAAAATATAAAATCTTTTACCGGTTTGAAGAAAAAAACAATACCATATATATTCTCCATATCACTCACTCTCGAAAGCCTATTCATTCCCTTTAAAAACATAAAAAACATTTGACTCCCTCTCCTTTTTTTATATAATCCCCGCACGAAGAAGACTAACTTTACCTTGAGAAAGCCCATCCTCAACCATGCTTTCTGGTAAAAATATATTTATATTTTAGTTATACCTTTATTTATGCCTATTATTGCATCTGCCAAAAAACAACTTCGGCAGAACAAAACCAAAAAATCGCGAAATGATCACTTCAGAGCTCTCTATAGAGAAGCAAGAAAATCATTTGAAGCAGCTATCAAACAAAAAGATCTTAAAGCCGCTCAAGCAATTTTTCGAAATGAAACAGACAAAGACGGAAAAACAACCAAAGCTGGACTCCAATCTATTATTGATAAATTGGAAAAAAAGAATATTATTCATGCAAACAATGCTGCGAGAAAGAAGAAAAACTTTGTCAAAGCAATGAAAGCCATTGCCTAACGTATAACCCTTTTTTTGAATGAAAGAGAAAAAACGAATTCTCAATGATCATATTCGTGCTGATAAAGTTCAACTCATAACCGATGAAGGAGAAAACCTTGGAGATATGAGCCTATCAGAAGCGAAACAAAAAGCATCTGATCTCGAACTTGATCTCATGGAAATGTGAAAAAAATGAGATATAACAATTATCAAGATGCTCGATTATGGAAAATTCCTCTATCGTCAAAAAAAGCAAGATCAAAAAAATAAACAAAAATGAAAGGCTCCTGAACTTAAAACAATACGAATTACGTTTAAGATCGGAGACCATGATCTAGAAATACGAAAAAAGCAAGCAGAAAAATTTGCAGCCTCTCATCACCCTCTCAAAATCTCACTGATGTTGCGAGGACGAGAAAATCAATACGGAGATATTGCCAGAGAAAAGATTACTTCATTTGTAGCTTCTCTTGAAGAACTCTACAAACTGGAAAGTCCTATTAAACAAAGTGGAAACACTTTCTCAGCAATGCTCAAACCTATTAAATAATTTTTTAAAAAAGTTCTTATGTTAAAAACAAGAAGCGGAGTAAAAAAACGAGTCAAAGTTACTGCAAAAGGCAAATTCAAACTTGCAAAAGCATGGAAACGACACCTCCTCAGTGATAAAAGTAAAAAAGCAAAAGGAAGAAATAAATACGGTCTTGTAGTTTCTGCCGCAGAAACAAAAAAAATTCGAGCACAACTTCCACACGCATAAAATAATCCACCCTGTCCCACACAAAGTGTGAGACATCCTTCCTTTTAAAAAGGAGAGAAATGGAAAAATTTAAAATAATAATTTTAATCTTACACACAAATGGTACGAGTAAAACGAGGTCTTATGACCCAAAAAAGACATAAAAAAATGTTAAAAGCTACAAAAGGTTTCCGAATGCTGAACTCAAAAGTATTCTCTCGAGCAAAAAATGCTTGGATGAAATCTGGTCTCAATGCATATATTGGTCGAAAACAAAAGAAACGAAATTTTCGAAGACTTTGGACAATCCGAATCAACAATGCAGCCAGAAACAATGGGACGACCTATTCAAAACTTATTGGGGCTCTCTACAACAAACAAGTAAAACTGGATAGAAAAGCTCTTTCAAATCTAGCTATTACAAACCCAAATGTATTTTCAAATATTACCAAATTTGTAAAATAAGAGTTCTCACGAAAGTGGGAATTTTTTTTGACAAATTTTTGTTTCTGATATACTGGTATGAAAAGGTGTTTTATATTTTTTATATATTACCAAATGTCATCTCTAAACCATACTATAACTCTTATACCTGAAATTGATACTATTCCCCCAAGAGTTTTGGACTGAAATAAAGCTGATGAATTTCCAGATGCCATCGTCACAGAAGTATCACAAGAAGACTTTAATGACATTACTCTGATGGCAACATCAGATATTGAAAAATATGTATCTGATATACTTCAGGAAACATCAATATCAAGTCAAAGAGCTGCATAAAAACCATGAAAAAATATCTTATTAAACTCGTGAAGTGGTATCAAAAATATCTCTCACCTGACCATTCTTGGTGGGCTAAAGCCCGCAACAATGTTCCCTATTGTAAACATATCCCTTCATGTAGTGAATACATGATAGAGTCTATTGAGGTACATGGAAGTTGCAAATGAACCTGTAAATGAATCTGGAGAATTTGTCGATGTATGCCTTGGAGTAAAGGGTGATATGATCCAGTGAAGAGAAAGTAAATAAAACCTACGTTTGTAGGTTTTATTATATTTTGAAGTGATTTAGAATTAACTAAATTTAATCTTCTAATTTGGAACATGCATTCTGGAAAGCTTGTTGCCAATTATCGGGTAAATCTGAAAACTTCATATCCTTATATTTTTCCTTTTCTTGCAAAAAAGCTTGATAAAGTAGTTCAGGAACATCGGAGTACTCACCACCTTCATTACATAGAATAACCGAAAAACCATTTCGTTTCATATCTTGGATAAAAGAATCCGAATCATCATAGATTGGAGAATTTTCATTTACACATGAATATATCATTTCTATACGATCTAATAGGTCATCTTCTTGATATGAATGAATAATTTCAGATGTACTTTCTATTGTCAAAAGAAACTTAATACAAAAAAGTCGACCATATTTATCAAGATCCTTAGAATATTGAATTGCCATAATATCCTCAGAGGATAGCATAGCTTTTTTTAATTCCTTAGGATCTTTATCTTGATGCTGACCTAAAAGAATAACTATTTGTTTTAATTTTTTGAATCTATCAGATTCTATAAGTTCCTTTAAAGAGTCGTATTTTAGTACAAGCTCATATAGTGATAGTTCGTTTTGCATAATATTTCACCTATTTGTCTTTTAGATTTGATTTTTGGTTCAAGATATTTGAACTATTAATTATAATAATAGTAATTATACATATGTCAATTTAAAATCATTATAATTATTGCTCTAATAAAATATAAAGTTTTACTTTTGAAATTTTCTCCATATAATCCCCAAGCATTTTTAGGGAGAATGGTTCAAAAAACCCATTCGTTATCACCTATTTACTCTTAAAATATATGACTATGCCACGAGGTAAAAAATATAAAAAAGCTGTTGAGCTTGTAAACTCAGAAATGAGTTATTCTGTTGCTGATGCAGTAGAGCTCCTAGAAAAAACAAACACGGTTAAGTTCGACCCAAGTGTTGAAATTCATTTCAACCTGAACCTGGATCCAAAACATGCTGATCAAATTGTCAGATCAACTATTACCCTTCCACACGGATCAGGGAAAACACAAAAAGTATGTGCCTTTACAGACGGAAATGCCAAAGATCTTGAAGCTGCTGGAGCAGCTGTTGCTGGTGGTGAAGAACTTATTGATGATATTGCTCAAGGAAATGTAGCTCTTGATTTCGATGTATGTGTTGCGACTCCTTCTATGATGCGACACCTTGGTAAAATTGCTCGAACACTCGGACCAAAAGGACTCATGCCAAATCCAAAAGCAGGAACCGTTGGTGAAGACCTCGTAGCCATTACCAAAGAAATTGCTGGAGGTAAATTCGAATTCAAAAATGATAAACAAGGAAATGTTCATACTATCTTTGGAAAACTCTCTTTTGGAGCAGATAAACTCAAAGAAAATCTAGAATTCTTCCTCAAAACTATTGAGGACGTAAAACCAGCTGGTGCCAAAGGAAAATACATTAACTCAGTATATGTATGTAATGCTATGGGACCATCAATTCAACTTGATATGAATCCAGAAGAAAAATAATTAAAAATAAATCTCACCAGATTGGTGAGATTTATTTTTGTATAATTTTATCCAGTGTATGAAGCTTGAGGAGACTATTGAATCATTTTTGAAGATTTCACAGTACGTTGGTAGTAATGCACGAATCTTTTTTATCACAATAGATATCTTTCGTACAATCAGTAATTCACATCTCTTCTCCAACGGCTCAAAAAATATCATATATACTTACCTGATTTGGATTCTGGAGGAGTCGCACTCATCCATTTCTTCCTTGTTTGGTTTCAACCATAGCTGCATGAGATAAATCAACAATGATTTGTCTCAAGTGAGATTCACTGAGATCTTGATCTGAAGCAATCTCTTTAATCTGTACTCTCTCAGGGTGTTTTTGAGCGATATAACAGAGGGCCTTCAATGCTATATCTCATGTTTTTGAAAGTTTAATCATAGTTTTTTTACTTATACTCCCCTCTCCCTCTGGGATAACTGAGACAGGAGTCCCAGACTTGGGACGACTATCTTCGAAGTTAGAACATAGTAGAGGGGTTGGGGGTGAGGGCTATATATGAGGAGCTAGGGTGGGGGTTATTCTACTATTACATCTTCAAATTCATCTTTTTTTCCATCATTCAAGTATCTGTGAATAGCATTTCGAGTGGTGACAAGCCCAAGCACAGAAGCTTGTTTTCTTCGAGGAGAAACCGGCATTTCAATCAAAGATTCAATATATAAACTGTCTTTTGTTAAAATCTCTTCCAAGTCCATATCTATAATTGACTCTCAAAAAATACTCGCACATGCCGTCGTAATAATTGCAGTATCTCAAGTAAAACCAAAGTGAGTAATTTTTCAGTCTGAAATTTTTAGATACACTTCGAGATCATCTCCACAAATAGAATTGTCCTCATAGTGCTTGATATCATAGTCTTCCAGTGCTTGTTTATTGGGTGCTTGTTTCGCGTAGTATGTAATCACCTCATTATACATTGAGTATCAAAATATCAGCTAAAATATATACTCCAATCAAAAGCATAATCACTCCGGTAATCAGATGTACTTTTTCAACATTGAGTTCTTTGTACTCGGTCAATTCATCTGTTCTAAATACTCCATAGGCAACCAAAAGTGCAATAATCACCATTGGAAGAACAAATATCAGATTATAAATCAATATATAGATGTATCCCCAAAGTGTAATGGTGGCACTCTCTGCAGCAAGATACCCAAGAATCACGATATATGGACCAGAGGTACATGGAAGCAAAAAGAGACTAATTACGAGACCGATACCAAAGGCTCCAATAGGAGAAACTACCGATCGTATCATACGATTCATTTTGGGTCTCCAAGAAAGTGGAACTTCCATATGAAAATATTTTCCATACCAGAGATAGTCTTTGAGGTTTGCCATTCCAATAATCACTCCAATAATACCTACAACAAGTTTCAGGTAAAAGGTTGAGTTGGTGGTAGCCAGAGCTTGATACAAACCAATACCCATAGCAGTATAACTCAAGAATATTGAAAGAATGAACAAAAAACCTGCGAGTAACACTCTTCGTTTTCCTCATCCCTGTTTCAGAATGGCAGACAATAAAATAATCATAACTCCAAAAGCACAGGGGTTAATACTATCTCATAGTGCAGCTGGTACAAGTAATGCAAAAAATTGCATCCGTTCTGCCAATGAAACCACTTCAGGAGAAGAAACTCATTCGGCAAAGGCAAAAGTAGGTATCAGAAATAGGAAGAAAAAAATTAAATATTTCATTATGATTTTTTATTTCAAAAAATAAGTCATCCAGCTACTCCCGCAATCAAAACTCCAAGAACGACCAAAGCAATGAGTGACCGGTTACTCTTTGGAGCTTCTCCAAGAATAGGAGTAAAATGTTGAATAATAGGAGCATCTCCTATGAGATGAGAGACATTTTCTCACTCTTCAAGAATCAGAAATGGAACTCCAACTGACTCAGGATTGAGTCCCACACGTTCAGCATCCGCTGCCATACGTGCTCTATTGTCTTCATTGAAATAAATTTCTCGTTTTTCAATATCTATTTTTGACTCAGCATCTACTTTTTTCAAGTAGCTGTCTACATTAGCACAATACGCACAACCTTGACCATAGTAATAGATATAATTTGTGTCTGAAACAGGATTTTCAAGTGTATCTCCAGTAGCTGCGAATCCAGTCACACATGAGAGACAAAAAAGTATCAAGGAAGCAAGTATTTTCATGAGGAAGATTATATAAAAAAGTAATAGAATATTTATATTTTTTTAAATTTTTTTTTCAAGAGAAATTACACTAATTGAAAGACTTTATTTATGATATTTTCAGCAACCGTCTTTTCTTGCTGCTTGAGTCATACAAGCATATCATTTAAATATCATCATATCATAGCTTTTACAGCATGGTCTTTTTCGATTCCACGACTTCGCAAGTAAAAAAGTTTCTCATCTGATATGCGCTCCATTCGACATGCATGTCCAGCCGATACATCATCACTTCCCACAAGCAGAGTTGGGATACCAGATATTTTTCCAGAACTTCCCAGAAAAATATTTTCTTCGAGCAAGTGAGCATCAACCTTTTCAATTCACTTTCCTATTTGTATCGATCCATCAAGAATAATATATCATTTTTCTGAAGCGAGTGAGAGAATTTTTACATCACTTTTCGTGTGAGAAGCTCTGATATCTGAAAATATTTTTGCATCGATCTTTTGTTCATCCCGAGAGATCAGTATATATCGTATCTCTAAGCTTGAATGCTGCGATTCTTGTAGACAGGTAATATTTCGTTTCATTTCGTTGTTATAGAGACCGTAGAGAGAGACTTGGGCTCCAGTTCAAATATGTATGGTTCTATCAGTACTTCCATCATCCAAAAGAAATACGCAAAGATTATCTGCAATAGATATTTCTTTTTGTCATTCAAGAGTATGAAATCATGATTGAGTAATAGTGTGCATAATTGTGTATTTAAAATATTAAACCCCTCTGTCCTTCGGACATCTCCCCTTATCAGGGGAGAAAGTTTATTATTATTACCTCCCCCCTGACAAGGGGGTCTCGATGCCGCTTGACGGTAGACTGAGGGGGGTTATTGAAACTTCTTCTTCATATCTTTCAATTTCTCCAAGTTCAGTTTAGGAACTTTTTTTTCAAAACTAAAGCTACTTCCACATCCACATCGCTCTTTGACCTCTGGATGAGAGAGAATATATCTGATTTTTTCTTGTCCAGTATGGTCTGCTATGACGGTGCGCGTAATTCTGGCTCATTCGAATTTTTCTTTCTCTTCTTCTTTCACATATATTTGAAATCCACTTTGCTCCCTCTCCTGAGAGGAGACGATTGGGATGAGGTCTACTTCATCAAAGTCATCTATCTTTATATCTACTTTTGTTCCACTACATCCAGCCTCATAAAAAAATACCCATATCTTTTTTGCTCAGATATCGTTCAAGTGTTTTAAGAAATTTTTATCAAAATGTAACATTGGTCTTACTTCAAAAAATCATTTTTATCTACTCCAGCTTGTTTGAGAATAGATAGAATCGTCTTTATATTCAAAATCTTATTTCCATGATCGGGAATGGTAATTCTCGTACTTCATTTTTTGAGTTGTACATGACTCCCTTTTTGGTGGGATATTTCAAATCATTCAGCCAGCATATATTTGAGTACCTGCTTCGATGTAATATTATGAATATTTGGTGACATAACTATACAGCAACAGAAGTATTCATACTCTGTCAGAGTGATTCATAGACTCTATACTCATCATCATCTTTACTGAGTCACTCTATATGACAACTGAGAGCCTCTTGCCCATTTGCTATAGCTTCATCGAGGGTATCTCACTCCGTGACAATATTAAAAATATTGGACAAAACAGTATAGCTTCCATCGTCATTCTTAATTAAAGTCAGTGGTATTTGTACCATAATCAAAATATATAAAATAATATTTAGGAAGTTCTGAAAAACTCTTCAAAGAATATTTGCAATCTTTTCGAAATCTCAAGATGCGGCTTATGTAAGCCCTCTCAATTTCTCAAAAATTCAAATATTCTCCTCAAGATAGAGTTTTTCAGAACTTCCTTTATAGAGAATTATATGACTCGATATATTTTTATCAAGATTAAAATCCTCATTCCATCTCCATACTCACAAGCACATTCATTTCACTCGCATACTCCAGTGGAAGCTCCTTCATAATTGGACTCAAGAATCCATTCACGATCATAGCTTTTGCCTGGTCCTCTGGAATCCCTCGAGAAGTCAGATAAAAGATATGCGCTTCATCGACCTTCCCTGCTGAAGCCTCGTGTCCAACGATCGAATCTGCATTTCCAACTCGAATATCTGGAATGGTATCCGAAGCAGAATCAGAGTCAAGCAGTAAGGCATCGCAGTCTATCTTCGACACCGAACCAGTGGCCCCTGGTTTGATATCTACCAGTCAGCGATAGGTACTGATTCCTCATCATTTGCTCAGTGATTTGGACAAGATATTAGACGAAGTATTTTTCCCAATGTGAATGACCTTGGCTCACGTGTCTTGGTTTTGTCCAGTATTGGCAAATGCCAGTCAGAGATGATCTGCTTTTGAGTGATCTCATTTGAGAACACTACAAGGATAGAGCATAGTGGTATTTGATCCCATATTTCCTCATACCCATTCCATATAAGCATTTTTTTCTACAATGGCTCGTTTTGTATTGAGATTATAGGTATCCAGACTCCAATTTTCAACAGAAGAATATCGCATATGAGCTCACTCTCAGACAAATATTTCTACTCCTCCTGCATGCAGAGAATTGGTATCATATTTTGGAGCACTACACCCTTCGATATAATGAGCTTCGGCTCCATCTTCTATAATCATAAGAGTATGTTCAAATTGTCCTCCCGATTTTACGTTCATTCGGAAGTATGATTGAAGTGGTTCAGATATCTTGACTCCCGCAGGAACATAGAGAAAGGTTCCTCCACTCCATACAGCATAGTGCAGGGCTGCAAATTTGTGATCAGCCAGAGGAATGCACTTGGAGAAATATTGTTTCACGAGATCTGGATATTTTTTGAGGGCATGCGACATATCATCAAAAATAACTCACTGATCTGAAAGTTCTTGTTTGAGGCTGTGGTAGACGGTTTCACTGTCATATTGAGCTCCAACACCTGCCAATACTTTTTTCTCTGCTTCTGGGATACCAAGTTTATCAAAGGTATTTTTTATACTTTCTGGTACCTCATCCCAGGTTTTGTTGTCTCCGGCTCATTCTGGCTTGGCAAAATAATAAATGCTTTCAAGATCTAAATCAGAAATATCTGGTCCCCAATTAGGCATAGATTTATCTTGGTATATTTTGAGTGCCTTGAGTCTGAGTTCCAGCATCCATTCTGGTTCATTATTGGAAGCAGATATTTGTCTGACTACGGTTTCATTAATACCAGCTATGGCTTTTTCGCTATAGCTGATATCATCCTGGAAATCCCAAGTGTCCGATATAGATCTCTCTCAAATCACCCCCAGCCCCTCCTTAGTAAGGAGGGGAGATTTTTTTCTATCTTTTACATCTTTTTTTTGAGTCATAGTTTTTAATTTTTTTGAGATTATTTATCTTCATATTTCCTTTTTTAAAATTTTTCTTCCCCCTCCTTAGTAATGAGGGGGTCAGGGGGTGGTCTTATATTTCTTTAAAACCCTTTTCTTTCACTTCATCAATAACCTCTCTTCCTCACTCTTTCACTACTTCACCATCTCTTAATACATACACATAATCAGTATGTATATAATCAAGGATTTTAAATTGATGGGTAATGATAATAAAAGTATTTTGAGGAGAGCTCATAGATTGGAGGAGTGCTGCCATAGAGCGAAATGCATCAAGATCAAGTCCACTATCAATCTCATCAAGAATAATATAACTTGGTTCTATTAATTTCATTTGAAGCATTTCGATCTTTCGCTTTTCTCCACCGGAAAATCATACGTTCAGATCTCTCTCTAAGAATGAAGCATCAATATGAAGTTCATCAAGATATTTTTGAATATGTCTTTTAAATATAAATGGAGAAATATCTGCCCCGGCTGGATTTTTATTTTTGAGTGAAATATTGTAAATCGTTCGTAAATACTCTGATAATTGAATTCATGGAATTTCTGGAATATGTTGAAAAGAAAGAAATAAACCATTCTTACTTCTTTCTTCTGGATCCATTTGTATCAGATTTTTTGTATCAATTGTCACTTCACCAGATATATGTGTATAATTTGGATTTCACATTAAAAATCATGAAAGACTTGACTTCCCACTTCCATTTTTCCCAAGTAAACAATAGTTTTTTCAAGTCTCAAAACACATACTTATTCAATGAAGAATTTGTTTCTGTGATGCAGAAATTTGAAGATTTTTTATCTCTAACATATTAGAAGAATCATTTTTAAACATGAGAAGTTTACTCATGTTTAAAAAATTGCAAGAAAAAGTATTGCTTTTTATGTATTAATATTTAAAATTATTTTAGTGAATTTGTCAAAAAGGTATTTTTTATGAGAAGATATACAAAAAGACGTTTTACTTATAAAAAGAAATTTTTGAGGCGCAGAAAATTTAGGAAAAATTTCTTACTCTCAAAAAGGAAAAAAGGTTTTACTCCCTTAGGTCGAGGGAAACGCTGTACTTGCCTGTCTTTATGACAGGCACTTTTTTTTATTTTCTAAAATTATATATGTTATAATATAGTTTATAATTGATATATATTCAAAATATATACATTTGCTTTGTGAACAAATTGTGAAAAACTCTTTGGTTTTGGCTTATTTAATTCCTCTCTCTTGATTCTATATTTGTCTAGGTTATTCTAGACAGATTCTTTGACATTCATATCAAAAAGAATACAAATAAAGTGTAGTTTTGCTACAAATAAGGATTTTTTCTTAGAATTTAACATTTTGTTCACAACTCTCTTATGCGAGCTGATGATATCGCTGAAAAACATATTCCAGTATTGCTCGATGAAATAGTAGACTCTATTCAAATAGATTCTCTGAAGCAAAATGTTATCGTAGATGCAACACTTGGAATGTGAGGTCATGCATCTGCTATTATGAACAAAATGAATCCTGGAGATATCTTTGTGTGATTTGATGCTGATGAACAAAATCTCATACTCGCAAAAAATCGACTCAAACCAATATCTGAAGAAAAAAATATTCAGCTTATCCTAATCAATGACAACTTTTGTACACTTAAGAGTAGCTTAGAGCAACATAATATAGAATCCATAACGTGAATATATTATGACCTATGAATATCTTCTGTTCACCTCGATGAGGCACAAAGAGGATTTAGCTTTATGCAAGATGGTCCACTTGATATGAGACTTGATAAAAGTCATGGACACAAAGCAGCAGATATAGTCAATGGATATACTGCAAGTGAGCTGAGAAAAATATTTCTTGAATACTGAGAAGAACCTGGAGCAAATAAAATTGCTCACACCATTGTAGACAAACGAAAAAAACAAAAATTTAATACTACTCTTGATCTTGCTGAAGTAATTCCTTGACCTCCTCGAGTAAAAGCACGCATCTTTCAAGCATTACGGATAGAAGTAAATAATGAACTTGAAAATATAGAAACTTCTCTCTTGCAAGCAACCCAGATGCTTAAGAGTCAATGAAGAATTTCTGTAATTAGCTTTCATTCACTCGAAGATAGAATTGTAAAACACTTCTTTAAGAAAGAAACAAAAGATTGCATATGTCATGATATACCATGCTCATGTCATCACAAAAAAACACTGAGAATAATTACAAAAAAACCTGTTCTTCCAAGTATGCAAGAGATAGAAAAGAATCAAAGAAGTAGAAGTGCCAAAGCAAGAATAGCTGAAAAGATATAAATACACCTCCTTAATTTGTAACATTTTCAAAAACTGTGGATTCAAAAGTTATGAGCCATCATCTAAAAAAACACTTTTCTTCTTCAAGAAAAAAGCAAAGAGATAGTTTTGAAATGTGAGTCAATTCAACATACATCATACTCCTGACTCTTATGAGTATTCTACTCCTCTACTATGTATGGATACTCAATGTGAATGCTACGAAAGGATACGATATTCGTGAACTTGAAAGAGAAAAACAAGAACTCTCCATACAAAAAGAATTATTAGAGGTACGACTCTCAGATCTTGAAAGTCTTTCAAATATAGAATCAGATATAGATGTAACAGAACAAATGGAGACAGTACAAGACCCTGAATTCCTTGTGATAAAAAAATGAGTTCAGTATGTATACAATTATTAAAAAAATAGGCAATAGTAATTTCCTATTTTTTTTGATAATAAAGAGGAATTTCTTATAATAAAATAGAATATACCCTACCTCCAATGCTTATGAATATTCCTCAAAGAAAGGGTTTCACTCTTGTGGAACTTATTGTTGTTATTACAATTCTTGCTATTCTTGGAACTATTGCATTTATTGCTCTACAAGAGTATCCTCTTTATGCAAGAAATGTAAAACGTATCGCAGATATATCAACTATTGCAAACTCGCTCAACATATTCAAAATATCTGCTGGTCATTATCCCGAACCAAACAATACTTTTTCAGTTACCTATAATGGTGCTATTGCATGGACGCAAGGAGATTTTTGAGAAATAGCATTTAAAAATGTAGCGAATCTATCAAAAATACCCAGTGATCCTCTGACGCAAAATTATTACTCATACTCTATCACAAACCATAAAACAGAATTTGAACTCGGAGCTATCCAAGAATGATGATTCTTTATAACAAATCCTCTTTCCCAAAATACCTATGCTGCTTTATTACAAGCAAGAGCCTATACAGATGGAGACTATAATGGGCAAATGCTACGAGTATCTACTGGAAGTACTGACTATATTCTTTCTGTACCAACTATTCTTACATCAGAAATACAAGATATGACCATAGAAGATGTAATAGCAAATAACTCTTTTGTATTCAATGGATATAGAAATGCTCCTGGAACCTATATTTCAAATGGGTATTCTTGAACCGGTGCATTCCAGTATAATCCGATTAATCTGGTTGCATGGAGTGGAAGTCTTCAAAACCTAGAAAATGAATCAGAAAGAGCTTTGCTTGCAACCAACCTAAAAACAAACTACAATAATACTCCTGATCTACAAAATCAGGAACCATACAGTACTCTCATTGATACTGATGAAGAAAATGCAACCGCATTTGTCACAAACGCTATTGCATACAATAATGGTGGTCTCTATGTAAATGGAATTGATGAAGAGAATGTAGTACCAGTAACTCTTCTGAGTTCTACTTCAAGTGGATCATGATCGACTTGAGGGGATTGTGTATTTGGTTCATCTAATTTTGGTGAATGTAATTTTCAATAGTATAGAATATTATCCCCTTTAATATATGAAAACTTTTTTGAAACATCTTTTGATACAAATTTCCATTCTAGTGACACTTGGAATTTCTTACGCTGCATGGAATGATGTTATTAATTCATGAGATCCTCTTACTGCTACTGCCTGGAATGAACTTGCAACAAAGGTTGCTGAACTCAATAATTTCTCTTTTAGCAGTGGAAATATAGGAGTTGGGACAAGTACTCCTACTAATTTGCTTGAGATATGAGATGCAGGACATTCATGATATGCTCTCACTACAAGAACTCCCGTATATGGTACAGTGATACAAACTGAAGCAGAATGAAATAATGCTACCTTCTGGGTACGATCCAATGTAGATGCAACTCCAATTGAATCTTTATATATAAGAAATAATTGAAATGTATGAGTCGGGACGACAACTCCAAATACTACTCTCGATGTGAATGGAAATATAAATTTGCGTAAAAAAAATTTTGCTGCAAACAATTCAGATTGGATATCACTCGAATATAATATGGTGCAAGATTCATGATGATGAGCAGTTTTAGTTATGTGCTCAACAAATTATAATACTTCTTGATGACGTATTGCCCTCTACTTAGTACGTGGAACACACTCTAGTACATCGACTATAGAAGATGTATATTTAGGTGGGACACGTGATATGTTTAGTTTCAGGAATAATAACTGAAATTTAGAAGTACGAGGTTGGGACTCAGGTATTGGTTTAGCGACAAATGCTGCCTGCTCAGTAATATCTATGTGAAATAATTAATAAATTATGAAAATAAATAGTATAAAAAACTGAATTATATTCTGACTCTCAGCATCTCTTACGATGATTCTTGTAGGAATAACGTATGCTGCTTGGAACGATGTAATTAATTCAGGTGATCCTCTTACGGCTACTGCTTGGAATGACCTGGTGGCAAAAGTATCTGAACTGAATAATTTTTCTTTTAATAGTGGGAATATTGGGATTGGGAATGTAGCAACAGAGAAATTTGATATAGCTGGTATATTTAAAGTCGATACAGATAATAATGAAGTTCAGACCAGTCAATATGTTAGAGAATTCTCAGGAATTATTACTGGGCCAAATGGCTACCCTGCCTGTGATCAACCCACTAAGATCGTTACTTTGGGAACGATTAACGACTCACCTCGTCAAAGCTTTATTGAGGTTGAACTATACGGTTCTCATCGGGGTTATACCAACACAAACTATTTTGATTATGAAAAGTGGGTAATTATGGCTGGTGACAAAGTCAGTTCAGCGAATGTTGCTTCAGGAGGGACGAGTGCTCGAGTAAGTTTATATGATGGAGCAGATGGTAATTACTATAATGAAGAAATTGGTAGTGGCTTTGATATACGGCTGAGTGTAGACCCCTACTGTGGAGCAGGTATGTCTTATACCTATGTAGTACGGTATTACTCAAATGCCAATTTTAGTCCACATCCAACCCGATCTTGGTAATATAATTTTCAAAATATGAAAAAAAATACGATAAAAAACTGAATCATCTTCTGACTATCAGCTTCTCTCACGATGATACTCGTAGGAATTTCCTATGCTGCCTGGAATGATATGATCAATTCATGAGATCCTCTTACTGCGAATAATTGGAATAGTCTAGTAAGTCGTATTTCAGAGCTTGATTTTTTCTGAAATAACTCATGAATTGCACGAGTCACTTCAAATTTTCGTGTTGAAAATATTTCAAATCTTTCACATAGTACTATCTATCTTGGACCTGAAGCAAATGATGCAATTATAACAGATACTACTGGAAATTATAATAATGGGTATTTTTTTCGAGTTCATGATGAAAGTCAAACCTATGACTATAGAGATGTTCTTGCTTTTTCCGAAAATGGAAATGTCGGGATTGGTATAGTAAGACCAGATACTCGATTACATATTACTTGAGGTACTACTCGTTTTACAACCGTTGCCCCAAGTCATACAAGCAACCCTGGAAAAGAGATTGATGTAAATGGAAGAACGCTCCAATCATATGTGAGTCCTTCTGCAGCAGCAAATTTCTTTTGGGGATGAAATAATCAATCCTATATACAATTTCGAAATACTTCAAATAATTCAATCGGAAGTATTGCATTTAATGGTACCAGTTGAGTAAACTATAATACAAGTTCAGACGCAAGATTAAAAGAAAATATAACAAAAGTGAAGAGTGCTCTCGATGCATTGAAAAAAATAGGAGTCTATAATTTTAATTATAAAAATGAAAATGAAAAAATAGATGGTTTTCTTGCTCAAGAACTTGAGGATATCTTGCCATATGCAGTGACTGGATCTCAATATTCTGATGAATATGATCAAAATGATACCTATCCTCAAAACCCTCTTCAAGTAGATTACTCAAAAATTGTTCCTATTCTTACTGCAGCTCTTCAAGAATTAGAAGAAAGAAATGCCACCCTTGAAGAACGTATAAAAAAATTGGAATCTACTCAATAATAGTACAAACTGAAGTATGGAATTTTGCTGATGAGCATTATGATCAAGTTGAAAGGTTACCCTGAGTGGCTATTCTGCATCTACTTGTCCATCTTGATGGGTCACTATTTTTTCTCAATGACAATATGCATTATGCTGAAGAATAGATCCTTGATGCCCATAAAGTGTAAAAGATATATTAAAAAAAGCAGGAGTTATACTCCTGCTTTTTTTAATATATCATGCATAGGTTGAAAAAGTATCTCAGACCAAGTTTCAAGATCATATTCGCAAGAATTATTCATCTGTTCTATTTCATCCAGAGAATAAAACTCACCATTTTCGAGTTCTCCATCAAGAAGCTCCACAGAAACATCATGAACACGAACAATATATGCCACTCATATATGTACCTGTGCTACTTCATTTTGTTCATCATTAATGTATCAAATAGCTTCTATTGAAACAATATTTTTTTCTCAAATACCGGTTTCTTCTTCTATTTCTCTCACTAAACTATCATTAATAGGATGATCGAGGTGCTCATCTTCTCGTTCGATATGTCATCCAATACCATATGATATTTTGCTATGAAGCCTGGCTTCTCCAGCATTACTCCCAGCTCATCATCGTTTGTATACAAACACCCTGTCTTGCTCATCTACCAGTACCGCATACGGAATGGGTTGTTTATATTCGAAGTTTGTTTCAGCCTCACGACGAACCATATACTCATATTGATCGAGAATAATTTTTTCAAAATTTGCTTCGCTTTGAGAATAAAACTGAGTTTCTCTTGGAGTATTTGCAAAGAGATATTCGTTCTTTACGACCATGATTTCTCGGGCCATTTTGTCTTGTACAATTTGATTCATTATCATGCTCTATTAAAAATCCCAACTTCCATTCATCGCTGTTGATTGAGCGTAGTTTGTCACGGTTGTTTCAAAGAAATTTCCTTTTTCTGAATTATTGTCTTGAAGCCTATCAAGGTGCTTATATGGGTTTGAAAGAACATTTTCATACATTGGTTTGAGTCCAAGTGTTGCGAGTCGTTGATTGGCCAGCCATTTGGTATAATTTTCAGTATTTTCATGTCCCATACCGATGATATTTTCTCCAAGAATATGTTTGGACCATTTAATCTCTTGATCGACTGCCACCTTCATCATATCATAAATCACGTCTTCATTATACATGTGTGGAAATTCTTTTTTGATTTCTCTCAAAATATTGGCAAAGATGGTCACATGCGTGAGTTCATCTCGTCTGATATAATTAATCATACGGTCAGTAGAAACCATTTTTACTTGATCTGCAAGGGTGTCAAAGAAAGCAAATCCATTATAGAAATAAATACTTTCAAGCAGATAATTCCCTACAATTCATCTAAAAAGATTTTCATCACTTGGATCATCAATAAAGTCTTGATAAATTCCTCCGATGAATTCATTTCTTTCCAAAAGGTGCTTATCATTTTTCCAGAAATAATAGATTTCTTCCCTATCTTGAGAATCTACCACTGTTTCAAGAATAGTTGCATATGATTGAGAATGAATCGCTTCTTGATAGGCATGAATAGAAAGAAGCAAGTTGACTTCTGGAGCCGTAATATATTCTGAAAAATTTGGAAGATTGACTGTCTGAATGGAATCAAGGAAAATGAGAAAAGATAGAATTCCCTTATAAGCTCTTCTTTCATCATCTGTCAAAACAGTTTTGAATTGAATAGCATCCTCTCAGAGTCCAGAAACTTTTTCTGGTAACCAAAAATTCCCTACCATTACTTGATACATATTCTTTGCCCAACTATATTTCGTCGCATTGAGATTAAAAAGACCAGTGGTATTTCATTTAATAATCGTTCGATCTGCAACAGCATCATTTCCTGCTGCATTAAAAATAGGGTTTTTTGCAAGATTATCTTTTTTTGACATAATCAAATATTTATTATGGGAGTTAAAATTAATATATTGTGATTTTTTGTATTTTGCATGTGGTATGATAAATAAAAAAAAATGTTTTTCAAATTCTTCGTCTCATTATCGCTTGACCTTTATTTAAAGGGAAAAAAGAAGGAATTAAAAAAGAAGGGAAAAAAATTTGCCATTTCATATTTTTTGTATACAATTTCGTGGCTTTTTATTTATACATCATTATTCTAATAGACCATAATCATGGAAAAATTATCACTCAACGCTGAAGTTAGAACATCAGAAGAAAAAAATGCTCACCTTCGAGCAGAAAAACTCCTTCCAGGAGTTGTATATGGAAATCATCAAGAACCAATCTCTTTGAAGCTCAATTATCCAGAATTCTTGAAGCTTTTTAGAAAGAGTGGTGAAAGTCATATTATTTCTCTCAAAATTGGGAAAAAATCTATTGACGTTCTTGTACACGACTTTCAAAAACACCCAGTAACAGGAGATTTTACTCATGTAGATTTTTATGCTATTACCAAAGGTGAAGTAGTATCTACAAAAATTCATCTTGAATTTATTGGAGAATCTCAAGCAGTTCGAGAAGGGGCTATCCTTGAAGAACACATGAAAGAAATTGAAGTAAAATGTCAACCAGCTGATCTTGTAGATAATTTTGAAGTAGATCTTTCAAAACTTGTTGAAATGGGAGATAGTATTCGAGTATCTGATTTGGGTATATCTGATAAATACGATATCCAAGTAAATGCTAATGAAATAGTAGCTGCTGCTGCAAAACCAGCAAAAGTAGAAAATCTTGATGCTCCTATCGAAGATGTACCTGTAACTGGTGCTGACGAAGAAAATACTGAGGAAAAATAAAATACCTATTCTTTTCAAAAAATATCTTTTCAAAAAAAACATCTTGAATATACTGTATTTAAGATGTTTTTTATTTATTTTTTATACTAAAAACAATGCAGATTAAAATTTATGGCTCTGAAGAAAATACTACTGAACTCAGTGGAAAAATTAAATGAGTACTTGATGAACTTGGACTCACAGATTTTATACAAACAGAAATAACACAAGATTCTCAACTCAAAGAAGAACTCAAAATAAAAAAAGAACCAGCTCTTATCATTATAGAAGAGTCTATTGACTTCAAAGATACTATTTTTGAGTGAATCATTCCAGATGAAGAAGAATTAAAATCTATGTTTGTCAGTATCATTGGTGGAGGCTCTGGATGAAGTTGTTGAAGCAAAGAGGCAGATGGTTCATGTGGAACTGGATGTAGTTGTTAGAAAAATAAAAACTATGATGTGTGTAAAAATTGAGCAGGCAAAAAATCAGCATTATGAAAAAACTGTGATAAAAAACAAAAAAATGAATTTGACTTATTAATTTTAAAAGTTATATTATATTTTGTCTTTTAGGCAAAGCGGGTATAGCTCAGTTGGTAGAGCGTCGGACCATTAATCCGAAAAGGTCAGAGGTTCGAGTCCTCTTACCCGCTCCAAACATTTTCAAAAAGTTCAATTATATTGCATGCTTTTTGAAATACAAGATTACGACTGAGTAGATACTCTCAACCCTGTCGTAATACGTCCTCAAGCAAGTTTTTCTTTACGGTCTTGTAACTTGTGCGAGAGACAAACGAGCCCTTCAGTCCAATTGGACTGAAGGGCTCTCCTATTTATTCCTTTTGGCAAATAAACTCTTGTATTTTTTTGAGAGTTTTTTGAGAGCAGTCTTTGCCTCTAAAAAGTATATCTATGACATATTTTGTAAGAGTATTTTTCCAAGCATCACTCATATCCTGTCATTCAAATAAAAAGTTATGTATATCAGTTTTGAGCTTCTTGGCTGATTTATTATGTGGAGAGTAAAAGGCTCGAAATGACCAAGAAATTTTTTCTTGTTTACTCGCTCGATATAAATCATCGGTATCTCCTCTTTTTTTTGCTCAAACAATGCTACGATTTAAAATAGTATCAGCAAATAGTTCAAAAAACAATTCTGGAGTAATCGTATCTACTTTTTTTTCTATATTTGTTTCAATCTGTAATTTCTCAAGTGAATAAGCATTTCATGTTCATGATTCTGGTTTTCAATCTTGGCAATTCAAGACTTCTTCTAGCTTTTGAACATACTTATATACAAGATCTATGGTCGGTTTTATTTGATCATCTACTACTGAATTGTTTTCTTGAGACTCAATAATTTGATCCCAATTTATAATAGTCTCTATTTCCTGGGAGGTTTGAATAAATTTAAGCCTCACTTCAGATTTAATATAATCAAGAAATAAACGAAAGAGATCATGATCTTTAGGGAGTAACTTTCATGTGTATCATTTCTTTAAGTAAGCAATGGTTATATTTGGCTTGTCTTGTCAATGAAAGTTATTAAAAGACTGTATCACTTCAGATATATATCTTCATATAGAATTATCCCGATTGATAACATTATCATGAATAGTAAAAACATCACGACATACAGATGGAGTGGTACACCGAATAGAGAGAGGTTTCATAATTCTCCTTTTTTAAAAATTATAAAAAACTATTGTATAATATATATTCATTTATATGAAAGTCAATTTAACTTCTTTTGAGAAAACTGCATAATAAAAGACCTCTTATAGAGGCCTTTTATTATGCTTCATCTGAGATAGTACTTGTTTCTTTTTCTTGTACTTCTACTTGTGGGGTAACGGGAGCTTGATCTTTTTTGACAATAGTATAGTTATTTTGGTAGAGAAGATTTCCGTTAGTATCAAAATATTTTACCACGTATACATTCGTTCCATCTTTGAGATTATTGTGGGTAGTAGAGGCATGGTATCTCCAAGTAGATCCATTGTATGATTGAAGTACATAGTCATTCACTGAAACTCTAGTAACATTTTCATCAGATACAATTCATCTGATAGTCACAAAATTTTCTTCTGTAGTATAGAGTCCTGAACTACTTGGTCAACTAAAACTAAATTTACTGGCATCTACAGCATAGTTTGTCACATTAAACGCAGATGATGAAGCAGCAGATGAAGCTCATTCATAATACAAAGTATAGAGTCGTTTTGCAACGATGTTGTCATTGATATCATAGAGTTTAAATACCAGATCATTTTCTCTATTTGGAAGTGAAATATTACTCAATGAAAAAGTATTTTCATCAGTATTTAAGTCAGCATCTCGTCCGGCAAGTTTGATAGAAGTAATAGTTGAGTCATAACTTCATGAAATATCGATTGAATTACTCGAAACAATGGATTCGTCAATAAGGTTATCAAAAGAAATTAAATCAGATGCATTCACAAGCTCTCTTGACTCAGAAGTAGTTTCCTGTGAATCATTTGAAGCAAGATATTGAGATCATCCATTTTGAATAAACCACTGCGAAGAAAGAAAGAAATCTCATATTTCTTCTCTCTGAAGAGACAGGTCAATATCTTCTTTACTCGCATCCAAAGCAGAAATAGTAATCTGTTGTCCAGGAGCTAATAGTGTTGATGCCCCTGCAAGATTTTGTATTTCAATAAAACCATTTACAAGATATACACTACTTCCTACTTCATTTTGGGAAAGAGATACATGAGTGTTTTCTCAAATTTTTACCTTTGCATAACGCATATCTACTTCCATATCACTTTGAGAATCAATCCAAGCTTCTCATGATGAAAGAGTAAAGTTTCATGCTTCTGCATAACCAAATTCAGCTAATTTTGCCAGATTAACAGCACCCACAGAAACAAGGTTTGCAGAAATTCATCCTTCTCGCACCAAAATTTTTTCTCCTTTATACAGGTTAGTATCTGATTGAATAGGTTCTCGTTTTTCTCATGGGTACACTATATATGCTTCAGTATCACCTGAGCTCAAAGATACGCTCATTCATACTCTATTTTCATTTTGAATCGTATCTTGAAGAGTGGTATCATCTCATCCTCATCCAAAGGCACTTATAAGTAAAAGAATAAAAAGTCCAAGTGCAATAAGTGGAACCATGTAATCTTTTAATGTTTGAACGATATCATTCGGAGCGTTTCTTCTTCGTGACATAAAAATATATTATTTAAAAATTAAGTTATTTTTTCTTTTACTTTCAGGGTATCCCGGAGATATATATTTCCCTTTTGTGTCAGGATATTTTTAATCAGCTTATCTCAAAATTCAAGTCTATTATAAAAATCTTCTACCGTGATAATGGCATACTTTACTTTTCTTCCATAAAACACACTGGCAAGAAAATCATTAAAATCATCTTTGTCTATTTCTCCTATCATAAATATATCGAGTATATTTTTCCCTGATATGATGAGTTTTTTCTGAACCATTTCATTCACCAATACCAATTCAAGCTCAGTTTTATCCTTAAAATATGTTTTTACTTTATCGAGTGGATCGTATGACTTGAGAAAAATGTTAACCAGCTCATCAAGAATGTCTGAACGTTCATTCAAGAAAAAGATTTTTTTCTTGAGTTCTGTTTTGTGTTTGAGAATTCCAAGTGCAGACAAATTATCGAGTTCCCGTTTCACAGAATTAATTTGTTCATCCAGTTCACGTGCTAAGAGCCTCATATGAAATCATGCTTTGTTTCCTGCTTCGTATTCCAGCAAAAATTTCTCAAGCAGTTTTGCTCGACACTTAGATCAAAATATTTTCGAAAGATCGATGGGTTTCATGCAGGCATAGCTTGAAGAATACTTTCCTCCAAGAGTACGAATATCATCACAAAAATCAAATATTTTTTGGCAAAACTCTCAAAGTATTGTATACTGAATAGGACACTTAATTTTGTAATACTTAATATGTATGGCTGAAAGTATCTATGGTCTGACTATATTCCAATGAATTAATCATGAGGTGGTCGACGATATTATTTCTCACTGTAAAGAAAAAAACTATAAGCAAGGACAAACCATTTTACAACAATGAGATCCATCAAATGGTGAAGGATACATACTCAAGTCAGGTCGAGTTTCTATTCTGATTGGAGAAAATAGAATTGCAGAACTCTCTGAAGGAGATATATTTGGAGAAATGGCTCTTCTGAGTGAGGAAGAACGAAGTGCTACGGTCATAGCTGAAACAGATATTATCGTGATTATGATTCGAATAGAGGATCTCATCAATATGATTAATAACGATAGTAATAAAATCAATAAAGAAATTATCAGGAGAATTGAGGAAAATTTAGAGAGGTAAAAAAGCACTCAAATGAGTGCTTTTTTTATTTTGCATATTATGATAATTTGTATATATTATGTATATAATAATTTATCAACAAAATGAAAGGACAAAATAAAGAAATACACGAAAAATTTCATAATATCATAAATACATTTCCTCAAGCAAAAAATGGTCAACCATATCTCACACTCAAGAATGGGAAAAAGCTATTTTTTACTCTATTTATAAAAAAATACTGACTCAATGGATGAAAAACTAAATATAGTCAAAAAGATGTATTGAGACGAATACGAATGATTGAGTTTTTTGATTATATTACCAAAAAATTCGATATATTTGAAGATAAAAAAGAGAGATATATTATAGAAACCTATTTTTTTCGTATGGTTATTGTTGAGACAAAACACAAAAAATTGGAGCTTTTAAGTTTTTATAATTTTCAGTAAACAAAAAAATAAATACCTCTGTGCCATATCTTTCAATGGTATTGAACAAGGTATCTCTCTGTATTGTCTACTAAGACATAACTATTATACTGATAAGAGTCATGAGAGTCAAAATATTTTTCAAACTATTAAACATACTCCAACAACTCCGGTAATTCAAATACACCAGCTGTTGAATTAAAGTGTCATTTATTGCTAAACTCTACAAATTCCATATCAGAAAACTGACAATAATATTCTTCTGCATTCTGCAAGTTGATATATGGATCATTTTCGGATAAAAAAACAACGTGGGTATTTTGTAAATCTTCAAAAGTATTTGGAGTATCATAATACTGCGAAATAGTTTCATAGGCATCTCCAAAAGTCTCTCTTCATAATTCTTCTCAAAGTCATGAATAGGTTGGTGCCACGAGTAATACAGTCAGATTTTTCAGAGCATGCTTCTCAATAAATTGAGTTGCTAACTGACACCCAAGAGAATGTCATACAATTACATCTCACTCATGTAATTCTGAAGCATATTTTTCTATTGCTCCCAGTTGTTCTGAAAGTTTTGGAAGACTCGAGGAAGGAAGATCAGGAATAATTGTTTCATATCATCTATTTTTGAGTTCTTCTTTTAGCCAAGGAAACCAATTATTTTGACTATCTCCATCCCAACCATGTAAAATAAGTGCTTTTTTCATGATGATTTTTTATTTCGTAATAATTCTCAAGTTCTTCTTCCCCTTTTGTAATAATAATGTTCCTTTCCCTATAAAATCTGAACTGAAATCATACTTTGGATCAGATATTTTTGCTTGATTGATAGAAATTGCTCCTGACTGAAGTGCGTTTCTGGCTTCACTATTTGAGTTTGCCAGTCCTGACTGTACGATGAGCTCAAAGAGACTCTGCTGTTCATATTGCACCCCTCCCATAGCTTTTTGAAAAGTTCTGAGTGAATCAGTATCTAGGTTGTTGAGTGTTTCGATTTTGTCTTCATTTCCAAACATAAACTCAGTAATTTTTTCAGCAAGTTCTGCCTGCACAGTCCCATGAATAATTTCTACTACTCCAAAAGCCAGCATCTTTTGCCCTTTTCTCTCTTCTGGTACTTTCAAATGGTCCATAACTATTTTATGGATTTCATCTACTTCGATCAAAGTGAGCATCTTCATATATCGTTCTATATCAGCATCTGCCGTATTCATAAAATACTGGTAGAGTTCATATGGAGTCGTTTTCTCTGGGTCGAGCCACAGAGCATTTCATTCTGATTTCCCAAATTTTTTCCCACTTGCATCAGTAATGAGTGGCCAAGTCATGACTCCTGTATCTGCATCGTATTTTTTTCGAATAAGTTCGGTTCCTGTTACCAGATTTCCCCATTGATCCTGTCCACCAATCTGAAGCGTTACGTCTTTTTGTTTGAAAAGATGACAAAAGTCATATCCCTGTAACAGCATGTATGAAAACTCGGTATAACTAATTGACTTAGCAGGATCTTCGATACGTTTTTTTACGGTATCTTTCCCCATCATGACATTCACGGTAATATATTTTCCTATCTCTCTGAGAAAATCCAAATACCCCATATCAGTATAAAAATCTTTATTATTGACTGATTCATAAGAAAAATCATCTCATGTAAATGTAGCAATATTCCCGAGAATAGTCTCCATTTGAGATTGAATTTTTTTCTGATTGTTATCGAGTGCTTCAACAGAGAGAAAACTTCTCTCTGCATCCTTTCAACCTGGATCCCCAATCATTCCAGTTGCTCATCCTGTGAGTGCAATATAGGTATTTCCTCTACGCATCATATGAATAGCTACCATAAAACCGATAAAGTTTCATAGGTGCAAGCTATCTGCTGTTGGATCGAATCCACAGTAAAATTTCCCATTTCCTTCATCGAATTTTTTAAAGAGATTATCACTGGAGGTTTGGTACAAAAGTCCTCTACTTTCTAATTCTGTTTTGAGTGCTTGCATTTCAGGTGTAAAAAAATACTATTATTGGAAAATACTATATTCAAAAGCGAAAAAATATGAAACTTTTATCACGAGAAGATTGGGGAAAAATTCAACCGAAAGACTTATGACTCTCAGATTGCCCTTTCTGTAAAATAGATAATGATTATCTCTTATATACTGGAGAGTATTTTTCTATTAAAAGAAATAAATACCCTTATCTATGAGAAAAAGATTGTTTATTGGTTATTCCACATAGACATATAGAATATACACATGAATTAACGAGTGAAGAAATGAGCTCTTTTCCTGAAATAGAAGTTTTTATGAAAAATTTCTTCAAGTGAAGAGATTACTTTTCATTTATACGACAATCTATGTGAAATAGATCATTGCGTCACCTTCATTATCATTATATTCCAGGAACGATCAGTAGTTCTTGTGTTGATGCAATTCTTGAAAAAAATAAGAAAAAAACGATGAAAAAGTCAAATTTTTAAACTGTTACCACTCAACATCTCTCTTCAAACTGACTATATTTCACTCTATAATAGGTCAATATTCCCACCATAGCAGCATTATCCATACAATACACCAGTTTTGTTGGATATAAAAAATCTAATCCTTCTTTTGTACATAGATTTGCAATAGTATCTCTGAGACGAGTATTCGCACTTACTCATCCCCCAAGAAGTACTTGAGAAACTCATTTTTCTTTTGCTGCATGCACCAGTTTATACGCGAGTACTTCGGTGACTGCCATTTCAAATTCATAGGATATCTCCTGTTTATCGAGATCACTTAAAGCTCATTTTTGCTCAATTCTCATATCTATCTCTCTTTTTACCGCACTTTTTAAACCTGAAAAACTAAAATTTGCCTCCGATTTATCGAGCCAAACTCGTGGAAAGAGAGGTTTTTTCTTGTTTACACTATCCTCTCCAAGCCCCCTCCCTAACCCTCCCCCAGAGGGAGAGGGAATATAAGAAGTGATTTTTTGAAGAACTGATGATATATCATCATATATTTCACTACTCTGAATTCTTAAAATTTTTACTCAATATTGTTGTATAATTTCATCTCGAATTTTATCGTATTCTTTTTGTTTTTCATGAATTTTTCCATCAATCTCTACAACTAATTTTAGTTCATGACTATAAAAATCTGCAATATATCTTCCAAAAGGATGTTGTCTACGAAATTTAATACCTCAAAGTTGTTTTCTTCTCAATAGTTCCCAAAGAATATCTTCTTCTTTCGTTCATTTTTGTCGCATTTCACGAGCTAAATCTATAACATATTTTGGAGCATACTGTTCTACTCCTTTCTCCCCTTGGGGGAAAGGTTGGGATAGGGGGCTATGTAGAGAACCTTGAAATAAAGAGCTTTGAGGATATTTTTCATATTCATCAGATAATTTCGAAACAATCGGTCCTCATGGATATCCAAGTCACATCATCTTGGCAACCTTGTCAAAGGCTTCTCAACCGGCATCATCCTGAGAACTCCCAAGTTTTTCCATGGACCACATATCACTCATAAAATAAATATCATTATGTCCTCCAGATACTGTAAGACATACAAGAGGAAAAGAGATATCACTTTCTTGTCGTTCCAGAAAATTGGCAAAAATATGGGATTCAATATGATTGATCGGTAGAATAGGAATCTGATGAACCTGAGAAATGGTGGAAGCCACGGTAGTTCCTGTAAGCAGTGATGGAATGAGACCAGGATGGGTTGTCACTCCTATGTAATCAATATCTTTCAAAGTTACTTTTCATGTTTTCAGGACCGTATCCAGTACATCAAAAATAGCATTCGCATGTTCTCTGGCAGCGACTTCTGGTACGACTCATCCGGTTCTATTATGGACTTTAATCTGACTTTGAGTTTCCATAGTAATCAAAGTATCATTTTCAAAAAGCGCAATCGAAGTATCATCACAGCTTGTTTCAAATGCTAAAATTTTCATGACAATTTCTTTTCATATAAAATATTTTTTACTATACTATGCAAGTTAGCTCTCTTTACAATAGTAATATGAAATCTCCTACCCTTCTCTATACCAATGAAGACGATCACGGATACACTAATCCGAGTTTTAGATATCTCCTTGGATTTCAACCCAGTTCTGGATACATGCTCTTGACTCAAAAGAAATTGCATATTATCCTCAATCCTCTGTACTTTGAAAAACTTTCTACACTGGATATCAAACATATCAAGAAAATTATCTGAAAAAAAGAGATACACACACATCTTCTCGATCAACCTCTCACAAATATTCTCAAAAAAATAACCAAGTCTTCTACTCTCACTTTAGAAGATTCAGTTCCTCTGAATTTTTATCAATCTCTAGAGAAAAATTATAGTCTATCCACAACAAAAAATATTTTTGCAGAAGCTCGAAAAATAAAACATTCTCAAGAAATTAAGTGTATCAGGAAAGCGATAGAGATGATTCAAAAAGTGTATGCAGATATTGAAACTTTGAATCACAAGTGAAAGATCTATTGAAAAACAGAACTTGAAATCAGGCAATATATTATAGAGAGAATCTTTGCACATGGAGGAGAAGGAGAAGGCTTTGATAGCATTGTAGCATTTGGATCAAATTCAGCTATTCCACACCATACAGCTTGAAGTACTCTTATACAAGAATGAGTCCTTTTAATCGATATGTGAGCTCTCTACCAGTGATACTCGAGTGATTTTTCACGAACTTTTTGGGTCAAAAAACCAAGTATTTTTGGAACGAAAAAAGTACAGAATAAAGAACTCTATAAAGAATTTCTCCAGGTAAAATCTATCGTTGCTGAAGCGCAAAAAAGAGCGATGAAAAAATCAAAGAAGTGAAACGCTTTCTTTGAAATTGATGCAGCTGCTCGAGAATATATTATACAGCAAGGGTATGGAGAAGAATTTATTCATTCTACTGGACATGG
>JAKVBB010000029.1 GCA_022448215.1 Candidatus Altimarinota bacterium | reverse complement strand
ATCATTGTCAGGGAGAGTAATTTTTGATTTCAAATCTATCTTTGTATATACCTTGATAATTGGAAGCTTTGTTTGACTTAAAAGTTCACGAATATAGAGCTCTTCGTCTCATCATTCTCTACTTGAATCAATAAAGTATAAAATAACATCAGCATCTGAAAAGCTAGAAATAGCTTGGGAATTAATCTCTTCGTTAAACGTTTTTTGTGATTTGTGTATTCAAGGAGTATCAAAAAATATAATTTGAGAAAGTTCATCGTTATATACTGCCAATATTTTGTTTCGCGTTGTTTGGGGTACATGAGTAGTAATAGAAACTTTTTCTCCAATCAGAGCATTCAAAAAAGTAGACTTCCCTACATTCGGTCGTCCAATAATAGCTACATATCCAACTTTTTTTTCTTTAAATTCAGTTGTATTTGCAAGAATATCTGTTAATGAGAGTGATTTCATAGATCTATATGTTGAGTTTTATGTTGTGCACTTCTATCTTTATATTTATCAGCAATATTATTGATCTTACGTGCTTGAGTAATTACATCTGGAACAATTCCCATAGTGAGCGTTGTTTTATTTCCAGCTGTTTGTATATCCAATGATCCAAAATTAAGTATATTTGCAAAAAAACCTTTGGTATGAGAGTTTACCTCTTGCAATTGTCCAAGAATAGTTTCGGATACTGTCCTATTCAAGAAAGAAATCTGTTCAATACCAATAATTCGATTATTGGTCACGACAAATAAATCAAGTTCATGATTCAACCAACCAACATACAAACACATTGAAAATACGAGCCAAAAGCATATTTGAAACATATGGACCACTGGTCAAAATCAAGCAAGTGCATATACAATACAGCTAAATACAACCCCTATTCCAAATATAATTCCGATCACAGCAAAAACGATCCAGTGTCTTCGCACCACCATTTCTACCTGCTCTCCTGATCTGAGATGTCCAACTTCTACACTCATGTGAATATATTTAGGAAATATTGGGTCTCTTAATATAGAGTGGTTCTATACGGTCTAACCATATAAGATTCCTATCAGATAATATAGTCTCATAATTGATTTTGTCAAAAACAGTCACTCCTTCTGGAAGAAAATCAAGCATTTCTCCAAATATCTTTGAGATACTCTTTGATCCAAGATAGGATACCAAATCATCATTAGAAACAATTTCTATACTTTCTCACTTAGATTTTTGAAAAAATACATCTCGCTTTGAAGAAGCTTTCACAATAGGATAATCATTAAAAAGATCAAAGTAACCAAGAGAAGCAACAGGAATGTTGAGAGTATAAGCCAGTGTATTGGCTACTAAAACACTCGTTCGTACTCCCGTAAAGCTTCCTGGCCCATGAACGACCACCACATGAGAAAGATCATCATAAGAGACTCATTGCGCTTGTAAGAGACTCTCTATATGAGGAATCAGTGTAGAAGACTCATTTCCCTTTGCAGACCAAAAAGTATTTCATACAAAATCAAGATGGCTGTCATACAAAGCAATGCAAGATTGAAGTGAAATGGTATTAATAAAGAGTATCATGTAAGAATTATTTTATTTTTCCAAAGTCCTCTCTATAATAGGAAAAATTTAAAAAACGCAAAGAAAATGAAACTCAATCTTTCACATACACTTCAGGCTGGAACACACTACAGTGACCATGATAATATTTTTGCCAAGGTATCACTCCTCCATGAACAATGAGGAGTCCTTATAGTACCCGACCAAAAGACGCTCAAAAAATATCAAAAACTCTTCCTCTCTTTTGGGAAGCATCTTGAGCAAATAGACTCTCTTGCTGATTTGCAAGGTCTCGAAAGATCTGTAGAAATGATGGTATCTACCAGTGATATATTCTTTCTCAAGTTTCAAGAATTTCCCGAAATATCAGTCAAAAAATGAACCGAGTATACTCTTGAATCTCTGAGAAACGAACTGATTGAATTTGGATATGAATATGCTTCTTACATAGAGCCTGGGAATTTTTCTATTTCTTGAGATACACTGACCATTCGTCCAGGAAATGCACATGCGGTCTACAAGATAAATTTTTGGTGAGATGAAATAGAAAATATTTTTGTCACGAGAAAAAACAATGATGATATGCAAGAAATGGATGAAGTTGTTTTCTGAAAATATACTCGTTTTGATTTTGAGCAAATAGGAACACAAATAAATCCAAAGATAACGGAAAAACTCCAAACGGCTCCATATATATTTTTGGACAATATAGACAGTGTCTGTGATATATCAGAGGTGCATAAACTTCTGCCCCAAGGGATATATTTTGATACCTTTCATGCCATTTCTTTTCCTCAAGTATCCCTTGAAATAAAGGCTCTTCAGATACCAGATATTGAAAGTTTTCATGAAAAGCTCAAAGACTTTGATACAAAAAATATTTCTATCATATCCAGAAATACTCGGTGAGTAGAAAATTTTCTCTCATATAATGATATATCATGAATTTCTCTTCAAAAAACGGATCTCAATTTTCTCAAGAGTTTTGAAACCGCAAATACACTTGTTTTATGTGATGATGTACTCTCACGTATCTTTATAAAAAAACGCAGTAAAAAAAGTCTTTCCAAAAATCTCGACCTTCTCTTGCAAATACAACCGGGTGACTATATTGTCCACAAAGATCACTGAATCGGAATATTTCATGAAATCATAGAAAAGCAGCTCGGAAAAAACAAAAATGAGTACTTAGAAATCCACTATAAAAATAATGACAAGATATTTGTCCCGATTCATGAGGTGGGACGGGTGAATAAATATATCTGAGAAGAGCATCCAACACTTACGAGTCTTGGAGGAAATAGTTGGGAAAAAAAGCTCAATAAGGTGGATCAAGATGTGGCAAAAATAGCTGAAGAACTCTTAACGACCTATGCAAAAAGAAAGATGCAAGCATGATTTGCGCATGGAAGACACGCTGAAGAACGAATCTTTCAAGATTCTTTTGAATACACTTATACTTCGGATCAACTCACTATCATAGAAGATATCACTCAGGATATGGAGCAACCCTACCCTATGGAGAGACTGGTGTGTGGAGATGTATGATTTGGGAAAACAGAGATTGCGTTTTGTGCACTCTACAAAGCAATTCTGAGTGGAACACAGTGAGTACTCATCTCTCCTCTACTCGTATTGGCCTATGAACACTATCAAAAGGCTCTCACTCGTTTTTCAGACACAGGTATTCGTATAGAGCTCCTCACTCGTATGCAGTCTCCTACTCAAGTAAAAAATATTCTTGGTGATCTCAAAAAAGGAAACATAGACCTAGTCATTGGAACTCATAGACTCCTGAGTGAAGATATCGTATATAAGAAACTCTGACTCCTGGTCATTGATGAAGAGCATAAGTTTTGAGTAGCTGATAAAGAAAAAATTAAGTGATATACCCAAAGTCATGTTGGACAAAATTATGGAGTTGATATTCTATCTCTCTCAGCCACCCCTATTCCTCGAAGCCTCAATCTAGCTCTGAGTGGAGTCAAAAGTATTTCTCTGCTCACCACTCCTCCCTATGGACGAAAGTCTGTTTCGACACTGGTCTCTCAATTTGATGATGACCTCATACAACAAGCTGGGAAGCGAGAGCTCGATCGAGGTGGACAGATCTTTTTTATTCACAACGAAGTCCGAAGTATCGACTCTATGGCAGGACACCTGCAAAAGCTCTTCCCAAAAAAAACTATTTGAGTGGCACATGGACAGCTCCCAGGAAGTGTACTCGAGAATAGAATTCTTGATTTTAGACAAAAAAAATATGACATATTATTGGCAACAACGGTCATAGAAAATGGGATTGATTTTCCTGATAGCAATACTATCTTTATCAACAATGCTCATAAGTTTGGAATATCCAATATTCATCAACTCAGAGGTCGGGTAGGTCGAAGTGATATCCAAGGATACTGCTATCTGCTTATACGAAAAGATAGAATTGCCGATGAAGGAGCCAAAAGACTCCAGACACTGGTCCAGTACTCACATCTATGAGCTGGGTTTGATCTGGCTATGAAAGATCTGGAAATCAGATGAGGATGAGATATACTCTGAATCAGACAAAGTGGACAAAGCAAAGAAATAGGAATCAACCTCTATCTTCAAATGCTCGAAGATAAAATAGAATTTTTAAAAAAACACATTGATGACACTCCGGAAGAAAAAAACCAAGGGAAACCAGCTATAGAGGCTCGAATTGATCTCAATATATCAGCCTATATAGACAATCATGTCTTCCAAAGTGAGCTCGATAAGATTAATTTCTATAGAGAGATAGAAAATATAGACTCTCTCGAAGAACTCGAAAGTATGCAACGAGACTTTAGGTCCATGAGTCCAGAACTCTCAGCACCAACTCAGAATTTCTTTGATCTCCTCACAGCAAAAATACTCGCTCAAAATGTAGGGATTATTCATATAAAAAAAGCAGGAGTCAATTATCAAATAGACTTCCATGAAAGTATTACCATTCCAGAATTGCAAAATTTTCTCTCTGAAGATCATAAAGCTTATTTTGCCGTTATTACTCCTCACAGACTCCGAACTCCAACAAAACATTTTGAAAACCCACAAAAGTTTTTACAATACTTTCTACATGTGCTTCAAAAGAAAGGGAAAAAATCAAAAATGAAGCTCAAGAGAACCCCCTAACCCCCTTGTCAGGGGGAACAAAAAACTCTTCTCCCCCCTGACAAGGGGGGGATTGAGGGGGGTTATCGAGTATTTTGTTGAATAAAATCCCCCTCTGTCCTTCGGACATCTCCCCCTTTGTTAAAGGGGGAGAAAGTAAGATATATTTTTAAATATGTATATATGAAAAAAATACTGGTAATGCTGATGCTTTCTTTCTGACTCGCATCATGCGGAACACAAACGAGTGAAACATCCACTCAAGACAACACTTTATCCTCTCACCTACAACAACATATGACCGAACAACTCTCGCCTCTGAAAGAATGAGATATCGTAGCTACGATGAAAACAAGTAATGGAACTTTTACTATTAAACTCTTTGTCAACGAAGTTCCTAAAACAGCTCTCAATTTTATTGGACTCGCTCAAAAATGATATTATGATGGAATTACCTTTCATCGAGTCATACCTGGATTTATGATCCAAGGAGGAGATCCAGAAGGAACTGGACGAGGAGGAGAAAGCTATTATGGAGCAAATTTTGAAGATGAATTCCATCCAGAACTCAAAAACATTGCTGGTTCTCTCTCTATGGCAAATGCAGGTCCAAATACCAATGGGAGTCAATTCTTTATCAATCAAGTAGATAATAACTTCCTCGATAACAAACACTCTGTTTTTGGACAAGTAGTCAAAGGAACAGAAAATATTGATACCATTGCAAAAACCAAAACCGACTCAAATGATAAACCAGAAAAAGATATTAAAATCATTTCTATACAAATCGGAGAATATAATGGTGCAAAAGTAGTTGATACTCAGATAGATGTCGAAGCAAAAATAGCTGAAGTAGAAATACTCAAAGAAGAAGAAGCGAAACAAAAAGCAGAATCAGATAAAGACAGAGCTGTGAAAAAATGAGATATTATAGCAGTGCACTACACAGGAACCTTTGAAGATGGAGAAAAATTTGATTCCAGTCTTGATAGAGGAACTCCACTTGAATTCCAAGTAGGTGCTGGACAAATGATTCCTGGATTTGATGCAGGAGTAGTAAGAATGAAGCTCAGTGAAAAGAAAAAACTGACTCTTGAAGCAAAGGATGCATACGGAGAATACGATGAAAATAATACTCAAGACTTTCCTCGAGATCAAATGGCTTCATTTGAAGCAGCTGGAATCGAAATAAAAGTTGGAGCTGAACTGCCTACTCAAGCATGAGTATTCAAAATTAAAGCTCTCAGCGACGATACCGTGACGATTGATACCAATCATCCTCTCGCAGGAAAAACACTCCTATTTGAGGTAGAAATAGTTGAATTTAAAAACTAATAGTAAAGACCGGTCTCGAACGAGGACCGGTCTTATTTTTTTATTGCTTAATACTTCTGAGATATGGAGCACTAAATTGATCGAGTTTATAAATCATATCTGTACTCATATCTGGATTTCATTTTGCATCTACAAATACTATATTTGTCAGATCGGCTAGATTCTTTAAGTCCTTTTCATCAAGATTATTATAAGAAATATCGAGTGTTTTAAGTTCAGTGAGTTGCTCTATTCAGTCAAGATTTTCTAACTGATTATGAGAAAGAACGAGATGACGAATCGTGCTAGGAACTTTTATATCAGAAAAGAATTTGATATTATTTCCTGAAATATCCAGCCTTCCAAGATGACTATACTCCTCTACTTGAATCACTTCAATATTATTATTCGCTATCTCATGTTTTAGTGGATTAAAGCTCACATATGCAATACAATGGTAAAAGTATTTTTCATTCTCAATATATTTTGATCGAAACCTTCACTCAAATACTGGTGTTTTAAAACCGGTCTCAAAATCAAGACAACAAAAAAACCCTTTTCTCTTTTGAGAAAGGGTTTTTTTGAATACTCTTCTTAAAAAGAAGAAATATGATACTTATTACTAGTCAATAGTTCGAGTTCCAAGAGATAATGGAGCAGAAAGATTAGTAGTAATTGAAGTATTATATGTTACACCTGTTTTATTAAGCTCTAGAGCATAAGTAGTAGCAGCTGCATTTTCAGGAAGTACGTTTACAGTAGCTTCATCAGTAAATACAATTGATGTAACATCAGCAGATGCCCCTGCAGTATTAATTGCAGCAAATACACCAGCTGGAGTTTCACCATCTTCATATACTTTATATAATGGAGTATTATTACCATTATCAGTAAAGGCAACACTTACAAGAGTAACAGTAGGAGCGGCATTAGAAGTAGCTTGAGTGTTATCACCGGAATCAGCAACAAGTCTAATTTTAGCAGTACCATCAGCAAGAGTAGCTACAACTGTAGGAGTAACGATCACATCAACTACAGCAAATGCTGGAGCGTCATCGAGTTCTGTAACAGCAGATACACTAGCATTTGAAGATTCTCCTGTCGCATCTGTAAGCTGAATAGAAGTAACAAAGTTAGAAGCAATTGCAGCACCAACTTTTTCAAAACCGATAGTAGATGTAGTAACTTCTACTTCAAGTTCAGCGGTTTGTGTAGGAATGATAAGATCAGTAAGATCATCAAATGTAAGAACTGCAGCTGAAAGATCAGAGTTAGTAGCAGTACCAACTTCTACACCATCAAGAAGAAGTCGAGCAGAAAGGAAAGCATCCGATAAATTTGTAGTATTATTAAATGTAACATTTACAGTTTCAACATCAACACCTTCATTTTTTGCTTCGACATCATATGAAGCAACTACAGCTGAAGTACCAGCAAGAAGAGTTTTTGGATCTTCATTTGCTTCATTATTTACGTCATAATCAACAGTAAATGTACCAGCAGCAGTAACAGCAATATCTTTATTACTTGCAAGACTCGCTGGAGAAGCAGTAACATCATCGTTATCATCATCTTCAGCAGAGATAGATGTAATTGCAGCTGTAAGAGTTTTACCAGCAGCATCTGCACTATCTACAACAGATACAACAACAATAAATGTTTCTGTATCATTTGCAGTAATAAGAGTATTAAAACCATCAAAAGTAACAAGACCAACATTAGAAATTTTAGAACCAGATTGTTCATCAAGTTTATTAGCTTCAGAAACAGAACCTTTATAAAGTTTTACTGAAGAGAATACTTTGTTTGCTTCAGCAGCAAGAACAGGAGCACTCGCACCAGCACCAGTACCAGTATAACCAGCAAGAGTAACTTGTACTTCGTCAACTTCAATATCAGAAGCTTCTTCAGCTTCTACTTCAAATTGAGCAGCAACAACATCATCAGCACCTTGTACTACAGTTACATTAGCAAGAGGAACACTAGAAAGAGTTGCTCCAGCAGCAATAAAAGTAACATCTTTAAAAGCAATACTAGATGGAGTAATATCAGTAACTGAGGTTTCATCTTCAAGTTCTACTGCTTTGAAACCAGTAGTACCAATACTTGTAACATCAAGAGTTACAACAGTATTTGCAGCAACACCAGCAAGAGTATCAGCTCGGATAACCATATCAGTAACTCCTTCTGGAAGAGCAACTGTAAGGTCTGTATCAGAGTAACCACCAGTCACTTCTTCAAGTTCATAATTAGTTCCATTAATTTCTACTTCGAAGTTTTCAAAAGTAGTTGCAAGAGTACCAGCAGAAACTGTTACATCAACTTTAAATGTTTGAAGTTCAAGAGGAGCTCCAGAAACATTTGTAACTTTAATTGAACCAAGTTCAATATTATCTTTGTCAGCTCGAATTTTATCAAAAGGAGCATCCATATCAACAAGAGTAAGTTCACCTGCATCTACTGTAAGAACACCAAGTTCATTTGTACCTCCTGTTGCAAGACCATCTGCTTCATCAACAGCAGTAATAGTTACAGAAGCACCAAAACCATACTTAGTTCCTTCAGCAGTTACATCAAGAGTTTTATCAATTTTAAATGCAATTGTTTCACTTACACCAGAAATAACATCAGCAAGAACAGCGAATTTCTCAGTATTTCCTTCAGTAATTGTAACCCCTTCTCCAAGATCAAAAGTTACATATTTTCCAGTAACAGTTGCATCAGCAACAATTGATCCGTCAAATTCAAGTTGGTAATTAGCAAGTTCATCTTCTTCATCGATAGAACCTTCACCTTTAAAAGTAATTGTTTTCAAAACAACATCTTCCGTATTTGATCCAGCTACTTTAAATTTGAAAATTTCTACTTCTGAATCTCCAACTTTTACGTCAGAAACTGAACCGTCTGCAGAAATAGTAATTCCAGCAGCATCAACTCCACCAACCTTCATAGTATTACCTACTAGTCCTTCAGCAAGTTCAAAAGAAGCATTTGCAGTAACTTCAAGAAGCTCAATGGCAAATTCATCTCCGTTTGCAGTACCTGTTGCAGCAATATCAGCAACAATAGTAAGTGTTCGAGTTTCACCAGCTTTAATAACTACACCTCCATCAGAAAGAGTAAGAGTAGCTTCAGTATCATTTTCTTGAGAATCATTTTTAGCTTTTGAAGCTCGTCCTTCATTAGTAAAAGCAGCAAGAGCAGTAAGAGTAGATGCATCAGAAAGTCCTCGTCGTTTAAGAACGATAGAAGAAAGAGTGACATCTTCACTTCCAGCAGTGAAGTCAAAAGCAGCAACTGCAAGACCTGAAATGTTACCAGGAACAGTAGCAGAATTTGGAGTTTCTGGAGAAAGAGTTACTTCAAGGTCACCGTTTCCAGTCACTACAGTAGTTGTATCATCTGAATCATCTTCATCAGAAGAAGTTTCATCTGAGTCATCACCAAGAAGGTCTCCAAGAAGATCTCCAAGAAGATCGTCTTCTTCTTCTTCACTAGACATAGCAGCAGATCCAGCTTCAAATACGAAACCTCGAGTAGCAGCTGTATCATAGTTAGTAAAACTTGTAACAAGTCCTTCAGAAGCAGCAAAAGCTACTACTTGTTCTTGCCAAGATGTTCCAGCAGAAGCATCAAAAGCATAGTCATCTCCGTATGCAGCTTTTACCATCATACCAACAGCTTCAGCTTTAGAGATGTTATCTTCTGGTCGGAAAGTTGCATTAGCAGCAATAAGACCAGCGTCAAGAAGAGCTTCTACAGAGTAACAAGCCCAAGTGTTAGGAGTCGTAGCAGAAACATCTGCAAAACTACCAGCACAGCTAGATTTTTTTTCGAGTTCAGCAATTCCTCGTGCAACCGCAGCGATTTCTTGTCTCAAAACATTTTGATCAAGATTATAATCAGCAGGATTAGCAGATCGATCAACAATCACACCAGCAGCAGCGAGAGCGTTTGCAGCTTCAAGTTGAGCAGTACTGTAAGCAGAAACTCCAGTTGTAAACACTCCAGAAAGAAGTGCTACAAGAGCAACTGATGCAGTAGCTTTTTTAAATAAATTCATACATAAAGAGTTATGTAAATAAAAAAATGTTTTTTCTATATTTAGAGTCAGAGTAACTTTTGAGATTGAGATTCAAAATACGATTTTTGAAACACAAGAGCCTGTTTTGAAGCTCACGCAGAAAGTATATCTCTCAGTTGTTCATCATTCAGAATCATGTCAACTTTGTCTATAAAATCCTCCGAAGAAGAAACTCTATATCCATTGACACCATTTTGAACGAGTTCACAAGAAGAGTGAATATCAAAACATACTATTGGAAGTCAAAGAGACTGAGCCTCTATTACAACCATTCCAAATGCGTCTATTTGAGAAGGAAATAAAAATACTGTTGCTTGCGCACCATATGAAATAATTTGCTCTGAGTTAAGTCTTCACAAAATCTTCACATTTTTATTATTCTTGTATTTGGATATATATTTTTCAAGTTCATTTCATTCTCATCCTACCCAAAGTTCCAAATCAGAGATTTGAGGCCTAAGAGCATCATAAGTTTGAAACACTTGATCGATATTTTTTCCAGATACCCATCTTCCATATGTAAATAAAACATATTTTTTCCTCTCTGGAAGAGAAGAAGGAAGCTCAAAATCAACATATGGATATAAAGTATGTGCTGAAATATTCCATATACTTTCAATACGTTTACACAAATACTGACTACTTGCCAACAAAAGATCAATATCCTGAATAACAAATCTTTCCAGTTGTCGTTTTCCATATAAAAAAATGTTTGTATGTTCACTGTGATACCAAGGAATATGATGTTGCCACCAAATAAGCTTTGCGTTTGAAAAGAAAATACGTTTTGAAATCCAAGCAATAAATTGCATAGGAGAATTTCAGATCACAATCATATCTGCATTTCGTATGCGATAGGCTATCAAAAAAAGATAGCAATATTTCAACAGGGTATTTCTAGAATAGGAATTCACAAAGATATCTGAAGAAATAGAATATATATCGGAATCATACGAAAGAGTATAAAGTGAAACAGTGTGTTTCTTTTCAAGAGTATGAGCCAGGTGTATCATCATCTGACTCGCTCATCCAATTCGATCAAGATATGGATGAAGCAAAGCTATATTGAGTCGTTTCATAATCTTTGGCAAAAATGAAATACAAAGGTTAAAGCCTTAACCCAAAAGTTGTATTACAACCCTGGGAGAAAGTATATATGCGAGCATCTATACTTTCTCCCAAGGTCATAAAAACATCTTTTTTGGCTTTGTGGTTACAAAAAAGTGTT
>JAKVBB010000028.1 GCA_022448215.1 Candidatus Altimarinota bacterium | reverse complement strand
TTGTAATAATATCAGGGTTTTCACCGATATATACTTCTATATCTTCTGACTTCAAAGTCTCTATGAGCTCGGAATCAGTACTGTCACTTCCACTGACTCTATATCAGTTATGCTTATAATACCTGGCAATGGCAGAGGTACCAATTCACCCGATTCAGATAATGTGAATATGAGTTTTTATTTTATTCATCTATAAATATGTCAACGAGTATCGATAGCTAAAATCTTGTTTTCTTTTCCTTTTTCAAAAATAATCCGAACTTTTCATTTCCGAATTCTGTATATATCAGTATATCACTTGAGAGGAATAATCGAATAATTATTTAAGTTATTCTTTTGGATATCTTGAATAATTTCTTTGAGTATTTCTTTTTTATCTGTATGTCGTGATAGAAACTTCTCCCATTTTCTTCACATATATTATAAATGATTGAGTAATTCTTTTGTACTTACTGGAGTATCAAAAACAAGCTCGTAATCTGAGATTTCAGGTTCAAATTCTTGTTTTATTTCTTTATATGTATTTGTATCCATTTTTACAATAATGGTATTATCTTTTTCTTCAATTAACTCAAACATATAATATGCATAAAAAATATTTACATACATTATAATTTTAATTATTGATTTTCAAAATTAAATTTTTTCTTGTAAAATATCTATTATTTTTGGGAAAATTTCATTTTCGAGTTCTATAAGTTCTTCTTCTCTAAATTTGGAGAGGACCCAATCAGAAGTTTCATATTTTTCATCTTTTCAGATCCCTATTTTGATACGCTTGAAGTCATTTCCAAGAACTCTAATAATATCTTTGACCCCATTTTGTCATCCTGCACTTCATGTCTCTCTCAACCTTATTTTTCCAAATTCCATGCTGATATCGTCATAGATAATGACGATATCCTCGACAGGAATTTTATAAAATTGTATAATCTTTTGAACGGCTTTACCACTGAGATTCATGTATGTTTGTGGCTTGATGAAGAGTGTTTTTTGTCACTGGTAATTTCCAGAAGATACTTCTGCAAAAAATTTTGATTCGAGTTTCCAGTCAGAAAAACCATATTTTTTTGTGAAAAAATCTACGAATAAAAACCCAGCATTGTGTCTGGTATTTTTATATTCGTTTCAGTAATTTCAGAGTCCAATAACGAGTTTCATAGAAAAGTTTTTATGAGATATAAAAATTATATTTTCAAATACAAAAAAAAGAAATTTTTTTATTCTAAAAAATATGATTATACTCTTACTCAGATATTTTCTATTGTTCAAAAATAAATGAAATTAAAGATTCTTTCTCTCAATTGTCAGAAAAATCATCAGAGTGGATTATGAAATTTTCTTACTTCTCTTTTGATTCATGAGACCTATGACATATTTTTACTCCAAGAGGCCTCATGAGAAGTATTGAATATTTTTTCTTCTTTTGGGAAGTATATTCCTATTACGTATTTTGATGCTAAGTGAAAACTCTGTCTGACCAATATAGTATATAACTCAAAAAAACTTCAACTTAAGGAAAAATACTACGAACCTATTTTGGTTGATATTTTTTCTCTACATGAAGAACTTTCTTGAGTTCAGTCATATGGTATTAATATGTGAATTTTTGAATATAATAAAAAACAGCTCAATATTTCTTCCGTTCATCTTCCATCAGGGTTTCGGTCAAGATATCGATATAGTGGTTTTTTGAAAATTCTTCAGAAAATAAAAAAGCATACTAAGCAAATATGTTTTTTTGGTGGGGATATGAATATTGTGTATCGTTGGGAATCAAAGAAAATACTTTCTTTTTCAGGTGATAATTATTCTTGTACGACGCAATGACTTGGTTACACACTGGATAGCTACTATACTGAAAACCACTTGGACTTTCTTTGGGTAAAAATGAATAATTTTTTCAGAAGATTTGGTCTTTCTAAAAAATTCAAAACAGATCATATTTTTATTGATACTTCATCTCATAATCGTTATCATATTTCTACCAGAATTCTACCTGATCGAGTTTCTGATCATAGTCCAATAGAAGTCATACTTGATATATAGTTATGTAAAATAGCATATTTGCAATCTTTTTGAAATCTCAAGATGCGGCTTTTACAAGCCCTCTCAATTTCTCAAAAATTCAAATATGTTATTTTATACTCAATATATTATTTATTTCATAAAAGTATCGTGTATTTTTTTGAGTTCAGGGTTGGTCACATGTGTATAGACCTGAGTAGTAGTAATGCTGGCATGTCCAAGCATTTCCTGAATGGACCTGATATCTGCTCCAGCTCATAGGAGCGTGGTGGCAAAAGAATGTCTGAGAGTATGAGCTGAGACATTTTTGAGTATAAATGCTTTCCCAGCATATTTTTTTATCATACTCGTAATAAAAAAACGTGAAAGACGCATATCTTCGTCATCGGTTCCTATTTCATCTTCTATCTTACTATTGTGTCTAATAAAAAGAGGAGAAAAATGATCCTGTCTTTTTTGGAGATATTTTTGTATGACTTCTACGGCTCTATCTGTCAGATATACTACTCTGAGCTTTCTTCATTTCCCTCGTACTCAAAACTCTTTTCTTTCCAGATTAATATCTGATATATTCAGAGAAGTCAGCTCTGAGATACGCAGTCCAGTTGAGTAAATAGTCTCCATGATAGCAATATCTCTGGCACCAATAAGAGTATCAGTTTTTGGTTGAGCAAAAATTCTCTCAAGTTCTTCTTGTGTGAGAAACTCTACTTGTCGGTCTTCTGCTTTGATGAGATCAATAGCTGTAGGAGAGAGGGAAGGGTGTCATTTTTTCTCAAGAAATTTTAAAAAACTTCTGAGTGTAATCATATATGCGTTGGCTGTTTTGATAGAAACTTGTTTTTTTGAAGAGCTGTGTACATAGTTTCTGAATTGATCTGAGAGTTCGAGAGTAATGTCTTTTACTTCAAAACTAGATTTTTTTTCTCATAAAAATTCTCCAAACTTATTCAGATGTCTGTCATATTGTTCCACTGTTTTTGGAGAAGTGTTTTTGATGACTTCGAGGTATTCAAGAAATTTTGTATGTGCCTGAGTAAAAATCATGTGTATGATTTATATAATTATTTCAGCTTCTCCTTCAGTAATGAGAATAGTATGTTCATACTGACATCCCAGACTTCCGTCTTCGATATATATTTCCCAATCTCATTCATCTACTATTTTTCCACTCGTTTCTCCGAGAATGGGTTCTATAGCAAGGGTCATTCCTGCTTTAAGTACAGGACCACTTCCAGGGTTTCCATAGTTGTATACATATGGTTTTTCGTGCAGGTTTTTCCCAATTCCATGACCAGTGAGGTCTCGTACTACATGGAATCATCCACTCACTATTTCTGCTTGAATGGCTGCTGAAATATCTCCCACTCGGTTTCCAGCTCTGGCTTTGGCTATACCTGCATAGAGAGCTTTTTTGTTCACTTCTATCATTTTGGCTGCAGTGGGGTTTTTGTCATCTCATCCAACCACCATACTGATAGCAGCATCTGTATTGACTCAGTATTTTTTGTCCCTGATTCAAAAATCAAAGGTAACCAGGTCTCCGTCTTTGAGTACCAGGTCTTCTCGAGCTCTTCCATGTACGACCACATCATTTACACTGACACATATGTTATCTGGAAAACCATAGACACCTTTAAAACCACACACAACATTGTGTTTTTTTGCGATTTCATGACAAAGGGCATTAATCTCGGTAGCTTTGGTTCCATTTTTTACTCTTTTTCGTATTTCATCGAACACTTCTTTGTGTACTTTTGCATTTTCTCTGAGTCTGTTTATTTCTTTTTCGTTGAGCATTTTATTTTATAGTAGAGGGGATTTTAAATATTATGTGAAGTATAACATTATTTATATATTTTTCAATATTTATTCAGTAGTGAAATAATACATAAAGAATAATTTTTATCGAACGAGAAAAACTCGTCTTTCAGCCTCAAACAGTTTCTCATTCTCAAAAAAATATTCTTTATGTATTATATTTTAATCTCAACAATTTCCTCACTTATTATTTCCTTGGTCATTACATACTTTGCTAGATATAGGAGCAAGTTTATCAAGGGTTTCTATGTTATCGTTGAGATGATGGTGGAGTTGCTCTATTCTTGATTGTATGTCTTCGAGTGTGTCGTTTTCGAGGGTAGAGAAAAGAAGATTTTTTTGGTAGGTTTCATATATTCTAGATTTGATAGTGTTATCTATTTCTATAAAATTTCCTACTTCTTGGAGTTCTTGAATTCATACTTTTTCTTGTCCAGACCCAAGTGTTTCAGCAATACTTCCAGAAAAAGATTCTATCTGCTCTCAAATACTTTGCTCGAGAGATTTGAGAGAATTTGTGACAAAATTATTGTCTTTCGTGAAACCATCATCATCTTGGTATCTATCATAATTATTTTGTAGAACATTTGTTTTTTCTGAGGCTCAGTCTTGTACCACTTGTTTATTGAGTTGATGCTTTGATGAACCAGATGCGAGTTCGATGGCTTCCTGCCAGCTTTTAAAGCCTTCTTTGTAGTTGAGAGTGTTGGTTTTAATACTTGATATTTCATCTTTTATCTGTTCCCAAAAACCCTCTTCATTTTGTGAACAAGCGAGTGCATTTTTATTGGAATAGTGAAGTGTGAGTGTGTCAAAGAAATTTTCTGGAGTCAGGATAAAAGCAGTATTTTTATATTCTTTTACTTGGTCTTGTTTATCCATAACACTGGCAAGAAAGAGTTTGTAGATATTGTTGGTATTTTGAATCATATTTACCAAGATATCTTCACTTTTTTGGTTATCAAATGGACAATTTCCTACAACATCTCTACATGCATTTTCGATGACAAAGTTTTGTTGTCATCTCTTTGCTACGGCATTGAGTATCAGATGAAGTCATTCTTTAAGGTTTTCTATTTTTCTGAGATCTCTTTTGACTTCTTGTGGTACTTCACTTTGAAGTGCAAAGGGAATATAGTATTCAAAATACAGTTCATATCCATCCCACTGGAAGAGTCTGTTATATGTCCTGGTAATGAGTTTTTTATCCTTTGGGTTGATAGATGCATCATCTTGCAAGGCTCTTTGAAGGTTTGCAAGAACCTCACGAGAATTATCTAAAAACTCTTCGAGTACTGGAGAGCTATCATCCTCTATATAGCAGACTCAAGGCTTATTTTTTTCTTCTGCATATAAACGATCCCATGTGATATTTCACATAAGAATCATGATACAGAGAATGAAAAAACTTTTTTTCAGCATATATTATTTTCATGTAATAGGAATTTCATTGAGCTCTCGAACAAGGAAATCTAATCTTTGGGTATAATTTTGTATAGCTCATCCAGCAAATATTTCCATCTCTTGGAATTGATCACGAAACTCTTCTAGTTCGTCTGTTTTCACATGACTCTTGACTGACTCGGTCACGTGTTCAGATTTTTTCTCTCTTTGTTTTTTGAGATCCAGATATTCTCAGTATTTTTGTGTAAACTCTTGTATAGGTAGGTCTCCACTCGATAGTACTGATTTGACCTCATGATCTTCTCATAAGAAACGAGAAATATCGTTTCTTTTTTCATACTCGAGATCAAAAGAACCATAATATTTTTGCATCAGATTTTTTGCAGCAAGACTATGTTTGTCTTCTTCTTCGCTTTCTTCTTCTTTATTTTTTACTTTTTTCAGAATAGGAACTGGTTTGTATTGAAGTACAATTGGGAGATTAAAATTATCTCCAAGGTTGAGGTTTTCAAGTCCGAGTTCAAAGTTATTGGTGGTCATTTTTGCAGGAGTGAGAGAAGAGTATACAAAGGGTTTAAGATGATTGTTTGATCGAGACACAAGGAATTCTATACTGTCGTCTCATCCTCCAAGGAGATTGTGGTTATAGGTAATAAAATCTACTTGTATACAAAAGAATCCTGAACATGGCCATTCATCCTGAACCGATGAGTAACTTCCCGTATGAGTGGGTGGTATAAAAGGTTCTCCAGAGAGTGTGGGAGTCTGGTTATTGAGGGAACCAGTAGAGAATATATCCGTTTTTGATATCTCTGGTATGGACAGGGGAACAAGCTCTTGTTCTATTTCAGATATGAGTGCAGACGAAGTACTTGCAGAGAGTCCACTGTTATCTGTAGGCAGGCAGGAATATTGAGTTTCTGGAGTATAGGTTCATTGTCTGAAAAGATCCAGAATATTTTCAGATGATCCCGTAGCATAGCTTGGTGTGGTTCTTTCTGGTGTTGTATACCTTGGTCATCCTTCATGAACCAGTCGAGTTCTTCCAATACCTCTGGCTCATGATCATAGGTTTAAACCACCATATGCTCCTGCTCCAGTCGTAGGGGTTCTCACTGCTTCACCTGCATAGTTAATTTTTTCAGCAAAAATGATAGAATCAATTTCTTGAAGATCGTTTATGAGATCAAATGGACTGTTGGTGGTATCACCATCTGCAAATATTCCGTACTGAGATATTTCATACTGCACATTGGAAAGATTTTGAGCTTCTATCTGGGCTATTTTTTGGAACAATACTGTTTCTCTATATACTCTGTTGAGTGTTTGAACTGAAATTCATCATGCATCTGTTTTACAGGAGTCATCAATTTTTTCTTGTAAAAGGGAGGTATCTCATGCTACTATTGTATTGATTTCAGAAGAAGATATATTTTTTCCAATACATCTTTTATTCATATATGTTTCAAGAACGTCATTGAGTTTTTCTTTGATATCTCCAGATTCTCCTCATAGGGCATATTCATAGTTTCTGGAATCTAGGTCATCGAATCATTCAGCAAGCTCTTTATAGAGACCTCATCCAGTGTTATCTTGTCATAAAAAAGCATATCCAGTATATGGTATGCAAGCAGTTATCAGGAGACAGAGAAATATTTGTTTCAAAGTGCTTGGTTCTTTATCTCATATTATCTGCTATTTTATCAGCAAAAGAGTATGAATCAAGAGTTTTTCGGGAATGTATTTGACAAACCCCACTATGCGGGGTTTAAAATTGTTTTGAGTTACTGATTATAGTCGTTTGCATATTTATGAACAGCAGAAGCGATGAGTGTTTGATAAGGAATACCGTCTCTGATCGATTTTGCTTTAATCATTTTTATATCATCCTCAAGAAGACGGATACTCACTGCTTTGCGTTTTTGAGTTTGGTTTCGAGCAATCTGCTGAAATTTTTTCATTTCTTCCTCTACATTTGGAATACTTTGAGGGTTTCCATTTTCAATATAATCTATAATTTCTTCTTCTTCTTTTGTATATATGTAATTTCTTTGAGACATAATTTTATTTGTTAAGATATATTTTCTTTAATTTTCTACAGGGGATAATATTTTTTAGGAAATATGTTTCTCAGTCCTTCACGAATGGTACGTAATAAATATAATCTTTCATATGTAGCACAAATATATTTTGATTTGGATATTTGTCTTTTTTGAAGTGTGGTATGGTATCAAGAAGACCTTGTCAGTATTTAATTGCTTCTATAGCGTTTTCAAATGAAATATCTCTTGTCTTCTTTAATATCTCATTTTTATCCTTATCAAAATCAAATCGCATTCCTTTTTTATAAAATATTATTTATTTTAGTATATGTAAATCATATACAAAAGTCAAAAAATATTCAATCAAGAGTTTTTCGGGAAAGCTGATTAAAAATACATTGATTTTGTGAAAATTATATGTATATTAAAGAAACAATTTCTATTTTTTAGGAATTAAAAAACAATGAAACAACCAAAAAAGGTGATCTATATGATAAGTATAAGAGGTATAGCCTATTGCACGATATTTTTACCTTCATTTTCGCAATATTAAGACCTATACATAGGAGATAGTTATGATTTTATATTTCATAGTATTGTCATTTTTTACAGGATATTTTTTAGGAGAGCATATTCATAAAGATGAAAAAATGATTTATGATGATGTACTTCCATGGGTTTTCTATGGTTTAGGTGTAGTTGTTTTGACTTATATGTTTATCCTAAATATACTTAAAAATAAACCCCCGAGTAATAAGGGGGTTTAATATTGTCTTGAATTTTTATTCCACTTCGAGAGTATTTTTTATTATTTTGAGAGTATAGCTGGATTTTTCTTTTTCAGTGATCATTTTTTCAGCAATCACATCCTCTATATTATCCGAAATATACCTTCTGATTTCTCGTGCACCGTACTGAGGATTATATACAGATTTTGTTATATAATTGAGTACTTTTGTATCGTAATCAAATCATATACCTTGTTTTCTGAGTCTATTTTCTAGGTCAGTGAGTTGGAGTTTAAGAATTTTTTTGATACTATTTTTATCGAGAGGATTAAATACAACTACCTTATCTATTCTATTCACAAATTCTGGTGAAAAATACTCAGTTAAATTTCCTTTAATATTTTCACTTGCTTTTTCATAGTCTTGCATGATATCTTTTTCATCTGTTGGTGAAACATCAAACCCTATTTTGTTTGCCTTTTCTCAAAATTCTTCCTGACCAATGTTTGAGGTCATGATGATAATCGTATTTTTGAAGTTAATTTTTCGTCATTTATTATCTGTCAAAATACCATCTTCAAGGATTTGCAGGAGCAGATTATAGATATCAAAATCTCATTTTTCTATTTCGTCGAAAAGCACTACTGAATATGGTTTTTTTCGCACTTTTTCTGTCAGCATACCACCTTCTTCGTATCCCACATATCCAGCACTGGCACCAATAAGCTTGTTGACAGAGGTTTTATCTGAATATTCACTCATATCTATTTTTATCAGAGCATCTGGATCATCATAAAATCTTTTTGCCAGTACTTTTACCAGTTCTGTTTTCCCCACACCAGTTGGACCAAGAAAGAGGAAGCTTCAAGTAGGTCTATTTGGGTTTCCAATTCCTGTTTTACTTCGCATAATAGATTTTACAATCGCTTCTACTCAAGTATCTTGTCAGATAATTTCTGACTTGATAGTTTTCTGAAGGTTTTTGAGTTTATTCATTTCACTTGATGAGAGATTGTCTACCGGAATACCCGTAGACATAGAAAGTACCTTTTGAACATCTCTTGGAGAAACACTCAGTCTATCTGCTTTTGGAATAGAAAATTTTTGCTTGATATCATTTAGCTTTGTTTCCAGTTCTGCAAAATCTTCTTTGAGCTTGTAGGCTTTTTTATAGGATTGAGCAATAACGGCAAGCTCTATTTCTTTTGAGAGCTTAGCCATTTTTTCTCTGAGTTTTTTGCTTTCTGTTTCATCAAAATTGTATTTCATTGATTGAATACTACAGGCTTCATCAATCAGGTCAATCGCTTTATCTGGAAGATATCTATCAGTAATATATCTCGTAGACAGCTGTACTGCTGCTTCGACTGCTTCATCGAGAATATTGAGGTTATGGTAATTTTCAAACGAATCTTTGAGTCCAGAAACAATTTGGAGTGCAATATCTGTGCTTGGTTCTGCTACAGTAATTCGTTGAAATCTTCTCTCTAAAGCAGAGTCTTTTTCTATATATTTTGAATATTCATTTTGGGTAGTCGCACCAATGACCCGTATTTTCCCTCGACCCATAGCTGGTTTGAGTATATTTGAAGCATCGAGCGTTCCTTCTCCAGATCCAGCACCAATCATGGTGTGAATTTCATCAATAAAAAGAACAATTTCATTTTCTACTTGAGAAGCTTCTTCGATCACTTGTTTAATCCGTGCTTCAAATTCTCATCGGTACTTTGTTCCAGCTACAAGGGAAGACATATCCAAAGAAAGAACCTTTTTGTCTTTCATAGAAAAGGGAACTCTCCCAGCAACAATGCTGAGAGCCAGTCATTCTGCTACGGCTGTTTTTCCCACTCATGGTTCTCAGACGAGTACCGGATTATTTTTGGTTTTTCGATTGAGAATAGCAATGAGTCGTTCAATCTCTTTTTCTCTTCCGAGTACTTGATCTATTTTTCCATCTCGAGCTTCTTTTGTGAGATCTGTTGAGAAAAAATCAAGCGCAGGGGTCGCTGATTCTACTTTTTTTCCTTTTTTCCCTTCATCCTTATTTTGATCAAATGGAGTAATGATTTCCACGTTTGCATTTCAAAAAAGATTTTTTGTGAGAGCCCCAAGAAGCTTATCAATAGATTCTTCTCCGGTAATTTGTGTTTGATCAGAGTTATTTCCAGCTTTAAAACCATCTACAAGACCAAGCTTATTGAGATCAGAAATATTTACCTCAAGATCAGAAGGGTTAATACCAATATAATCAAGAAAATTCTTGAGCCATGAATCATTCTGAATCATAGATATCACGCAGTCTTCAAGAGATGCTTTTGATTTTGAATAACTGGCTGCTATTTTTACACTTCCAAGAATGATATTTTTCAGTCTGGTACCCATTCATGTATAGGCTCCTTTTCTGTTGTTTGGTAATTCATTACAGACTCCTTTTTCAATAATTTCTATAACGATTTTTTGATCGATTCAATAGAGGGTAAAGACTTCTTTTATTCATCCACTTCCATTTTTTACTATTTCGAGAAAAACATCTTCCACCATGAGTTCTTTCAAACCCATATTTTTTATGTTATTTTCTGCATTTATGAGAACTTTTTTGTATCCATCAGAGAAATTATTATACGACATTTATTTTTTCGGACTAAGAAATATTTTTGTATTTTGTTTGCAAAAATTGCGTATTTTTATACTATATCAATATAGCATAAAAAGGCTTCTCAATAAAGCTGAGTTATGTAAAACATGTTAAAAAGTCTTAGACTTTTTCATGAATACTCTTGTAGTATATTTTATCTTTAATTTGAGAAATATTATGAGTAAAAAAATGTTGTTCCTTGCAGCTGGGTATGTACTTGGATGAGTGGTATCATCACTGTATAATAAGAAAAAACCAGAAGATATAAAAAAAGAACTCAAAGCCGCAAGGAAATCATGAGAAAATGATTTTTCGGTACTCGCAAATAATTTTGTTGAGATTCATAATAATCTTCTTGAAGATATCAAATCTGAAGTTCTCTCTGAAAAAAATAAAAAACTTCTCAAGAAGAAAACACAAGAAGTGGCTGATATCGTAGAGTCATACAAAACTGCATGAAAAGAAGTTCTTGATGAACTTCAAGTAAGAGGAAAAGAATTTTTGACAGAAGCGAGTGAAAAGCTAGAAGTTATCTATCAAGAAAAGAAACAAGAAATATCTGAACTCACTGATCTTTCTCCTGAACAGGTTGAAGAAATCAAGAAAAAACTTACTAAGGCATATAATGATGTAAAGAAAAAAATTAAATAAAAAAAACTCTCAATTTTGAGAGATTTTTTTATGGACAAGTTCCCCATACTGGATAATTTCATATGTTCAGAGCTGAATTTGCTGCGAAACTTGTTGGTTCTGATACACCTGTCATACACC
>JAKVBB010000027.1 GCA_022448215.1 Candidatus Altimarinota bacterium | reverse complement strand
GTAAATCGTTGTCCAAGCAATGCAATACCGAGTAAAATAACAGAGAGACCAATAATATAGGCAATCAGATTTACCAGACCAAAGACAAGTGAAGCTGGAAGAATAACAGAGAGAATCAGGAGATAGGTTGGGCTACAACTCGCAAATATAGGTCCGAGTGAAAAACCGATCAGAATAGCTCCGGTCATTCATTCTTTTTGACTACTTTTTGCTAAGTTCTGGTTGGATTTATCAGAGAGTCCAAGTTTGGTAGAGATACTTTTCCAAAGATCTGGAAAAAGTGTAATGATACCAAAAGCGATCACAATAGTTGCAGAAAAATAGGTCCAAAAACTTTGAGGAATATCAATCAGTAATGTCGAAGCCTTAAGGAGAAGAGAAAAAACAAGAATAGAGAATCCCAGTGAAGCAATAATAATATATGGTCTCCATTTACTCTCTCATTGAACCGAAGCTCCGAGAATAATGGGAAGCAGTGGAAGAATACAAGGAGCTAGAATAGTCAGTACTCCAGCAAGAAATGAAACCAGTACCAGTCACATAATATACTCTATAAAAAAATAAGATAGTGTATATTATATCTACACTATCTTAAACAGGACTTAAGCTATTTTTCTCGAATCTATGAAAGAGTATTTGAATTTTTGAGAAATTGAGAGGGCTTAGAATAAGCCGCATCTTGAAATTTCGAAAAGATTGCAAATACTCTTCATGAATAAGTGAGTAAAGACAAGAGAACTAGGCTCATTCTACATTATCAATAATAGTTTGAAGATCACCTCCAACCCATTTTTTAATGAGTTCTCATTCTGGACTCACATGAATCAGAGTAGTTTGAGATGTGACTCCATATTTTTTCTTGAGTTCTTTCGAAGTATCAAAATCTGCTTTGAGAATATTTATATCATTTGGTATATCTCATGCTTCAATATTTTTTTCAAGTTTTACACAAGTAGGACACCAATCTGCATGAAAATATACGACGGTATGAGCTGCTTGACCAACCAGGTCTTCGCTATACGCAACATATTTTCCACCCAGTACTGGAGCTGGTTCTTCTAGCACAACTTCTGTAGGAGTAGAAGTTTCAACTACTGGTTCAGGATTTGCATACGAAACTTCTGTTGATTTTTGAGGAGCTTCTTCCACTGTTTGAGAAATTACTGAGTTGTCTTGTGGTGCTTCTGTTTCTTGAATAGATTCTTTTTGAACTACTTCAGTTTCTCCTTCTTCTTGTGAAGTTTCTGCAGATGCAACATCATTATTTTGCGATGATCGAACCGTTTCAATAATAGTCGCGAGGTCTCCCTTCATCCATTTATTCACGAGTTCACCATCAGCATCTACGTGAACAAATGTTGTTTGAGTCGTCACTCCATATTTTTTCTTGAGTTCTGTTTCTGTATCATAATTTGCTACGAGAATATTTATATCATCTGGAATTCTTCCAGCAAGAATATCTTGTTCTACTTTATGACAAGTTCCACACCAATCTGCGTGAAAGAATATAACGGTGTTCGGAGCCACTCCAACAAATTCTTCTACATAATTTACATAATTCCCTCCTCCTGAAAGACTCTCTGGAGTCGTTTGAAGTTCTTCAACTGGTGGGTTTTTTGGTTTTTCTGATTTTTTTTCTGCTTTATAATCACCACCATGAGAACATGATGCAAGAAATACAGCCAAGACTGCAAGTACAGCAAATGATAGATATTTCATAACAATATAAATATTATATTTTAAAAAAAATGTTCGAAAGAAACAAAAAAGAAGTAAACTGCTTATGAAAAAAATCTCTTTCATTTCTGTTCGAACTGATGGTAGTGTATGAAAGAGAACTTAAAAATTTCTTAAGGAAAATCTTAATAGTATTCAAAAGTATTTGCAATCTTTTCAAAATCTCAAGATGCGGCTTATTCTAAGCCCTCTCAATTTCTCAAAAATTCAAATACTTTTAAGAACACTGTCGTATAGTTTGTATTTACTCAGAAACTTTATACCCAAATCATTTAATAGTAGATATAAATGTTTTTCCAAATTTTGAACGAATGGTATGAATATATACATCGAGTTTCCCATCTGCCTCAAATCGCTCTGACTCACCCCATACAGCATCGATAAGATCAGTTCGAGAAACTGCATTAGGAGAGTGTCCCAAAAGATATTCAAGAATCATGTATTCTTTTTGAGTCACATTAATATCTTTTCATCATTTCAGAAAAACTCGTTTTTTCAAATCAATTTCAACATCAGATGTAGTAAATACAGATGACTCTGTTTCAAGAGAGGATTCTTTTTGAAGGGCTACTTGAACACGAGCAAGGAGTTCTCTCAGATCGAATGGTTTAACGAGATAGTCTATCGCTCATTTTTCAAATCATTTGAGTTTGTCTTCAATACTTCCACGTGCGGTAGTCATAATAATAGGAGTTGGATTTTTTTCACTCACTCTTCGAGCAATCGTGAGGCCATCTACTTCTGGGAGCATAAGATCAAGCAAAATGAGATCATAACTTCATCTGGTTGCTTTTTCTATTCATATTTCTCCATCTGATGCCAGGTCAATAGAATAGTCATGAAGTTCTAAATATTCAGAGATATTTTTTGAAATTTCTGCATTATCCTCTACCAGTAAAATTTTTTTCATATGACAGTTATTAAGAATAAAATACTCGGAATGTTGTTCATGTTCCTTGTTTGCTTTCTACTTCTATCTTCCATCCATAGAGATCGCAAATACGCTTGACGATAAACAGACCAATTCCACATCATTCTTTTGAATAATCCTCTCTATAGAATTGTTCCCAAATACGATTCAAATTTTCAGGGGAAATTCAGATGCCATTATCCTGTACATAAAAAGATTTGTTATCAGCTCATACTGTTATTTCTACTTTGTCTCCAGAAAATTTAATGGCATTGGTAATAAAGTTTTCTAGCAAAGTAGTAAAACTTGTTTCTTCAATAGAAAAACACATATCATCTTTCATATCATAGGTAATTTGTATGTCTCTATTTGGATGCAGTACCATAACACCAGTTATGATATCCTCTGTTACTTGTTTAATACACACTTTTTTCTTCTCAAATTTTTCTATAGAATTTTCAAATCGAGCTAAAAGGAGAAATGTTTCCAAGATATTATTAAGTTTTTTGGTATTTGTTTGAACAGTATCCAGCATGTCATCATAGTCGGTTGTCTTACAAACTCATTTTTCACATTTTGCTTGAAAGAGTTGAATCTTGGTTTGTATGACGTGAAGTGGTGTCTTGAGTTCATGGCTCACGTCTGTAATAAATTGTTTCAATTGCTCGGTTTGTTGCTGTAATTTTTGCAGTGCTCATCGAGCTAATACTTTTCAGAGAGAAAAAGAAATCAGTGAAAATATAAGAATAAGTATCAGACTCAATTTAATAATAATCATCTGAGAATTCATGTATGAAGTGATATCAAAAAGTACTCGCACTTCTCATACTCATTCATATTCTTTAGAAAAAATATAATACGTGGTATCTCAAAGGGTATACAAATATGTATTTTGAATGGTTTCTATATCTTCATGAATTTTTTTTGATACTCATTCACTACAAGTAACCTCTCAATAGGGGGTAATAATCAAAGAATCTTGTTCCAAAATATAGCTTTTAAATAATTCCATATTCTGTGAACTCATATCTTGACTATATGCCTCATAGCTTCTATTTATATCTGAGAGACTTTCTTGTTTTTGATCGTGGTACCAAATAACAAAATAGATAATATTAATGGCCACCAAAAGAAGTACGAGAGAAAGAAAGTTTACTATCGCAAATTGAAAGGAAATTTTATCAGATGTCTGAAAACGAGAAAACATAAAAAAAACATTCATTGAAAAAAATATAACACACAACAAGTATACATAATTATATATAAAATACGAAAATATCTTAAGAAAATATTAAAATAAGTTTTTTATTGACAAGTTATTTTTTTATGTATTATAATTATATTATTTCCGAAAAAAATCTATGCATACAGAACTCTCAAGCACTCCAGGAAATACAGATACAAAAATTGAAGAATGAAATACACAAGAATCTGTACAAGAAAAGAATTTTCAATTAAATAATATTTTAAAATTCAATCCGACAGAAGACAAGGTAATAGCATGTTTAGATAATCTTTTAGAAAAAATACTGCAAGATTTAGACAACGCTTTAGAATGAAAGAAAGATTGATTCCAAGTATGAGCTAAGTTTTATGCTGGAATTTTATTACTATGAATTTTCAAAGAACAAGATTATATTGAGTATATAAAAGATAAAAAATGACAAAATACTCAAGCAAAACTAGAAAGTTTTCAAGAACGAAGTTCAAGATTACTGACAAACTTTGATAGTCAAAAAATAGACTATAAAAATATTATATTAAATTTTATTAGAAGAGAGTTGAACCAATTTTCGCGTGAAGAATGTATAGAGTTGGATATACAAAAATTACAAATATTTTTTGAACAAAAAATATGTTGATTGGTATGAAAATTAAAAAATACACTCGAGTGAGTAAAAAATAATAGATAGAGTTTAGAAATATTGTTTTCTTGAAACCATTGCATCTCCCCTGTTTTTAGATATAATTCAGGAGAGATAAAAAATCATATGAAAATTATGAGTCACCTACCTAATGAAATACAAAATATAGTAAATACTTATATCCCTAAAAATGGAGAATATGAGGTATTTTTATTTGGGAGTCGAGTCAAATGAGATTATAATAAATATTCTGATTATGATATAGGGATTCGTGGTAAAAAACCATTTCCTCGAACTGATTTTCTCAAGATACAATCAGAATTGAGAGAGCTCCCCTACCTCATAGATCTCGTTGATTTTTACTGAACTGATATTCCTTTCCAAACAATAGCTACTCAATATACCCAACCATGGAACAACAAAGAATAGAAAACCAAGTCATGCTCCTCAAAAAGGCATATACTACACTTCAAAAAGCATGCCAACAAGAGCAACTCTCTGACCTCGAGTCAGATGGACTTATTCAACGATTCGAGTATACGATTGAACTCACATGGAAAACTGGAAAGAAATATCTGGAATATAAATGATTTCAAACGAGTGATTTTCCAAAAGATATTTTTAAAATACTTTTTCAAACAAAGATCATTTCTGATCTAGAAATATTTTTTAAATTTCTGGAGATGCGAAATACTCTTTCACATATGTACAGTGAGTATATTGCAAGCCAAGATATTGAGATTATTAGAAACAATTACCACGTTATAAGAGAAATGATAATAAATTTACAAAAAAATATATAAGTCATGGGAATCGTAGAAGAACTCGAACAAAAAGTAGACATAGTAGAGCTGGTGAGTAAATATACTACCCTCAAAAAAGCAGGAGCAAATTATAAATCTCTCTGCCCTTTTCCTGGTCATAATGAAAATACACCTTCATTTGTAGCAAGTCCAGCAAAACAGCTTGGGTATTGTTTTGGGTGCCATAAATGAGGATGACCTCTTAAATTTATCATGGATGTTGAAAATTGTGAATTCAAAGAAGCAGTTGAGATACTCGCAAATTTTACCGGAACTGAACTCAAAAATAACTACAATCCAGAAAAAGCAAAAATACAAAAAAGTTTATATGCACTGTATAAAGATGCAGTAAATTATTATAGCGAAGCACTTGGGAGATATCCGGAAATGAAAAAATATCTGATGGATCGATGAATCAGTAGTGAGAGTCTGAGAAAATTCCATTTTGGATATGCAGACAATGGTGGAGCACTCTATTCCTACTTGAAAGAAAAATGATATGATGATGAAATGATTGCAGAATCAGCCATATTTATTGATACAAAAACTAAAAAAGATAAATTTATTCATCGAATTATCTTTCCCATTCAAAACCTGAGAGGAGATTTTGTAGCACTTGCTGGACGTACTACCACAAAACAAGAACCAAAGTATCTCAACTCTCCAGCAACAAAAATCTATGATAAGTCATCTATTCTCTATGGACTCTACGAAGCCAGGCACTCTATTACCAAAAATAATTTTGTCATTATTACCGAAGGATACATGGATACCATAGCCCTACATCAATGAGGGTTTCCAAATAGTGTTTGTGTCTCTGGTACTGCTTTTACCGAAAAACATATTCAAGTGATAAAACGACTGACAAAAAAAATATATCTCTGTTTTGATGGAGATAAAGCTGGAGAAAAAGCCACCAAAGCATCTCTTGAAACTATGAAAAACAAGTGACTCGAAGTAAAAATAATATCTCTTCCAAATGGAAAAGATCCAGATGAAATTATATCTTCTGGAAAAGATTTTCAAACATATATTGATTCTGCTCTTTCTCCTATTGGATATATGATTGCAAAAGCAGACTTTGAAACACAGAGTATTGAAGACAAAAAGGTACTCCTTGAAACACTCTTACAAACGGTAGTATCGTATTCGGATCAGGTAGAAAAAGATAGTTATCTCAAGGAAATTGCTCATAAACTCTGACTCAGACAAGATGTCATATATGATCGACTCAATACTCTCAAACATACTCGAAAAAAATCTGAGCAAGAAGTTCCAAAAGTTAAAAAAATATCGAGTGAAGATATGGTTATTGCAACACTTTTGAACCATCCAAAATTGATTGATAATTTTAAAAAGGAAATTCTTTTCCAACAAACACTCGGAAAAGATTTACAATCTATTCTCAAAGAATGAGTTTGATTTTTGAACCATCTCGATCTTGAACAAAAAGAGTTTTATAAGTGACTGGCTCTCAAGATAGAAAGTGAATGAGAAGAACAAAATCAAACATCCAGACAAGAATGAATACAAAAGCTCATTCAATCTATGAATAGAGAACATTTTAAAAAAGAAAGTGATGCTTTAAAAGTACGTATTTGAGAGTGAGACCACGAGGCTCTCAAAGCATACTCTACTCTCATGCAACAAGCCAAAAAGCATGCCATAAAATAACAAAGAAAACCTTGCCAACACAAGGTTTTTTTATATACTAGCAACCTGTAATCCTTTTTTCAGGAACTCCCTTTTTTTCTAACATAACTCACACCATGACTCAATCCCATGATGACAACAAAAAAGCAGGAACCACAAATGGTTCTGCTGGTAAACAAAAAGACCAAAATCAAACATCCCAAAATATCACTGAAGTTTCACTTGATAGCCTCAATATAGAAGAAATATGAGATGTCGAGCCAGTATTGGTACCTGAAAAACAAGAAAAAAAATGAGTAAATATGCCAAAAGATAGATCTGAGGATAAGCGAAGAGTTGGAAAAGGAATTCAAAAATTTATTGATACCGAGGTTCCAGCTGAAATGCTTGAGGGTATGAGTGAAGAAGTACAAGAGCTCATGAAAAAATGAAAAAAAGAAGGAGCTGTTACACAAGATGAGGTTATGGCAGCAGTCCCAAATGCAGAAGCTGATTTGGATATGCTTGATGAGATATACACACGATTCCTTCAGCTTGAAATAGATATTGTTGATACACTCGATAAGGCCAATCTTTTTGAGGCTGACAAAAAAGCAAAGAAACCTGAACCAAAAGCATCAGTATCTCTCTCTGAGATTAGTGATGACTCTATCCGAATGTACCTCAATGAAATTGGTCGAGTGGAACTGCTCACCAGTGAAGAAGAAATCGAGCTTGGGAAGAAAATACGAGCATGAGATCAAGAAGCACGAAAGAAACTCGCTGCAGCGAATCTGCGACTCGTAGTATCAATTGCGAAAAAATATATGGGACGTGGTCTGGGGCTCCTCGACCTGATTCAAGAAGGAAATGTTGGACTCTTCCGAGCGGTTGATAAATTTGATCCAGATAAAGGATTTAAATTCTCTACCTATGCAACTTGGTGGATCAGACAGTGAGTAACGAGAGCCATTGCTGACCAAGCTCGAACGATTCGAGTCCCGGTTCATATGATAGAAACCATCAACAAATTCACTCACACCTATAGACGACTCACACAAGAACTGACTCGAGAACCACTCATGGAAGAACTGGCAACAGAACTTGATATGGATATCAGAAAAGTACGACAGATTATGCGTATTTCCCAAGATATTCTCTCTCTTGATGCTCCAGTATGATCAGAAGAGGATACTTCCCTATGAGACTTTATCGAAGATGATAAAAACCCAACTCCAGACAATCAAACAAACATGAATCTTCTCAAAGAGAATCTCTATGAGATGCTTGAATTTCTCACTCCTCGTGAACGAAAAATTATCATCATGCGGTTTGGTTTGGATGGAGGAGACCTTCATACTCTCGAAGAAGTTGGGAAAGAATTCTGAGTGACACGAGAGCGTATCAGACAAATCGAAAGTAAAACTCTCGAAAAACTCAAAGAACATCCAAATGCTGATAAAATTAAATTCTTTTAATATAAATAATCCCTTGTATATGCAAGGGATTATTTATGTCTATTTAATTTCAAAAAGTGGTGGTGGGGTCAATTGCACCTGAGGATTATATTCAATAACAATTGGATTTGTTTTTGAGGTACCAACTGATGAAATTCATCCATTGGCAGGCACCATATTTCAAGAACCATCATCTATCTGATAATATCTTCTTATATAATTGAGATCATATTTTTGAGACTCTTGAAGAGTACAAGTTCCATCTGGAACAAAATACGGACACACCAGTGGAGATGATCGTGAACCACCAACAGTATTTTCTGAAAATACTGAACCATGAATATATAATTGGTTCGCAAGAGCAGATGCTGGAAGAAGGGCTCACTCCAGAGTATTTACACCATCATTACTACTTGCAAGAGTCAAATCTGCGTATAAAATTGCTTCTATATTAGTCACATCTGGATGAATAAATATATTTCCTCCATTTCCATTATCATCTTGCATAGAAATAATTCAGAGAATATCACTTGAACTTGAATTGAGAATATTTCAGGTAATAAATATATTTGTCCCAATAGTAACAACCGTTTTTCTACCAAAAACAGTTCATCATTGAACCTCTACCGTTGTACCACTTGAAAAATACAGAATATCTCATAACTCTACCCCTGATTCATTGTCTGAAAAGTCAAAATCATTCAGTCTAGATGTAACATTTTCTGGTGTAATATTTTTAAAAGTATTATATACATTCTTATGAATATCACGACGTACCAAGCTTTTATACACATCTCATGATATTTCATTAATATCTCATGATCATGATTGAGATGATGTAAGACTGTTAATATTTTGACTATAAGTAACTCATTCAATGAATATACCATCTTGTACAGTATTGTATCAATTTGAAGTTCAATGATAACTATTTTTTCAAAAAATATCACTTGGATAAGAAATATTCTTTCATAATAAATTATACGATATAATACTGGCTAAATATGATTGTGTATTGCTTACTGGGCTGGGTACTTGTAATAAAAATGTAGTAAAATCATAACTTTCATTTCCCAGTGAATTCTGAAATGGAGTTCTTTGATCCAAGCTACTCCATCCTTCATCAAAAGATGCTCCACCAAGTCCATATTGTAGACTAAAGTTATCACTTGAAGTATTTATGGTATTTGGTGTACCAAACTCTAAGTAGAGTGATGGATTTGTAATATTTGCAGAATTCAAAGAAAATATATCAAGGGTATTTCTTTGTTCAGCTCATTCAATAAATCAATTTTCAATAATATCTCATGATATATTTGAAGTATAGAGTGGAGATACTTGAAAATCAAAGCTTACAGAAAGTGGTTGATTATTTATAATACCAAACTCTGTATCATTCACATCGTATGTTATTTCATTTATACGAGCATATCAAGGAACAAAACTATCTGTATTTGAGGTCGAAGCAAAGACATACAATGGTATATTGTACTGACCATCTGTAGATATAATATTATTCAAGTTTGCACCTACGTTATTTCCAATATCAAGAGCTGTATTTACATCTCAAATAAAAATAGCACTCTCATTTCCTGTATTTGAGTATTGATTTAATCTTAAGTGATTGTTTGCATAGAGATTCATATCAATGGTCCTGGATATATTTGATGCTGGAACCAATTGATTTCCATAGTTATCAACAAGGGTGATAACTATATCTTGAGCTGTACCATCAGCAGGAACTATCTGTGCAAGAGGATTGAGAATAGTTGCTATAATATCAAGAGTATTTGCATATATATAGTGAGTAAATACCTCTGCTCCATTCCAACAATTCCCTGCTTCATCACAAATTTGTGTAATAGTGAAATTATATTCTCTGGCTCCATCTATTCTATCGTTATCCACTTGGCTGATATCTATGTTTTGTGAGAAGAAAGCTCCTAAAGATGAAAATTCTGATACTGCTCATGGATTATCTCATAATTCATAATTCCCTGCAATAGTATTTATAGATGATCATCCATTATTTCATACTTCAAATGTATATGTATAACTATCATTTGCTAATAAATGTTCAGGAATATTATTCAAAATATCATCTATGCTTGGTGGAATAATATCAAACTGTATCAGGTTTGAGCTTTCTATTGTTTGAGTATTTCAAGCATAATCATATACATGCATTCGATAACGAAATGTAGCATTATCTAACGGTACTCTATCAAAAGTACGAGTGACAAGAGTATTTTGGGAGTTCAGGTTATCCCAGTTTGCTACCTGAGTCCAAGCACCTGAGTTTTGGCTTTCTTCAAGAATAATTTGTTTGAGTCGACTTCCTCCACGGTCAAGAGCTTGAACGGTAATGGTTTGAGTTTGGTTTATCCAACCACCTACATAATCTAAAGAAAGACTCTCAGGGTTTTGCCCATCCCAACGTTGACATAACATCTGCGTACCACTTTGGCTAATAACTCGGGAATCTGTCGAAGATCCAGCTCATCCAGTTGTATCTCCATCAGAACTACACGAACGTACTCATCATTTTGGTTCCCATGTGTCACCATACCAATTTGCAGAAACAGAAGCAACAGAGAAAAAAATCATCATTGATACGAGCACAGTAGCGTATAATATTTTTTTCATAAAAACGTATGAGAAATTAAATACTAATACTATTTTCTCATATATTTTATTTTTTTGCAAAAAAATACTCTTTTATGATGTTTTTTCTAGATATGGACGAAGAAAATATTTATATACTCATCAAACAAAATCGATAATATAGAGAAATCCATCATCATATAGGGGTGTAACCTGTATCTTTTCTCCATGCAGTATTCTATATACTATATTTTGATCTAGGTAGTTATAAAAATATATGTATCCATCATTAGAGCTGAAACATATAATATCGTCGGTAATACATAAGGGTTGAGAAAATATTTTTCACTTTGTTTCTATACGTTTTATCAGATTATTCTGATCGTCAAAATGATAAAAATCGGCTGCAGGGGTCCTTTGATGTCGGCCCATGTCCAAAACGTATGTGTTGGTGTCGCCATTTTCCAACAATGGAGC
>JAKVBB010000026.1 GCA_022448215.1 Candidatus Altimarinota bacterium | reverse complement strand
ACGGGACCAGCCCAAGGGCCTCTCCCTGCTTCATCAATTCCAATCTTTATTTTTCGCATTTTTTATATACCTCACCCTCATTCCCTCTCCTTGAGGAGAGGGAGGATATAAGGATTTTTTAATCAAATATTTGAAAAAAGAATTATTTTTTGTAGTATACAAAAAATCTTATTTTTATCAATTCAAATCGAGTTCCCCTCTCCTTGAGGAGAGGGGCTAGGGGTGAGGTTACTAAAAAATATGCAAATAAAAGTCTTTGGCTGCAAGGTCAATAAATATTATACCGATAAATGGATCAACTCTGACTATCTTCGTGATAAAAGTGGGGTCTTTATTGCATCTTGTGTTGTGACAGATAATGCAAAACGAAAGTGGATCAAATTTGTAAAAGATACGAGTAAAGAGATATCACAAGGAGAAAAAATGTATATTAGTGGATGTGGAGCCTTTAAAGATGGACGAGCACAAGAAGATTTCTTTGAACTCTATCCAGAATTAGAGAACTACAAAGGTCAGATTGAAGTACTGGGAGAGGATCCTCAAGAACATACAACTCAAAACTCATCCTCAAACCCCCCTCCTAACCTCCCCCCTATTAAGGGGGAGGAACATGAGAAGAAAATTGATCCTTCTAAACTCTCTTCCCTTACTTCAAAGCTCAAAGGATCATCAATGTATACCAAAAAATTTGTATTGATTCAAGGAGGATGTGATAGTTTTTGTACCTTTTGTTTGACGGTCATTAAGAGGTGACGACATTTCTATAGAAGCAAAGAAGAAATTGCAGCTGAAATCCAAGAATTTGTGAACCGAGGAGGAAAAGAAGCGGTACTCACAGGAGTTAACCTCTCTGCATGGGGGCTCAAAAATACCTACGATCCAAAGAACTTTTCTCCAGAGATTACGACGAAAGACATCCAATGAGAAGGATCTCGGTTTGCAGAACTCCTTCAATATCTCCTCGATAATACCACTATAGGACGACTGAGAATCAGCTCGCTTGGGCCTGAATTTATTGATGAAAAATGTTTAGAGATATTTAAAAATGCTCGAATCTATCCTCATTTTCATTTCTCAGCACAATCATGAAGTAGCGCAGTTCTTGCTGGTATGAAACGTCACTATAATGGAGAGTATATAAGGGATATTATGCTACGTACCAAAAACTTGGTCCGAGAAGACGGAGTAGATATTTCTCTGGGAGCAGATATTATTCTTGGTTTCCCTGGAGAAACACAAGAAAATTTTATGGAGACCTATAATTTTATCAAAAAAGTAGGAATTCAAAAGCTCCATGCATTCCCTTTTTCTCCTCATGAAATGGGAGAAAGTGTTCCTGCAGGAAAATTTTCAGATCAAGTTTCTGATAAGGATAAAAAGGACAGAATGCAACGTATCACTGAACTTTGAGATCAGATGAGAGCAGATTTTATAGCATCTCAAAAATGAAAAACATTGCAAGTTCTTATCGAACAAGTAGAATGAGACAGCTTTAAATGATGGACTCAAAACTATATCGAAGCAACAGAAAAAAACTTCCAGGTTATTTCTGGAAGTGTGAAAAAAAATGAAGTTATTACAGGAAGATTACACAACAGATAAATGCTCTTGAGAATCAATATAGGTAGTGCGAAAACGAAGATAAACATGCCTTGGAAAACTTAGGTAAGCATGTCATTTCAGACAATATTTTCAATCTTGTTTTTTAATAGGTATATTTTTAATTCAAGGATATATATGTATATCTTCGTCAAATTCATTTAAAAATTCATTTAAGATATATTCAAGACTATCATCTACTGATGTATGATTCTTCAATGATATTGAATATCTCATATCATCTAAAACAAGAGTATACTCAGGTGGAATATCTAATATATTTCATGCTTGAGAAGCCGTATCTTTGTAATGATGTATATCTATCGGTTCCCTTGTAAAAATATCAACTACTGAAGATGTCACATTACTCTGATTTACCATAAAAAAAATTGTAAAAAAGTATTGTTTCCTCCTTTTTTACAATTTATATATACATATTATACTTTTATAAAACTTAAATGTCAAATAAAAATACCCTCATATTTATACTTACTCTCACTGCTACCCTCATAGCAGACCTTTTGTCTAAACATTGGGCTTTTTATGAACTCCAAGAAAGAGTTTGGATCATACCAGAGTTCGTCTATATGGAACTCGTATACAATATTGGAATCGCTTTTTCTCTTCCGATCACTGGAATTGTCCTCAAAGTATGAACAATAGTTTTGATTTTTGCACTGTTTGGATATTATTTTTATGGAGAAACCCATAAAAAAAGTATGATTCCACACATAGCATTTGCTATGATACTCGGATGAGCACTCTGAAACGGAATTGAAAGAATACTCATAGGAAAAGTCACTGACTTCATTGGAGTTCCATGATTTGCTGTCATGAACATGGCAGATATTGGTATTACCCTATGAGCACTCCTCTATATTTTTTATGAACTTTCTTATAAACATACATCTTAAATACCATAGAGAATGACCGGATTTGGACCAAAAGAAATCACCCTATCAGATATCTGAATTCATACCCTTGGAAGCCTCATAGCAGGAATCCTTGGAAGCATCGTCATTGTGTTTTTAAGTTTTTTTCTCTCAAGTGGCATCAATATTCCACAAGCTTTTGATGCTTCCACTCAAGCCGGTATCAAAACCAGTGCTCTCTTCCCACTTTTACTTTCAGTGATTGTGCTTCTATGAAGTACGGTCACTATTGGACTCACCTATTTCATTGGACATATGACCAATCCAGAACAGTATAAGAAAAATATCGTTATTTTTGGTCAGATTGCATTTTTTGCTGCTCTCACATACATTATTATTACACCCATATATATTCTTATGGGACTCCAAGATTATAATAATATTCTTGTGATCGCTCTCATACATATGACGCTCGTATGTTTTGGAACACATATTATACTCGAAATTCTCAATAATTATCGCTATGTTCTCATATGAGTATATGGGAGCTTTCTAGGTCTTTTTGTCTCACTTGTCCTTACATCAAGTATTTTTCAAGCATTTTCGAGTGGGTATGCCAAACTCGTGGCACTCGTGCTGATACTTCCGGTCATTAGCTTGGCTATCAGCCTGATAAAGCATCTCTTTGCTTTTGCCTATTACCACTATTTTAAATGGAGTAATCAGGATCAACTGGGAGATATTTTTCATCAAATTGAAGTAGAAGAAGAAGAAATTCTCAAGGAAGAGGAAGAAAAAAATAGTATTTAAAACAAAAAATTACCATGATAGATATCGTTCAGAAAACCATTGAGCATTATTCTCAATACAAAAAAATCCCGAGCCTTGAAGAACTTGGAAAGATAGATGAATCTCTACTCGGAGAAAAAGGATGTGTTTTTGTAACACTCTATAAAAAATGAGAGATTTGTTGAGCTGCAGGAAATATAAAAGAAATTGCTCCAAACTTGGCTGAAGAACTGATTGCCAATGCTCTTGCAGCACTTGGAGATAGTAGATTTGAAGATATTGATGTAAATGAAATAAAGAGTATCAAAATTCGTATTGATGTTATTGATCAGAGAAGCATTATTACTCCAGAAGAAATGAAACAGATCGATCCAGTGAAACAATGAATACTGATTCTGAAAAAAGATTATTCAAATATGGCCTGTATTCTACCAAATATTAATGCAAAGATCCTCTCTTGAGAAGATTTTCTTCCACTGCTTGCCAATAAACTCTGAGAGAAAAAGCTCGATCCAAATACCTGTATCCTCTACCAAATATCTACCAAACAAGAAACAAATTTTTAAACAATAAAAGCCTCGTAGAGGCTTTTATACAATTATAGTTGACGAAAAATCCAATTACCGATCAGTTCTTCATCATCGATCAAATACATTAAATTATCTGATTTAGAATGAAAATATAGTGCAAGTAGCAGTTGATTTTCGTTGGTATCATCTGACAACTCAACACCATTTTTTTTCAAAAGTTGCAGAGCTTCATTTGTACTATAACCTTTTTCTATGATTTTTGGTGTTACCATAATCACTTCTCCTTTTTTGCAGTTTATAATAATATAGCATTATTACTTTCATTTTATTTATACATAAAAAAATATCTTTTACAAGTAAAAGATATTTTTTTATGATGCTTCTATTTATTCATCATCTTCTTCTCCCTCTCGCACAATACTTGCTTTTGCTACCGTATCACCTTCTTTTTTCATCTTTGTCAGGATCACTCCTTGTGTCACTCGTGATGTTTTTCTAATTCCTTTGAGTGAGAGTCGAATCGTTTGACCACCAGCAGATATAAGAATGACATCAGACATTTTTCTGTCTTCTTCGGATAACATAGAAGCTCCAACGAGTTTCCCTGTTTTTGGTGTCACTGCCATAGCTTTGACTCATGATCCTCATCTTTTTTGATTTCGGTATTCTTCGATATCCGAAATCTTTCACATACCATTTTCAGTCACGATGAATACAAATTTGTATTCTTCTCGTACAATAGCAACTTCAACGACACTATCATCTCATTTGAGAGAAATTCATCGTACTCCACTGGCCGTTCGCCCCATTGGTCGAACATCATCTTCTGAGAATTGAATCGCTTTCCCATAATGGGTGGCAATAAAAATAGAATCATTTCCTGAAGTTGTTTTTACCCAACTAAGTGAATCACCTTCTTTTACTCATACTACCTTGAGACCATTTGACCGGATATTGGCTACTTGATCCATATCGAGTTTTTTCACCTGACCTTTTTGAGTCACAAAGAAGAGATATTTATTGGTAGAAACGGTACTATCTAGGATAGCAGCAATTTCTTCATCTTTTTGAAGTCCAAGAAGGTTGATAATTGGTTGTCCTTTTGCAATTCGAGAGGTTTCTGGAATCTCATATGCTGGAAGAGTAAAGACTCGTCCTTGAGTCGTAAAGAAGAAAAGATCGTTGTGATTCTTGGTTGGTACAATCAATTTGATTTCATCATCTTCTTTCGCTCAGGTACTGATTCCCTTTCCACCTCTTCGTTGTGTTCGGAATGTCGAAGCTTTGAGTCGTTTTACATAACTATTTTTTGTAAATACAATCATCACATCTTCATTTGGGATCGTGTCTTTTGGATTAAATTCTCCCACTCGTCCTGCATTTACTTGTGTTCTTCGTTCGTCTCCAAATGTTTCTTGTACATAATCGAGTTCTTCTACGATAATTGCTACCACTCGCTGCGGTTTTGCCAGAATGTCTTTCAGGTCAGCAATCAAATCAAGTTTTTCTTTGAGTTCGTCTTCTATTTTTTGTCTCTCAAGACCAGCGAGTTTATTGAGCTTCATTTCAAGAATCGCTTCTGCTTGAATTTCTGTAAATCCAAATTCTTTCATAAGTGCCATTCTTGCATCCTCTCGTGCTTTACTGGCTTTAATGGTTTTGATAATAGCATCAATATGGTCGAGTGCTTTTTTGAGACCTTCGAGAATATGTGCTCGTGCTTCTGCAATTTTGAGTTCGTACTCGGTTCTTCGTGTCACGACTTCTTTCCTGTGAGCAATAAACTCTTCGAGAAGTTCTTTGAGATTATGGAGTCGTGGTTGTGAACCTCGTTCAGCCAGACCAATCATGTTATATCCAAAGCTCGTTTGGAGTGGAGTCATTTTATAGAGTTGGTTGAGAATCTTTTTTGGAAAAGCATCTTTTTTGATTTCTACAATAACTCGTACTCCTTCTTTTGATGACTCATCTCGTACATCTGAAATACCTACGATTTTTTTATCTCGTACGAGATCAGCAATTTTTTCTACCAAACTCGCTTTATTGAGTCCATATGGAATCTCTGAAATTCGGATTACATTTCGTCCTTTTTTTCCTTCTTCGATTTGAGCTACCCCTCGGATAACTACAGAACCTCGTCCAGTAGAATAAGCTGTAAGGAGTGCTTCTTTATCATATACAATACCTCCTGTTGGAAAGTCTGGACCCGTCACATATTGCATAAGATCCTCTACGGTAATAGCAGAAGTATCTGAGCTTTCCAGAAGAAATTTTGTTGCTTGAACGAGTTCTGTCAAGTTATGAGGAGGCATATTGGTAGCCATACCAACCGCAATACCCATGACCCCATTCATCAAAAGATTTGGAAGTCTGGTTGGAAGAACAGAAGGTTCTTTTTTGGTAGCATCATAGTTATCTCTCCAATCAACGGTTTGTTTATCGATATCAGACAGAAGATATTCTGCAAGTTTTGTCATCTTAGCTTCGGTATAACGCATCGCTGCTGCACCATCACCATCCATAGAACCAAAGTTCCCTTGACCATTTACGAGTGGATATCTCAGTGAAAAATCTTGGGCCATACGAACCATAGATTCATACACGGCTGAATCACCATGTGGGTGGTATTTTCAGAGTACATCACCGACTACGGTCGCTGATTTTCTAAATTTTGCTGATGATCTGAGTCCGAGTTCATGCATAGCAAAGAGGATTCTTCTGTGAACTGGTTTCAAACCATCTCGGATATCTGGAAGTGCTCGAGAGACGATAACACTCATCGCATAATCCAGATAACACGACTCCATCTCATCTTTGATATTTTTATTTTCATCCCCTTGATAGGTAATTCCAGTATCGAGTGAGAGATCTGTCTGTTCTGCTGAGTTATTGTTTTCTTCGTTTAGATTTGGATTTTCTGACATGATTTTTTAATTAAAAGGTATTTCTATATTTTAACACATCAAGAATAATAATTTGAGAATTTGATTCATCTACTTGATATATAATTCGAAACTTATACTTTGATTCTATAAATTCTCTCAAATATATATTGTATTGCTTTCAGATGTATGGAAAGATTTGAATATGAGAGATACTCGAATAAATCTTTTGTAGAGTTTGAGTAGCAACGATAAGATTATCTCAAGCTATATATCAAAAAATATTGCGAATATTATTCTTTGCTTGCTTGGTATATTTAATTTTGAACATATTTTCCCTCCTTCATTTTAATATTTATTTCTGAGTATATTTCTTTCCAAAACTGTTCATGGGAAATAAGATTTTCTTTTTCTACATCTTGTAATCATTTCTCAATACTCTGAATATCTTCAAAGCTATATCATGCTTCTTTGAGTGCTTGAATCGTATCTTGATCGAGCATAGTATCATAGTTATTAAATAACATAAATAATATACTCTTTTTTGCTTTGGAATCAAGAAAAAAGTGGATTTTTATGTAAAAAACTTTTGCTAAAAAATACACTCTATTTTCTTTACAAAGTGACAAAAAAAAATAGACTTTGATACAAACTATTTATTGAAAAAAAATCATGAAAGCTATCATTTTAGCAGCTGGGGAATGATCTCGTTTGAGACCTTTGACAAGCACCACTCCAAAACCTCTCATAGAGATATGTGGAAAACCTATTATACAATATACTCTGGAAGCTCTTACTCCTCATGTAGATGAAGTTATTCTTGTAATAAAATACAAACATGAGCTTTTTAAAGAAAGGTTTGGTACACAATTTGAAAACACAAAAATATCATACCATATCCAATGAGAAAATAAATGAACTGGAGCCGCACTTCATGGTATTCAAATAGATGTAGATACTCTGATATTAAATGGAGATACCATCTTTGACCCAAGAGATATAGAAACGCTTGCAAAGCACAATGGATATGGAGCTTTGGTACAAACCGTTAAAAACCCAGAAAAGTATGGAATATTTTCAAAAGATTCAGATAATAATGCTTCTCAAATTATAGAAAAACCAAAATCATATATATGAAACCTTGCCAGTCTCTGAGTCTACAAAATAAATGGAAAATTTTTTGATATGAACCAAGGTATTGAATATTCTGAAAGATGAGAATATGAAATTACCGATACGCTCAATCTCTTTATGCAGGACTTCCCTCTCAAGCTCTTTGAAATAGAGTATCCTTTTCATGATATTACCTATAGTTGGAATATTCTTGATGCTGAAGAATACTTTCTATCACAATTACAAGAGTCTCAAATATACTGAGAAATAGAAGAAAATGTTACTATACATGGAAATATTATTCTCAAAGAATGAGCTATTATAAAATCAGGAAGCTATATTGAGTGAAATTGTTCTATTTGAAAAAATAGTATTATTGGTCCAAATGCTTACTTGCGAGGAAGTACCAGTATCTGAGCAAATTCAAAAATAGGTTTTTGCGTTGAAGTAAAAAACTCTCATATATGAAATAGTACTCATATTCCTCATCTCTCGTATGTGTGAGACAGTATTATTGGAAACCATGTTAATTTATGAGGTTGATTTAAAGTAGCAAATCTACGACATGATAGCAAGAATATCAAATCTATCGTAAAAAAAGAACTTACAGATACGGGTCGAAGAAAACTGTGAGTGATTGTAGGAGATCACGCAAAAACATGAATTAATACACTGGTATACCCAGGAAGAGTAATAGAAGCATATGGGACCAACCTTCCAGGAGAAATAGTGAAGTAAAACTTGCAAATAACAAAGAAATCTATAAAATTTTTTTGCTTTCTTGTTGCCCTTGAAAAGAGTAATAGTGTAAGACTTCATTTAGAGTAGGTTTTTTATGGTTCTTGACTACTCTATTTTCAAAAAAGGATATAGAAGCAGTATTCACTCTCCTCAAAATCCCCCTTGTACAGGATGTACAAAGGGGGATTTTTACATGTATTTTCATGGAGCCACTATCGGGACTTGAACCCGAGACCTCTCCCTTACCATGGGAACGCTCTACCAGCTGAGCTATAGTGGCATATATATTTCTCTCTCCCTTGCCATGGCCCCGAGCTCGGGGTACCAGCTGAGCTATAGTGGCAAAACTCCCCCTGAACCTCACTCGCTTTGCTCGATGTCGGTTCTTCCCCCTCGATTGAGGGGGAGAATACGAAATGAACGAAGTGAATGGAGTATAGGGGGAGTATTTTGAATTATACTACAGAAACATATGTTTCTTTATATACTCGACCATCATATCGTTTTCTTTTCTTTTCAGAAAAAGTCACTACACCATCTTGGATAGCAAAAAGAGTAAAGTCTTTCCCTTGAGAAACACCCTCTCCTGGCCAGTATTTATTTCCTTTTTGTCGGATAAGAATATTCCCTGAAATAGCTTGTTGTCCTCCAAATAGTTTGACACCAAGTCGTTTGGCATTGGAATCTCGTCCATTGTTGGTTGATCATTGAGCTTTCTTGTGAGCCATCTTGTTAAATAATTATATTATAAAAATTTTTCAATTTTAAATTTAAACTAGAAATCAAAATAGTTGTGCTGAAAGGATTAAAAATTTTAGTGAGTCGTACTTGAAGTACGATAAACGAATTTATAATTCTTGAAGTACAAATATGAAGATTTATATTTAAATTACTATCTGTTTGCGAATCGAGCAAATGCTTTGTTCGCCTCAGCCATTTTATATACTTCTTGTTTTTTCTTAAATGCATTTCCACTTTCATTGGCTGCTTCAATAAGCTCATCAGCAAGAAATCGAGAGAAGTCTGCTCATTTTTTTGATCGAGCTGAATCAATAATCCATTTTGCAGCGAGGAAGAGCTGTCTTTTTGGTTTTACTTCTTGTGGTACCTGATAGATAGAACCTCCGACTCGTTTTGGTCGTACTTCAATCTTTGGCATTACATTTTCAAGTGCTTTATCAAAAATAGCTTTTGGATTTTTTTGACCTTTTGTTTTAATCACTTCAAATGCATCTGAAAGAAGTTTTTGAGCGAGGGATTTTTTCCCGTCAAGCATGATATAGTTGGTAAACTTATCAAGCATTTGCGTTTTTTCTTGAATCATCTTTTTTAAAAACAATTAATAATTAAATTTTTGTGGTTTATTTTCAGTAATTGTTGAACTTACTCCACATTGTATTCTTCCTCCCCTTAATAGGGGGAGGTTAGGTGGGGGTCTACTTTGGTCGTTTTGCTCCGTAGAGTGATCGACCTTGTTTTCTGTCTTGAACTCCTTCACAGTCGAGAACTCCTCGAACGACGTGATATCGTACCCCTGGGAGATCTTTCACTCGACCTCATCTGATAGCTACTACCGAGTGTTCTTGAAGATTATGACCTTCTCCTCCGATATATGCGTTTACTTCATATCCGTTCGTGAGTCGTACTCTCGCTACTTTTCGCAGAGCCGAGTTTGGTTTCTTTGGAGTCATCGTAGTAACTTTTACACATACTCATCGTTTTTGAGGACATCCACCAGGAATTCCTACTGTTTTTCCTTTGAGAGAGTTTTTGGTTACTTGAAGAGCTGGTGACTTACTTTTAGTAGCCGGAGTTCTTCGTTTTGATCGAACCAATTGGTTAATAGTTGGCATTTTAGAAAAATTAGAAATAAATTATAAATATTATCGTTTTGACCATTGCATTCCTTTTCGCGCTTTGTGTCGTCCTGGTTTTTTTCGTTCTACTTTTCTTGCATCTCGTGTCAAAAATCCAGCAGCTTTCAGAACTTTTTTAAATCCTTCATCTTCTCCCGCAAGAGATCGAGAAAGACCATGTCTAATAGCATCAGCTTGAGCAGAAATACCAGATCCAGATACTTCTACTTCGAAGTATACATCATCTTTTACTTTACATGCTTTGAGTGGAGCATATACGGTATCAAAAAGGTCAGCTCGTGTAATGTAATCAGCAACTTTTCGTCCATTAATAGTGCTTTCACCTTTTCCATTAAAAAGTCGTACTTGAGCACTGGCTGTTTTTCTTTTTCAAAGAGAATAAATATATTTTGACATGAGGATTAATATTATTTAATAATTTCTGGTTTCTGTGCAACATAAGTATGTTCTGTCCCCGTAAATAATTTGAGTCGAGAAAGCATTCCCGATCTAAGTTTATTTTTTGGAAGCATACCACTTACAGCAAATTCAAGAGCTTTTTCTGGTTTTTTTTCAAGTAAATCTTCAAGACTGATTGATTTGAGACCACCAAGATACCCTGTATGTCTATGATACATTTTATCTTCCATTTTATTTCCAGTTACACTGAATTTATCACAGTTAATCACTACAACATAGTCTCCATTATCAAGATGAGGAACAAAATCAACTTTGTTCTTTCCTTTGAGATATGTTGCAATTTTTGTTGCGATTCGTCCGAGTGTTTGTCCCTCAGCATCAATCACATACCATTTTCTATCACTTCATTTTGCTTGTGATGGAATCAACGTTTTCATAATAATCTATTAATTGAAATTAAAATATTAAACCAGTTCAAGAAGTACCATTTTTGCATTATCACCATCTCGGTATTTTACTGGTACAATTCGAGAAAAACCTGAAGTTTTCTTTCCTTTATATTTTGGAGCTACATTTTCAATTCGGGCCGCATGCGATTCTGTAATCAGGATAAATCTCCTTTCAAGTTTATAAATATAAATATATTTTATTACCTGCAAGTAGATACAAATCAATTTGCCCACATTTATTACAGATTAGCAGTAAATAAGGCCGCCAAAGGGCTGCGAACGAGGTCAGGTTAAGGTGTGCAGATGCTTTTCAATTATGTACAGTTCTACAACATACACAGACCGGTTTCTCGAAAATGGGTTAACCGATTTTAGATTATTG
>JAKVBB010000025.1:9766-11802 GCA_022448215.1 Candidatus Altimarinota bacterium | reverse complement strand
TGAGTATGTTTGTGAAACATCTATCATATACTTGGTCGAACGGATTATATATATTTTTTAAATTATTCAAGTAAAAAAATACCCACATGATCGAGGTGTGAGTATTTTTTTAGGTTAAGGCTTTTTGATATTTTTGAAAAGAAGTATTATGCTGCTTTTTTTCGTTTTGTATTATGAACTTTTGTCATTTCAGAAGACTTCATTCGTTTGATAGAACCAATGTTCTTCTTTATTTGGTTTGCTTCTAGTTCAGATTCTTTTTGAATTTGATCTTGAACTGATATGAGTCTCTTATCAAGTTCAGCAATAGTTTTATCCAGAATAGAGTCCATATTTTTATCATCTCATGCAGAACTATCATCTGAGAATCCTCCAAAGAGATCAGTAGAACTTTCTTCTGGTTTTGAAGTAGATGATTCTTCCATTTCTACTTCTTCTTTTTCCTCTGCAATATCAGAGAAATCAAAGAGATCTGAAGAGCTTGTTTCAGTTTGATTTTCTTCAATTTCAGTTTCTGAAGAAACTTCAGGCATATCAGTCATTTCTTCTAAAAGAATATTCTCTTCTTTTGAAGATTCTTCTTGAGAATCCTCAGAACCAAAATCAATCACTTCGGTGGATTCTTGAGTCTCTTCCTGAATAATAGGCTCTTCTACTACCGCTTGAGTAGGAGTATCATCCAAAATAATCAACTCTTCTGTATCTTGAACGGGTGGTGTTGCCATAGATATATACTTAAAAAATAAGCTACAAAATAATAATATCACGTTTTATTTTTTGTGTCAAAAATCCTCCACTAAATCTTGATTTTTACGATAATTTCTTATACTTTTCTCAATCTCATCTATCAAGGAATGAGTAATTATATAACTAAACACAAACACTATGGACTTTTCAAAAGCAGGAGAACTCATGAAACTTCAACAAGAAGCCATGAAAGTAAAAAAAGAGCTCGAAAATACTCAAATCGAGGCAGAAGTAGATGGACTGGTAGTCACTATTAACGGAGAAATGAAAGTAGAAAAAGTAGAATTTGAAGATACAAAGCTCATTGGAGACAAAGCAGCACTCGAAAAAGCCATCATGGAAGCTGTAAATAAAGGTATGAAAAAAGCTCAAGAAGTAGCTGCTGAAAAAATGCAAGGAGTTATGGGGCAAATGGGTATGAATATGCCAAATGGTGGACTTCCAGGTATGTAAAATGAAACTTTATAGAATCCCCCTCAGTCCCCCTTTAATAAAGGGGGAAGCATGAGTCAAGCGAATGCAGGGGGATTTTTTTATTTATCTCGAAAAAATATTTGATACTCTTCTCACTTTCTGTTTAATTCATCAATATAATCAGATAATTTTTGCTGACTCTCTAGAGAAGGTTCAGCAATTTTTTGTCATATTTCAAGAGTATATATATTATCATCTCAACTATTTCAAGTTCATACAGATACTGGAGTATTGTTTTTTTGCTGATTAAGAAGATTTTTTACTCGCAAATAATTTTCATGTACTTCGTGGCTATATCTATATTCAAGAGCCTTTTCATATTTGTGCAGAGCATGCTCATAATTCAGATGAAGATATGCTATATTTCAAGCTATATTATAACTCAATGAAAAAAGGTATTGATACATACTTCAAAGGATCAATACAAAAAATATACAAAAACCTCTGAAAAATCCCCCAAAAGAATATTTGTAATCTTTTCAAAATCTCAAGATGCGGCTTTTAAAAGCCCTTTCATTTTCTCAAAAATTCAAATATTCTCCTCAAAATATTATTTTTCAGAGACTACGATAAATTATAATTATTTTTTTCATACTCTTTTTTTATCAAATAAGAAGAGAGAGTATCCATATAAAAGAGTCATTATTATTCAAAAAAGCCAAAACAAAAAAGCTTGTTTCTGATACGATATATTTCTGTTTTGATCGATATATTTCTGCTCACTTCTCAAGATATCATCAAATATTTGTCATATATTTTCCATCAATTTTGTTTGTTTTTGAGAATAAAATACTTTGTATCCATTGCATAGTTTG